>NZ_JAMYRV010000046.1:0-58988 GCF_040321555.1 Mesorhizobium sp. M0317 | reverse complement strand
ACACCTCGCCTCGTGGGGCGCCGGCCGCGGGGGCGCTTTGGGGGGGCGGGGCCCCCACCCCCCACACCCCAAATAACCGCTCCACTCCCCCCCCGCCAAACACCCCGGGGCCGGGCCCCGCCCCCCCCCCCTTCGTTTGGGAGGTTGTATCAGGCAGCGATGTCGAAACGGTCGGCGTTCATCACCTTGGTCCACGCCTTGACGAAATCGCCAACGAATTTCTGCCCGGCATCCGCCGACCCGTAGACCTCGGCCAGCGCGCGCAGCTGCGCATGCGAGCCGAAGATCAGGTCGGCGCGTGTGGCGGTCCACCTGACTGCCCTGGTCTTGCGGTCGCGTGCTTCGTAGACCTCATGCGAGCCGGGCTCGGAGGCCGGATCCCAGATGGTGCTCATCGAGAGCAGGTTGACGAAGAAGTCGTTCGTCAGCGTGCCCGGCCTGTCGGTCAACACACCATGCTTCGAGCCGCCGGTGTTGGCGCCGAGCACGCGCAGGCCACCAACCAGCACCGTCATCTCCGGCGCCGTCAGGTTGAGCAGTTGCGCCCGGTCGACCAGCATGGCTTCGACCGACATCGGCGGTTTGCCCCTGACATAGTTGCGGAAGCCGTCAATTTTGGGCTCGAGCGCCGCAAAGGAATGGACGTCGGTCTGCGCCTGCGAGGCGTCGGTGCGGCCGGGCGTGAAGGCAACCTTCACCGCATTGCCGCCATCCGTTGCGGCTTTCTCGACCGCGGCGACGCCGCCGAGCACGATGAGGTCGGCCAGCGAGACCTTCTTGCCGCTTGCGTTGAACTCGTTCTGGATGGCTTCGAGCTTCGCCAGCACGCTAGCCAGTTCGACAGGCTGGTTGACCTCCCAGTCCTTCTGCGGCGCCAGGCGAATGCGCGCGCCATTGGCGCCGCCGCGCTTGTCGGAGTTGCGGAAGGTCGAGGCCGAGGCCCAGGCGGTCGAGACCAATTGCGAAACGCTGAGGCCCGAAGCCAGGATCTTGGCCTTCAGCAATGCGATATCCTGGTCGCTGACCAGCTCATGGTCGACGGCCGGAACCGGATCCTGCCAGATCAGCTCTTCCTTCGGCACCAGCGGGCCGAGATACCGCACGACCGGCCCCATGTCGCGATGGGTGAGCTTGTACCAGGCACGGGCGAAGGCATCGGCGAACTGCTCCGGATGCTCATGGAAGCGGCGCGAGATCTTCTCATAGGCCGGGTCGGCCCGCAGCGCGAGGTCGGTGGTCAGCATTGCCGGCGCATGACGCTTCGAGGGATTGTGCGCGTCCGGCACCGTAACCGCGCCAGAGCCGCCCTTCGGCGTCCACTGATGGGCCCCGGCCGGGCTCTTGGTCAGCTCCCATTCGAAGTTGAAGAGATTGTCGAAGAAGTTACTGCTCCACTGGGTCGGCGTCGTCGTCCAGGTAACTTCGAGGCCGGACGTGATCGCATCGCCGGCAATGCCGGTGGCATGCTTGCTCGACCAGCCGAGGCCCTGCGCCTCGATGCCCGCGCCTTCCGGCTCGGCGCCGACAAGTGCTGCATCACCGGCCCCATGGGTCTTGCCGAATGTGTGGCCGCCGGCGATCAGCGCCACGGTTTCCTCATCGTTCATTGCCATGCGCGCGAAGGTCTCGCGGATGTCGCGGGCCGAGGCCAGCGGATCCGGCTTGCCGTTCGGCCCTTCCGGGTTGACGTAGATCAGGCCCATCTGCACCGCGCCGAGATGGCCGTGCAACTCACGGTCGCCGGAATAGCGCTTGTCGTCGAGCCACTTGGTTTCCGAACCCCAGTCGACATCCTGCTCGGGCTCCCAGACATCGGCGCGGCCACCGGCAAAGCCAAAGGTCTTGAAGCCCATCGATTCCAGCGCGACGTTGCCGGTGAGAATCAACAGGTCGGCCCAGGAGATCTTGCGGCCGTATTTCTGCTTGACCGGCCACAGCAGCCGGCGCGCCTTGTCGAGATTGGCGTTGTCCGGCCAGCTGTTCAGCGGCGCGAAACGCTGCTGGCCCGCACCGGCGCCACCCCGGCCGTCGCCGATGCGATAGGTGCCGGCGCTGTGCCAGGCCATGCGGATGAACAGCGGCCCGTAATGGCCGAAATCGGCCGGCCACCAATCCTGCGAATCCGTCATCACCTTGTGCAAATCCTCGATCACCGCGTCGAGGTCGAGCGTCTTGAACTCCGCGGCGTAGTCGAAAGCTTCGCCCATCGGGTCCGAAAGGCTCGACTGCTGGTGGAGAACGCCGATGTCGAGCTGGTTCGGCCACCAGTCGCGGTTGGTCCTGGCGGAGGTTCCATGCGGGACCGGGCATTTGCCGGCGCTGTTGTCGTCGGTCATCGCGTCCATCTTGGCCTCCGAATTGCTGATTTATGTGTTGTTTTTCCGGGCCGGCCGGGAGCCGCGCCACTCTGGAATGGTTCCAGACTAAGCCGTCTCTTCGATAAAAACAAATTGCCTTTCCTGTTTGTTGCGATAGGCTTTCCTTATGATTGGCTTGACCGTGCGGCAGATGCAATATTTCGAGGCTTTGGCGCAAACGCTGCATTTCGGCCGCGCCGCAAAACTCGCCGGCGTCAGCCAGCCGGCGCTGTCCGCGCAGATCGCCGAGATGGAGCAAAGGCTGAACTGCCGGCTGTTCGAGCGCGGCGGCAAGACGGTGCGGATGACGGAAGAGGCGCAAGCGCTGCTGCCACGCATCGAGCGCATCCTGCGCGACATCAGTGATGTCGAGACGACGGCCCGGCGCGGCCGCCCGGCCATGGAAGGCCGCTTCCGGCTGGGCATCATCCCGACCGTGGCGCCGTATCTTTTGCCGCATGTGCTCCCGGAGCTGAAGCGGCATTTTCCGTCCCTGCAGCTCGAACTGCGCGAAGCAGTGACGGCATCACTGGTCGAGGACACGGCAACCGGACGGCTCGACGCCTTCATCGCCGCGCTGCCGCTCGAGCAGCCGGGCCTGGTCACCGAGGAACTGTTCGCCGACCGCTTCTTCCTCGCCGTGCCAGCCGGAGATCCAGCCTTCGCCTCGCCACCGGTGCCGCCGGAAAGCCCGGCGCTGGAGCGGTTGATGCTTTTGGAGGAAGGCCACTGCCTGCGCGAACAGGCGCTGGCCCTGTGCGGCAGCGTGCGTCCCGTAGCGATGGCAAGCTACGGCGCCACCAGCCTGACGACGCTGCTGCAGATGGTGGCGCATGGTCTCGGCGTCACGCTCATCCCCGAAATGGCGGCAAGGCCGGCCAGCGCCATGCCGGACCTCAAGATCGTGCCGTTCCAAGAGCCAATGCCGCAACGCACGATCTGCCTCGCCTGGCGCCGCAACAAGGTGCGGCATGATGAATGCGTGGAACTGGCGAAGATCATTCGGGGGTTGGATGCGGCGGTGCTGGGGGTGTGAGTCGTTCGGGTCTTAGATGGCGCCTTGGGAACCCCGAAAAGAAACTCAAATCAGGCGCGTTCGAGAATACCCGCCTTGACGGCTGGTCGCCAGATCGCACCAAAGCCTCAAGGGATAAATACCAGAAATACATACGCGAAAAATACCACGGCATGGACGATTCCGGTCAGGAAGGTCGTCCTTTCGTTGCTAAAGCTTACGCCGCATATGAAAAGCGCTAAAACTAAAAGTACTGCGTCAGCTTCCGGGAGCCCCAGGGTCAACCCTCGTCCCGTAAGCAGGCTGGCTGCTGCGACCGCAGGTATTGTCAAACCAATCGTGGCGCAAGCCGAACCCATTGCGACATTCAGGCCGCGCTGCAGCTCATTGTTGAGTGAAGCGCGAACCGCCGAAATGGCTTCCGGCATCAAAACCAGACCGGCGATCATTGCCCCCACAATGCTGTCAGCCTGGGTCACCTGGTAAGCAACAAGCGCATCTTCAACACTTGCGGCGACCTGCTCGGCGAGCATGACAATTCCGATCAGTCCGATTACCAGGAGCAGAGCGCTGGAAGAGATGCTTTTGTGAGGGGCGGTTCGCGCCGAAAGGTCGTCTGCCAGTCCTTCGATGAAATCGTCCCGATGCCGGATTGTCTGCGCGAACACAAAGCTTGCATAGAGCAGCACGGAAAGAACGCTTACCAAGCCAAGCTGAGCTGCCGAAAATGTGCCGGGATCGGTGGTCCGCGTGTAGGTCGGCAGGATAAGCGTCATGACGGTCAGTGCGGCCAGAACCGCCAGATATGCGCTGGTCCCTTGCCGGACAATTGCCTGCTTGCGATGCCGCCAGCCGCCAAACGTGAGACACATTCCGACAACGCCGGTGGAGGCAATCATCACTGTCGAGAAGACGGATTCACGTGCAAGCGTGGGGTTGTTCTCTCCATGCAGCATCATGGAAACGATGATCGACACTTCGATTGCCGTCACGGCAAAAGTCAGCACCAATGTGCCGTAAGGCTCCCCCACACGGTGGGCCACCGCCTCGGCGTGATCGAGCACCACGAAAATAGTGATGAACATGATCGCACTCGAGAGCGCTCCGACGAGAATCCTGACGCTCGGCGAACCTTCGTCCACCGATAGCCCGCTGACTCTGACCGCAACGGCCAGTGCCAGCGCGGCCAAAGGCATCGCATAGGAAGTCGCTGATCGTGCGAAACCAGTCATTCAAGCCCCAATGCGTTCGGCGAACCTTGCGGAAGCCTGTCGAGCACCCCAATGTCGTTTCGAAGCCCGGCAGTCCCGTCCCCGGCGTTCAACCCTCAAGCCGTCTTCTGCACCACCAGCCCCAGTTCCTCCACCATCGCTTCCCGCATCAGAAACTTCTGCGGCTTGCCCGTCACCGTCATCGGCAGTTCGGTGCGGAAGCGGATGTAGCGGGGGATTTTGTAGTGGGCGATCTGGCCGGCGCAGAAATTCTTGATCTCCTGCTCGGTGGCGATCTGGTTGGGCTTCAGCACGATCCAGGCGCACAGCTCCTCGCCATATTTGGCGTCGGGAATGCCGAACACCTGCACCTCCTTGACCTTGGGATGGCGGTAGAGGAATTCCTCGACCTCTCTGGGATAGACGTTTTCGCCGCCGCGGATGACCATGTCCTTGACCCGGCCGACAATGTTGCAATAGCCCTCGGCGTCGATGGTGGCGAGATCACCGGTGTGCATCCAGCCGTCGGCGTCGATCGCCTCGCGGGTTTTTTCCGCGTCGTCCCAGTAGCCTTTCATGACGGAATAGCCGCGGGTGCACAGCTCGCCCGGCGCGCCGACGGCGACGGTGGCGCCCTCGGCGTCGATGGCCTTGACCTCGACATGCGGATGGATGCGGCCGACAGTGGAGACGCGTTTTTCCAGCGGATCGTCGACGCTGCTCTGGAACGAGACCGGGCTGGTCTCGGTCATGCCGTAGGCGATGGTCACCTCTTCCATATGCATCAGCGTCACCACCTTCTTCATCACCTCGATCGGGCATGGTGAGCCCGCCATGATGCCGGTGCGCAGGCTGGAGAGATCGAAGCTGGTGAAGTCGGCGTGGTCAAGCATGGCGACGAACATGGTCGGCACGCCGTAGAGGCCGGTGCAGCGTTCCTGCGCCACCGCCTTCAGCGTCGCGCCGGCGTCAAAACCCTCGCCAGGAAACACCATGGTCGCGCCCTTGGTGACGCAGCCCATCGTGCCCATCGACATGCCGAAGCAGTGGTAGAGCGGCACCGGGATGCAGAGCCGGTCGTCGACGGTGAGCTTGATCGCAGCGGTGACGAAATTGCCATTGTTGACGATGTTGGTGTGGGTCAGCGTCGCGCCCTTGGGCGCGCCCGTCGTGCCTGATGTGAACTGGATGTTGATGGCCTCGCCCGGCTTCAGCCCTTCGGAGATGCGGTCGAGGCTGTCATGCTCGTCGCGGCCGGCCATCGACAGCACATCGGCGAAATTGAACATGCCGGGCGAGTTGTCGTCGCCCATGCGAATGACGATCTTCAGCGTCGGCAATTTCTGCGCCTTGAGCTTGCCGGGGGTGGCGTTGGCGAGCTCCGGCGCCAGCGTCTCGATCATGCCGAGATAGTCGGAGGTCTTGAAACTGGCGGCGATGACCAGCGCCTTGCAGCCGACCTTGTTGAGGGCATATTCCAGCTCCGTCAGCCGGTAGGCCGGGTTGATGTTGACCAGGATCAGGCCGATGCGAGCGGTGGCGAATTGGGTGACCAGCCATTCCCAGCGGTTGGGCGACCAGATGCCGACACGGTCGCCTTTTTCGAGGCCGAGCGCCAGGAAGCCGGCGGCGAGCGTATCGACCGTGTCCGACAGTTCGCTCCAGGTGAAGCGCTTGTCCTGTCCGACGAAGACGGCAGCATCCTGCGTGGCGTATCTGCCGACCGTGTCGGAGAAAAGCTGAGGGATCGTCTTGTCGAGCAGCGGCACCGAACGGTCGCCCGACACATGTGCCCGGCCGTCGAGCGGAGCGATGAACGCCCTGCCGCGCCCGCGCAGATTGGTGGCGTTCTTGAGCTCGTCGAGATTAATCGCCATCGCCGTTTCCTCCCGATGAGTGAGCCTAGCAGCCTGATGGGGTGGTGGAAAGTACAGGCGGTTCCCCTCCCCCTCGAGGGGAGGGTGCCTCGCCACGCGCGGCGGGTGGGGTCCTCGGCGAAGTGCTCGACTTCCTTGGTCACGGTCGACCCGGCTTGGGTGGTCTCGCGTCGAGCACTGCCGGAGCGACCCCACCCGTCCATCCGCCTTTGGCGGCTGTCCACCCTCCCCTCAAGGGGGAGGGAGCGCGCTCATCTTCGCGGCTATTTCCCGCACTAGCGCCTCATCCGCAGCAGCACGATCTTTCCTGGCAGCCACGAGGCAGGCCTGCGACTTCAGCACAACCCCATCGGCCAGCACCTTGAGATGGTTGGCGCGCAGGGTCGAGCCGGTGGTGGTGATGTCGACGATGACGTCGGCGAGGCCTGCCGCCGGTGCGCCTTCGGTGGCCCCGAGGCTTTCGACGATGCGGTAGACCTGGATGCCGTGCTTTTGCGAGAAGAACTGCTGCGTGAGCCGCCAGTATTTGGTTGCGATCCTCAGTCGCCTGCCGTGGCGCTGGCGGAAATCGGCGGCGACATCGTCGAGATCGGCCATAGTATCGACGTCGAGCCAGATGCCGGGCACCGCGACCACGACATCGGCATGGCCGAAGCCGAGGCGAGCGACGATTTCGGCGCGCGCCTCCCAGTCGGCGAGGTTTTCGCGCAGCAGATCCTCGCCGGTAATGCCGAGGT
The DNA here is from genome assembly GCF_040321555.1 of Mesorhizobium sp. M0317. NCBI lineage: Bacteria > Pseudomonadati > Pseudomonadota > Alphaproteobacteria > Hyphomicrobiales > Phyllobacteriaceae > Mesorhizobium > Mesorhizobium sp. M0317. Next base: position 51,791 of record NZ_JAMYRV010000046.1, on the reverse strand, counting down.
CGACCGAACCTTGCCCAATCTCGCCGGCGATTTCGGACGCCGACAGGAACGCCACCTCGATGCCCTCGGCGCCGTCGATGCGGGCGCGGTACTGGCGCTCATCGCCGGGCAGGCTGACGGCAAGCCCGGCCCTGGCCAGTACCTCCAAGGCCTGCTCCTTGAGCCGGCCTTTCGATGGGATCGCCAGCGTGATCATTGCGGCTCTCCCCGCAGCGCTTCGATGCGGTCGAGCCAGACAGAGAAGCCGACGCCGGGGATCGGCGTCTTGGCGCCGAGCAGGGTCAGCAGCCGGTCGTAGCGACCGCCGCCGGCCAGCGGCCGCTCGCCACCAAGTGCTTCGATCTCGAAAACGATGCCGGTGTAGTAATCCAGCGGACGGCCGAAGGCAGCGTCGTAGCGGATCGTCTTTGCAGGCAGGCCATGTGCCTCGATGGCTTTGGCGCGGGCGGCGAATTTTTCCAGCGCCGCGCCCAGCGAAAGCCCGGCAGAGGCCGCAAAACTTTCGAGCGCAGCACTCGAGCCGTCGAGCGGCACGTCGATGGCGAGGAAATCCCTGAGTGCTGCAAAGGCCTCGTTCGACAGCCGCACGCTGCGCAATTCGGCCTTTTCGATCAGCCGCCGGGCAATGTCGACTGGCGCGCGTCCGCCGGATGCCAAAAGGCCGGCCTCTTCCATGCCGCCGGCGATGTGGGCGGAAAGCGCTTCGAGATCGCCATCGAGCACAAGGGCGGCGACATCGCCGTCGAGCTGGCCGTTGCGTGGCGGGTTGGCGAGATCGGCCAGCGCTGCCTGCAGCATCGGCGCGGAGCCGAACGCGCGCGCCAGCCGCATGCGCCAGCCGCGCGGCAGGCCAAGGGCTGCCAGCACCGCCTCGAAGATGGTCTGGTCGCCGAGCGTGATCGCAAGGGTCTGACCCGGCAGCACTAACTGCAGCAGCGCATGCGCATCGGCCAGCGAACGGGCGTCGGCCTCGGCCGTATCGCGGTCGCCGAGATCCTCGATACCGGCCTGGAAAAACTCGTTGCCGCCCTCGCGGCGCTGGCGAAACACTTCGCCAAGGTAGGAATAGCGCCGCGGCGTGCCGGCCTGCGACGCGATGTGGTCGAGGCAGACGGGAATGGTGAATTCGGGCCGCAGGCAAAGCGTCTTGCCGGTCTCGCTCTCGGTGAGAAAGATGCGGCGGCGCAGGTCCTCGCCGGCCATGTCGAGGAACGGATCGGCCGGCTGCAGCACGGCGACCTCCACTGCATGGGTGTTGCGGGTGGCGAAGAGGTTGGTGATTTCGGATGAGATGGCGGGACGGGAGGTCATGAAGCGCAGCCTTCCCTTCTCCCCCTGTGGGAGAAGGTGTCGCCGAAGGCGACGGATGAGGGGTGTTCCAGCGGAGTGAGGCGTTGGAGTTCCCTGGAACACCCCTCATCCGTCTCGGCGCTCCGCGCCGATCCACCTTCTCCCACAAGGAGAGAAGGGAAGAACAGCGCGGCGCTCATCATTTCGCCCTCTCCTCGACCTGCGCCGCCAGAATCTTCTTCACCTCGGCGACCAGCTCGCTCTCCGCCACGGTCACCTGCGCTGGCCTTGCGGCCCGCCATTCGGCGTTGTCGGTGATCTCGGCCGACATGCGTGCGCCTTCGATCAGATCCTTGATCTGCAGCTCGCCCTTGGCGCGCTCGTCGCCGCCCTGAATGATGGCAACCGGGCTGCCGCGGCGGTCGGCATATTTCAACTGCGCCTTCATGCCGGCGCCGCCGAGATACATTTCGGAGCGGATGCCGGCCGCGCGCAGGCCGGCCACCATCTTCTGGTAGCGGCCGAGGCTTTCGGTATCCTTGTCCATCACCAGCACGACGACCGGCGCGATCACGTCTGTGGTGTCCAGCTTGCCGAGGTTCTTCAGCGCCGTCATCAGGCGGGAGACGCCGATCGAAAAGCCGGTCGCCGGCACCGGCTCGCCACGGAAGCGCGAGACCAGCCCGTCATAGCGGCCGCCACCACCGACCGAACCGAAGCGCACGATCTGGCCGTCTTCGTTGGGGATTTCGGCCAGAAGCTCGGCCTCGAAAACCGGGCCGGTGTAGTATTCGAGGCCACGCACGACGGAGCGGTCCATGGCGATACGATCTTCGCCGTACCCTGCCGCCCTGACCAAGGCTTCAATCGTGGAGAGCTCGCCAACGCCTTCCTGATAGATCGCGTTCGCATCGACATTGGAATCCTGGCGGGCCTGTTCCCTCGCTGTCGCGAGAAGAACGGCCTCGGCTTGCGCCTCATTCAGTCCGGCACCCTTGGCAAAGTCACCCTCGCCTTCCTTGCCGCCATCCCAGCGCCCCGGACCAAGCAGCAGTCTCACGCCTTCCGGTCCGAGCTTGTCCAGCTTGTCGATCGCGCGCAGCACCGTCAGCCGACGCCCTGCATTCTCATCGCCGCCAAGGCCGATCGCTTCCAGCACGCCATCGAGCACCTTGCGATTGTTGACGCGGATGACGTAGTCGCCGCGCTTGATGCCGAGCGCTTCCATCACGTCGGCCATCATCATCGCCATTTCAGCATCAGCCGCGACGCCCGGTGTGCCGATGGTGTCAGCGTCGAACTGCATGAACTGGCGGAAGCGGCCGGGGCCGGGCTTTTCGTTGCGGAACACCCAGCCGGAGCGGTAGCTGCGATAGGGCTTCGGCAGTCGCTCAAAATTCTCGGCGACATAACGCGCCGTCGGCGCGGTCAGGTCGTAGCGCAACGACAGCCACTGCTCGTCATCGTCCTGGAAAGAAAATACGCCCTCATTAGGCCGGTCCTGGTCGGGCAGGAATTTGCCCAGCGCATCGGTGTATTCGATCAGCGGCTGGTCGGCCGGCTCGAAACCATAGAGCTCATAGACCGAGCGGATCGTCGCCATCATCTTCTCGACGGCGCGGATGTCTTCCGCACTGCGGTCGGCAAAGCCGCGCGGCAGCCGCGCTTTCGTCTTTTCCGATTTGTCGGCCATGGGATGGGTCTTTTCGCTTAGTAATCGATGACTTGTTTGGAGTGGGCGTGTCCTAACCGAAGCGGCTTTGTGCGGCAAGGGTTTGCGCTTTTTCCTTCTCCTCCGAAACAAAACGCACCAAAAGGAAACAATTCCGCCATCGGCGCGGCATCGTGCCGACACAATCAGAGCCGATAAGCGCGCCGAAACAAAGGGGTTGGGGCCATGACTGCGGCACACAAGTTCGACATCAGAGACGACGGCTTGCATGAAGTCCGGCTGCGGCCGGCCGAGAGCCGTGCGCAGGTGACGGCGAGCCTCGGTCCGTTTGAGGTCACCGCCGACGAGCGCAAGGGTTCCACCATGCGCGAGGCGCTGATGACCGGATTGCTGGTGATTTATCCGGCCTTTGCGGCACTGGCGGCGATTGTGGCGGGATTGTTCCTGACTGGCGCCAGCGGGACGTGAGTTCCTTACCCTCCCCCTTGTGGGGAGGGTCGACGCGTAGCGTCGGGGTGGGGGTGCAGCGCCAAGATACCCCCACCCGCGCCTTCGGCGCGCCCTCCCCACAAGGGGGAGGTCGGGGGACAGCGCCCTACTTCGGCCTCTTAAAGGCCTTGCGTTCCTTCTCCACCTGCTCCCGGCACACGCAGCCTTCGAGATGGTCGTTGACCAGACCCATCGCCTGCATGAAGGCGTAGACCGTCGTCGGGCCGACAAAGGTCCAGCCGCGCTTTTTCAACTCCTTCGAAATCCTGATCGAGACCCCTGTCGTCGGGTTGGCGCGTAGATGCGCCATGTCCACCACCGCCGGCCGCTCCTTCGGCCCCGGCTCGAACTTCCAGAACCAGGCGGCCAGCGAGCCGAACTCGTCGACCATTTCGCACGCCCGTTTGGCGTTGTTGATGGTCGAGACGATCTTGCCGCGGTGGCGGATGATGCCGGCATTGGCGACCAGGCGCTCGACGTCCTCGTCGGTGAAGGCAGCGACCTTGTCGAAGTCGAAACCGGCGAAGGCCTCGCGGAAATTCTCGCGCTTGCGCAGAATGGTCAGCCAGGACAGGCCGGACTGAAAGCCTTCGAGGCAGATCTTTTCGAACAGCCTGCGGTCGTCGGCGACCGGCCGGCCCCATTCATGGTCGTGGTAGTGCAGATAGTCCGGCAGATTGCCGTGCCAGAAGCAGCGCGTGATCCCGTCGGAGCCGGTAAGCAGTCCGGTGTTGTCTTGCGCCATGGCCAATCCATCCGTTAACGCGCTTTCGCGCTGCATTTACCGCGGCTTTACCAGATTCCTGAACCCGGCGGTAACCACACCAAAAGGTTTGCTGACAAAGCGGCATTTTACGCATTCCGATTCATGTTTCGGTTGTGGCTTCGCGCCAAGGATCGCGCAACCGGGGGCAAGTTCCGCCTCCGTCCGTTCGACGATCAAGGTGCGTTCCGATGAAGATCTTTTTGCGTTCCGTGCTCGGCGCCGTGGCCATTCTGGCCGCCGGCGTCACCTCGTCTGCCGCCAACGACCGCTATGCCGACAGGCCGCCGGTGATGGTGAGCCCCGACCTTTCCGCGCCCTGGGTGCTGCAGCTTGGCCGCGCGCCCGGCATCGTGCGGCAGAGCCGCCAGTTCGTGCAGCAGCAGCCGCGCGTTCGCTATGCGCAGCCGGCGCGACCCGATCGGGTTCGCACTGCTTCCGTGCAGGCGCCGGTCAAGCGCGTGGTGATGCGGCCGCAGATCAATCCGCTCTATCTGCCGCAGGAAGTCGCCTATGACGGCCCGCAGAAGCCGGGCACGATCGTCATCGATACGACGCAGAACTTCCTGTTCCTGGTCGAGAAGAACGGCAAGGCGCGGCGCTATGGCGTCGGCACCGGCAAGCCTGGCTTCGAATGGTCTGGCACGCACAAGATCACCAACAAGCGCGTCTGGCCGGACTGGCGCCCGCCAGCGGAGATGATCAAGCGCGAGGCCGCCAAGGGCCGCTACCTCCCGACCTATCTGGCCGGCGGCGAGGAAAACCCGCTTGGCGCCCGCGCGCTCTATCTCGGCACGACGGAATACCGCATCCACGGCACCAACCAGCCATGGACCATCGGCGGCTCGGTGTCTTCCGGCTGCATCCGCATGCGCAACGAGGACGTGGTTGACCTTTACGAGAGGGTCAATGTTGGAACGACCGTGGTCGTGATATAGTCGGCTACCGAATCATCTGGTCCAGAAGGTTAGACCTTCAGGATCGGGAAGAGTTTACGGGGGACGGGCCGTGTGGGGATGCGGCCAGTCAGGAAAGGGCAGCCCGGGAAACCGCGCTGCCCTTTCTCTTTGCGGCTATAGCTGAGCCAGGCTGCGCCAGAACGTCGCGCCAGGGGGATGACGGTTCGCTTTCACGCTGCCTTGCCGCATTTCCCCTGCTATAGGGACGGCCAAACTCCCCTGCGCCAAACTCCGCTGCAAAGGTCCAGCCATGTCTCCGCCAGACGATAGCCGCTATCTCCGGGGCGGCCCGGTCGCCCAGCGCATCATGGCATCCGTGCGCGAGGATGCCGCCATCGCCACCGCCGAAGGTTTTCCGCCCAAGCTGGTGTCGATCACCGTCGGCGACACCGCTGCCGTCGATGTCTATGTGCGCAACCAGCGCGCCAAAGCCGCGCTTGCCGGCATCGGTTTCGAGGAGCGGCGGTTCCCCGCCGACATCAGCGCCGGCGAACTCGAGGCGGCGATCCATGGCCTGAACGCCGACCCGCGCGTCACCGGCATCATCATCCAGCGGCCGGTGCCGGCGCATATCCCGATCAAGACGCTGCAGGCCGCGGTGCATCCGCTGAAGGATGTCGAAGGCATGCACCCGGCCTCGATCGGCAACATCGTGTATAATCAGCTCGACCTTGCGCCTTGCACGGCTGCGGCCTCGGTCGAGCTGCTGAAGGAAACCGGCCTTGACCTCAAGGGGCTGGAAGTCGTCGTCGTCGGCCATTCTGAAATCGTCGGCAAGGCGATCGCCTTCCTGCTGATGAGCGAAGGCGCGACGGTAACGGTTTGCCATCACATGACGCGCTCGGTGGCCGCGCATGCGCGCCGCGCCGATGCGCTGTTCGTCGCCATCGGCAAGCCGCGGCTGATCAAGGCCGACATGGTGAAGCCCGGTGCGGCCGTCATCGACATCGGCATCAATTCCGAGATCGGCCCGGACGGCACGAGCCGCATCGTCGGCGACGTCGACACCGAGAGCGTGAAGGAAGTCGCGTCCTGGATCACGCCGGTGCCGGGCGGCGTCGGCCCGATCACTGTGGCGATCCTCTTGCGCAACACAATGGTCGCGCTCAGCCGCCAGCGCGCGCGCTACCAGGCGACGTATGGCGTGGTGGACCGGCTGGCAGCGGAATAGCTGCTTACTCGGCGGCGACCAGGTTTCCTTCGGAGACGCCCTCCGGCTTCGGACCACCATAGGCCCAGTCGAGCAGCTTGATCGTGTGCACCACCGGCAGCTTTGCAGCCGAAGCGATCTGGGTGATGCAGCCGATGTTGCCGGTGGCAACGATCTCCGCGCCGGTCGCCTCGATGTTCTTCACCTTGCGGTCACGCAACCTTGCGGAAATCTCCGGCTGCAGGATGTTGTAGGTGCCGGCGGAGCCGCAGCACAGATGCCCCTCGCGCGGTTCGCGCACGACGAAGCCCGCCTTGGACAGCAGCTCCTTCGGCTGGCGGATGATCTTCTGACCGTGCTGCATCGAGCAGGCGGAGTGATAGGCGACGACGGTGCCGGGTTTGCGCACCGGCTCGGGCAGGTCGAGGCTTGCGAGGTATTCGGTAATGTCCCTGGCCAGCGCCGAGACCCGTGCGGCCTTGTCGGCATAGGCCGGATCGAGGCGCAGCATGAAGCCGTAATCCTTGATCGTGGTGCCGCAGCCGGACGCGGTGATGACGATCGCATCGAGCCCGCCCTGGTCGATGGCACGCGTCCATGCATCGACATTCTGCCGTGCCGAGGCAAGGGCTGCTGCCTCGCGGCCCATATGATGGACCAGCGCGCCGCAGCAGGCTTCGCCCTCCGGCACCACGACCTCGACGCCCAGCCGTGTCAACAATGCAATCGTCGTATCATTGATGGCGGGGTCGAGTACCGATTGGGCGCAGCCGGTGAGGATGGCGACGCGACTTTTCTTCGTCCCCTTGCCGGCATGGACGCCGGGAGAGGCCATCGGCGAGGCCGCCGGGATCGATGCCGGCGCCAGCTTCAGCATCGCACCCAGCGGCCTCAGCGCCGGCAGCCTTTCGAACAGGCCGATGAATGGCTTGCCCAGTCTCGCCAATTTCAGCGCGGCGCGAAAGCGCGCGGGATAGGGCAGCACGAAGGCCAGCATGGCGCGGGTCAGCCGGTCGAGCAGCGGCCGCTTGTAAGTCTCCTCGATATGGGCGCGGGCATGGTCGACCAGGTGCATGTAGTTGACGCCCGACGGGCAGGTGGTCATGCAGGCCAGGCAGGACAGGCAGCGGTCGATATGGGTGACGATCTCCTTGTCGGCCGGGCGGCCATTCTCCAGCATGTCCTTGATGAGATAAATGCGCCCGCGCGGCGAATCGAGTTCGTTGCCAAGCGTCACATAGGTCGGGCAGGTGGCGGTGCAGAAGCCGCAATGCACGCATTTGCGCAGGATCTTCTCCGATTCCGCGACATGCGGATCAGCAAGCTGGGCAAGGGAGAAGTTGGTTTGCATTATCTTAGCCTTGGGCCATGCGGCCGGGATTGAGGATGGACTTGGGATCGAACTCGGCCTTGAGCCGCGCCGACAGTGCGGCCTTATGCGGTGCCTGCGGCTCGAACACCGGGACGGCGGCGCGATGCGAAGGGGTGGCGCGCACCAGCGTGGCGTGGCCGCCGCCAAGCTTTCTGATCAGCCCGCGCAGCAGGGCGGCCTCGGGATCGCCCTCCTCCATGCGCAGCCAGACCAGCCCGCCCTGCCAGTCGTAGAAGGCGCTGACACCGATCTGCATGCGCAGCGTCAGCACCATCTGATGGGCCTGAGACGGCGCCATGGAGACGCGCCAGACCGGCTTTTCGCTACGGTCGGCGAATGGCGTGCAGTCCCTTATGTCACGCCAGAGGGTATGCGATGTCTCACCTGCGATCTCCTGCAGCGGGCCGGCATTTTTCAGCAGGGTCTTCAGCGCCTCAATGCGATAGGCGACCGATGGGCCAAACCCTTCGACGCGCAGCAGCGTTGCAGCGTCGGTGCCTAGACTGCCCCCGGCAACGCGCGCGGCGATGCGTTCGGGCAGATGGGCCGCGCTCGACACTTCGGCGCTGGAGCCGAGCGCCAGCGCCATGGCGGCAGAGGCGGCATCGTCGAGCAAGCCGCGCACGGCAAGCGTCACCTCGATCTCGGCCGCCGGCAGCACCTTGAAGGTGACATCGGTGAATACAGCCAGCGTGCCCCAGCTGTTGGCCATCAGCTTCGACAGATCGTAGCCGGTAACATTCTTGACGACGCGGCCGCCTGATTTGAACGCTTCGCCACGACCGGCAACCGCGTTGATGCCAAGGATATGGTCGCGCGCGGCGCCCGCCTTCAGCCGGCGCGGGCCGGACAGGTTGGCGGCAAGCACGCCGCCGATCGTGCCTCTTCCCTTGATACCGCCGAACAATGGGCCGTAGTCCATCGGCTCGAAAGCAAGTTGCTGGCCGTTTTCGGCGAGCAGGCTTTCTATATCGGAAAGCGGTGTGCCGGCCTTCGCCGACAGCACCAGTTCGGCCGGCTCGTAGAGGGTGACGCCGGTGAGCTTCGAAAGATCGAGCGTGTGTTCGCTCTGCTGTGGCCGGCCGATGCCGCGCTTGGAGCCGTGGCCGATGATTTCCAAAGGTGACTCTTCCGCCGCCGCCCATTGGACGGTGGAGAGGATCTCGGCCGATGTGGTGGGGGTGAAGGTCGTCATGGCGAAGATGGGTCGAGTTCCTTCGCGCCCCCCTCTGTCCTGCCGGACATCTCCCCCACTTGGGGGGAGATTAGCAGCTTTGGCGACCGCGCCTCTCTAGCAACGTCGAAGATTGGCGAAGGCAGAGATGACTGGTGATCTCCCCCCTTGTGGGGGAGATGTCCGGCAGGACAGAGGGGGGCGCGAAGGATCGCCGACGTGAGACATTCCGCCCCCATCAAAACCTCGGAATGTCCGGAAACGCCACCTGGCCGCGATGCACGTGCATGCGCCCAAGCTCCGCGCAGCGGCGCAGTTGTGGAAACACCTTCCCGGGGTTGAGCAGATGGTTGGGGTCGAAGGCGCATTTGACGCGCATTTGCTGGTCGAGGTCGATCTGGTTGAACATCTCCGGCATCAAATCGCGCTTCTCGACGCCGACGCCGTGCTCGCCGGTCAAGACGCCGCCGACCTTGACGCAGAGCCGCAAGATGTCGGCGCCAAAACTTTCCGCCTTGTCGAGTTCGCCCGGCACGTTGGCGTCGTAGAGGATCAGCGGATGCAGATTGCCGTCGCCGGCGTGGAAGACATTGGCGACGCCAAGGCCGTATTTCTCCGACAGTTCGCGCATGCCGGCGAGCACACGCGGCAATTCCTTGCGCGGGATGGTGCCATCCATGCAGTAATAGTCGGGCGAGATGCGGCCGACCGCCGGGAAGGCCGCCTTGCGGCCGGCCCAGAAACTCAGCCGCTCCTGTTCGGATTGCGAGATGCGGCAGGTGGTGGAGCCGTTCCTATAGGCGATCGCTTCGACGAGACCGATCAGGTGATCGACCTCGACGCCCGGCCCGTCGAGTTCGACGATCAGCAGCGCCTCGACATCAAGGGGGTAGCCGGCATGGACGAAATCTTCCGCGGCATGGATCGCCGGCCGGTCCATCATCTCCATGCCGCCAGGGATAATGCCGGCGCCGATGATGTCGGCGACGCATTGGCCGCCCTGCTCGCTGGTCGGAAAGCCGATCAGCAGAGCGCGCGCCGTCTCCGGCTTCTTCAGGATGCGTACCGTGACCTCGGTGACGACGCCGAGCAGGCCTTCGGACCCCGTCATGACGCCGAGGAGATCATAGCCTTCCGAGTCCAGATGATTGCCGCCCAGGCGCACCACCTCGCCGTTCATCAGCACCATCTCGATGCCCAGAACATTGTTGGCGGTCAGGCCGTATTTCAGGCAGTGCACGCCGCCGGAATTTTCCGCGACATTGCCGCCGATCGAGCACGCGATCTGGGAGGATGGGTCAGGGGCGTAGTAAAAGCCCTCCTGCTCGACGGCAATGGTGATGCCAAGATTGGTAACGCCTGGCTGAGCGACGACGATGCGGTCGGGATAGTCGATGGCCAGAATGCGGTTGAAGCGGCTCATGACCAGCAGCACGGCATCCTCGAGCGGCAGCGCGCCGCCCGACAACGAGGTTCCGGAGCCGCGCGGCACGACACGGATGTTGCGGTCGTTGCAGTATTTCAAGATGCGCGACACCTGCGCCACCGTTTCCGGCAGCACCACGACCAGCGGCAATTGCCGGTAGGCGGTGAGGCCGTCGCTTTCGAAGGCGCGCATCTCATTGGTGGCGTCGACGACGCCCTCGCCCGGCACGATGATGCGCATGTCGGCGACGATCTCCGCCCGCCTTCGCATAGTGGCGTCGTCTGGCTTGGGCATGACAAGGCCGGACATCGGCGGCGTTCTCCGCTTGGCTGGTAAAAATCTTTTACCAGTTACATCTGGATGTTGCAAACACCGCATTGGGCAAAGAGCGTACTGCCGGCCTTCCGCAGCGGCAATCTGCCGCTGGCCCGGCAGGGCGGATAGTCCAGCGCCTTGCCCTTCGCTGGCTCAGGGCGTTCGAAGCTCGAAAAGCCAAGCAATTGGCTTTTCGTCCGCTGCGCGGACCGCTTCTCACTCCCCCGGATGTTTCGCCGGCTCGGAGTGCATCCGCCTGACTCGCCGCACGCCCCACCAGACCAGCAGGATGGCGACCGGCACCGCGACGGCCGTGACGACTTCGGGCGCAATGGCATGGCCGAAGATCGAGGCGCCCTTGGCAAGGTAGGAGATCAGACCGACGACATAGTAGGACACTGCTGCCACCGACAGGCCCTCGACCGTCTGCTGCAACCGCAGTTGCAGCCGGGCGCGGTTGTTCATCGACGCCAGCAGATCGCGGTTCTGCTTCTCGACCTCGACATCAACCCAGGTGCGCAGCAGCGTCGTGGCGCGGGTTAGTTTGCGCGACAGGTTGGCCTGGCGCTCCTCGACCGAACGGCAGGTGCGCATGGCAGGCGCCACCCGCCGCTGCAGGAAGCCGCCCCAAGTGTCGTAGCCGGGCACGGCTTCTTCGTCCAGCGCCTCCAGCCGCTCGACAACGATGCCGTCATAGGCGCGGCTGGCGCCGAAGCGATAGAGGCTGGAGGCGGCATCGGCTTCCAGCTCGGCGGCAAGCTCGGTCAGGTCGGCGAGCAGCGTCTGGCTGTCGCGGGTTTCAGTGACCTTCATTTCCAGCGTGGTCTGCGCCAACCGGTCTTCGATGCGGCGGGCGCGGCTCGACAGGGTCAGCGCCAGCGGCAGGCCGAGCATGGCAAGCGTGCGGTAGGTCTCGACGTCGATCAGCCGCTGCGACAGCGCCCCGGTCCGCGCCGGCGTCAGGCCGCGATCAAGCACCAGGATGCGGGTCAGGCCGTCGCCGTCCTGGCGGAAATCGGTGACGATGGCCGCATTGCCGCGCTCGACCAGCGAATAGCAGAGGCTCGTCGGGTCGAAGGCCGCAATCAGCTTCTCGCTTGCCGGCGTCCATTTGCGGATCTCCAGCCTTATGCCTGAGATCACCGTTCCCGGCGGCGAGAACCCGTTGCCGAAAGGAGAATCCTCCTGCGCCCTGCCGCTTTCGGCAAGCGGCCCTTCCCAAAGATAGGTCGAGAATTCCGTATGCCGCTCCCAGCGCAGCGTACCCTTGCCCCACTTCATGGCGTGGTGGCGGGCATGACGGTCGGGCGCCGCGATGCCGAGGCGCCGCGACAGTTCGGAGAGCACGGCCATGTCGACGCCGGAGCCGCCCTCGGTCATGAAGGCGAGTTGCACAAGCACGCGCGGCTTCTCGATCAGCGGATGCGGCCGGGCATGGACCTCGCCGATCGCGCCGGGCCGTCCCTCATGCGCGGGAAAGCCCATCACGCTGCCCTGGGCGCGCGGCTGGAATTCGAGGTTGGACGTCTCGTCCGACACGGTGGTCCCCCTGTTCTCGACCCTTCGTGTGATGGCGTCCTCTAAAGGCAATCCATGAGGCGCGTAAACACCAAAGTCTAGCATCGTAGGTCCTGCCGGCGCGACGCGCAGACCGACCCGATTGGGCAAATTGGATAAATAATTTGACCAGTTGGCGACGCTGGCTTTATCTTGCGCGACGCCGGTTCAATTTCCCAGGCCCCCGTTGAGCGATATTTTCTCCAGGATCGAGCATTCGCGCACCGCCGACGAGGTGGTGCAGCAGATCGAAAGCCTGATCCTTGAAGGCGTGCTGCGCACCGGCGACCGGCTGCCGGGCGAGCGCGAGCTGGCGCGCCAGTTCGACGTGTCGCGGCCGATCCTGCGCGATGCGCTCAAGGCGCTGGATGGGCGCGGGCTGCTGATCACCAAGGCCGGCGGCGGCACCCATGTCGCCGACGTCATCGGCCAGTTGTTCACCAAGCCGGTGACCGACCTCATCTCGATGCACCGCAAGGCGGTGACCGACTATCTGGAATACCGCCGCGAGATCGAAGGTGTTGCGGCCGAATATGCGGCGCGGCGCGCGACAGCGGACGACATTGCGCTGCTCGACCGCATCATGGCGCGCATGGACGAGGCGCACCGCACCGGCGATTTCGACGACGAGGCGGAAATCGACGTCGAGTTCCACCATGCTGTGTGCGAATGCGCGCACAACATCATCCTCTTGCACACGCTGCGCTCCTGCTACCGGCTGCTGTCTGAAGGCGTGTTCCAGAACCGGCTTCTGGTGTTCAGCGTGCCCGGAGCGCGCGAGGCGCTGCTGGCCCAGCACGGCGCGATCTACAAAGCCGTGAAGGCCGGCGATCCCTCAGCTGCCCGCCAGGCGGCGATGGACCATATCTCCTATGTCGAGCGCTCGATGCTCGAGGCCGAACGCAGCGGCGACTGGCAGCGCGTGTCGCGGCTCAGGCTTAAGCAGCGCTCCGACGCCGACGACGGCTTCAAGACGACTGGCTAACGAGGAACCACCATGAGCGACATCCTCACCATTGCCGATCTCAAGGACCTGGCGCGCCGGCGGGTGCCGAAGATGTTCTTCGACTATGCCGATTCCGGCGCCTGGACCGAAAGCACCTACCGCGCCAACGAAGAGGACTTCCAGAAGATAAAATTCCGTCAGCGCGTACTGGTCGACATGAGCAACCGCTCGCTGGAATCGACCATGATCGGCGAGAAAGTGGCGATGCCGGTGGCGCTTGCCCCAACTGGAATGACCGGCATGCAGCATGCCGATGGCGAGATGCTGGCCGCGCAGGCGGCAGAGGAATTCGGCGTGCCGTTCACGCTGTCGACGATGAGCATCTGCTCGATCGAGGATGTCGCGTCGGTGACCAAGAAGCCGTTCTGGTTCCAGCTCTACGTGCTTCGCGACAAGGATTTCGTGCTCGACCTGATCGACAGGGCGAAGGCTGCAAAATGCTCGGCGCTGGTGTTGACGCTCGACCTGCAGATCCTGGGGCAGCGCCACAAGGATGTCCGCAACGGGCTGTCGGCGCCGCCCAAGATGACGCTGGCCAACATTGCCAACATCGCCATGCGGCCACGCTGGCTGATGGGCATTGCCGGCACCAAGCGCCGCACCTTCCGCAACATTGTCGGCCATGCCAAGGGCGTCGGCGACGTCGCTTCGCTGGCATCGTGGACGACGGAGCAGTTCGACCCGCATCTGTCGTGGAAGGATGTCGCCTGGATCAAGGAACGTTGGGGCGGCAAGCTGATCCTGAAAGGCATTCTCGACAAGGAGGACGCGCTGATGGCGGTCGAGACCGGCGCCGACGCCATCATCGTTTCCAACCATGGCGGGCGCCAGCTCGACGGCGCATCGTCGTCAATCATGGCGCTGGAAGAGATCGCCGATGCCGTCGGCGACAGGATCGAGGTGCATATGGACGGCGGCATCCGCTCGGGCCAGGACGTGCTGAAGGCGCTTTGCCTCGGCGCCAAGGGCACCTATATCGGCCGCCCGTTCCTGTACGGATTGGGCGCCATGGGCAAGCAAGGCGTGACCCTGGCGCTGGACATCATCCGCAAGGAGATGGACATCACGCTGGCACTGTGCGGCAAACGGCTGGTGACCGAGATGGGCAAGGACCAGTTGCGGCGATAGGGTCTTGTTCACCGATTAGACCCTAGCCTCGCTGGATCACGGAGACGAAGCCGCCTTGACCGAGACCGGCATCCACTACCTCGACGCGCGCGCACCCGATGGCATGCGCCTCTATGCGATCGGCGACGTGCATGGCCGGCTCGACCTGCTCGCGGCCATGCATCGCCGCATCGAGAGCGAACTCGAATACAAGCCGACCAGCGATTGGCGCGTCATCCACCTCGGCGACTATGTCGACCGCGGACCAGAGTCCAAGGGCGTCATAGACTTCCTGATCGAGGTACAGAAACGCGATCCACGGCATCTGATGCTCGCCGGCAACCACGATATCGGCTTCCTCGATTTTCTCGACGAGCCTGACCCGGAAGGGCTGTTCATCCGCTATGGCGGCGTGCAGACGGCACAATCCTATGGCGTCGACCTAGCGGGACACGCAAGCTGGTTCGGCAAGGCCGAGGCGTTACGGCGGGGACACCAGGCACTGGTCAATGCTGTACCGCAAGCCCATGTCGACTTCCTGCGGTCGCTGCAATTGTCACTGATATCAGGTGATTTCTTCTTCTGCCATGCCGGCGTCAGGCCTGACGTGCCGCTGGAGAGCCAGAGCCCGCAGGATCTGGTCTGGATCCGCGACGTCTTCCACAACCATCCAGGGCTTTACCCGAAGGTGATCGTGCACGGCCACACACCGGTGCCGCAGGCGGAGGTGATGCCGAACCGCGTCAATGTCGACACGCTCGCCTGGCAGTCAGGCATGCTCAGCGCGCTCGCCGTGGACGGCGCGGACAAGCGTATCCTGACTGTGCAGGGAAAAGCGTTTTAGCGAAGCGCGGCGGTGACGCCGTAGCCGTCGACGGCCTGATGGTTGTTGGCTGCATCGGCGGAATAAATGCCGAGACCGCACAAAACGATGGCAGACAGCATGACAAAGGACAGAAGCGCTGCTTTCACGGACGTCATCTCTAGTTGAGCTTCCTGCATCTGGGCACGAGGCGGTTACCAATGGGTTGAAACCGAGAATTCGTCTCAAAGTTTCGACGATTTCGCGCTTGTAGGTCGATTCTGTATCGGCGGTGTGTCGCGCGGATCACACAGAAGGTTCATCGCGGTTGCATTGCCGATGCATAGCGCGCGCCTTGTAGGATGGCGTTCGGCCACAAACCAAGGACGAAAGAAGTTGTCCCCGGCAGATTCCCCGCCGCGTGCCAATTATGCAACGGCCGCGCGTTGGCTGGGTTCAGATCGTCGCCACCCAGGCGCGGGCAATGGCCAAGCCCGCGGCATCAGCCTCGGGGCCGTTGCGTGCCATTTCGCTGTCGAGGCGATCGTGCCAGTCGGGATGGCGATCGGCAATCAGCGGCGCGAAGGACGTGCTCCAGTCCCTCACCATCGGCCGGTCGGCCTCGAAATGGAACTGGAAGCCGTAGACGGCGCGGCCGATTCGGAACGCCTGGTTCTCGGCAATTTCGCTGCCGGCAAGCCGCACCGCATTTGACGGCAGCGCGAAAGTGTCGTCGTGCCATTCGAAGATGGGGAAATCCTGGGGAAGTGCGCCAAGCACCGGATCGGTTCTGGCGTCCGGCGTCAGCGATACCTTGTGCCAGCCGAATTCCGAGGCGCCGCCGATCTGGTTCTCACCGCCGAAAGTGCGGGCAACCAACTGGCTGCCCAGGCAGATACCGAGAACCGAGCGATCCTTGGCGGCGAAATCGCGGGTCAGTTCGAGCAGCGCCGGGAAATACGGGTAGTCATCGTCGGCCAGCGCATTCTGACCGCCGCCAAGCATCACCATGGCATCGTGTCCGGTCGCGTCGTCCGGCAGCGCATCGCCCTTGTAGGGCCGGCGCAGGTCGAGATCGGCGCCGGCTTCGGCGAGCGCGGCACCAACCTGGCCAAGGCCGGTGTTGTCGTAGTTCTGGACCACCAGCACCCGCATCGCAAAACCCTGCTGACATGAAATGACGCGACGAGCGATATCATGTCGCCCGTATTGCAGCCAAGATGCGTATTCGGGAGAGAGCTATGCCACTGCAGAACCGGGTCGATCCGTTCGGCGCCATCCATGCCATATCCGAGCGCGGCCTGTTCACCGGCAATCGCGGCATCATCCACGATCCTGAGACCAAGACGCTGCTGAAAAAGCGATGGGCGTTGCCGGCCTGGATCATCTGCGAGTGCAAGTTCCGCGACGTGCGGCGCGAGCCGATGGGCAGGAACAGGCCGGGCGGCAGGGCCGGCTGGACCGAGTTGTTCTTCCTCGACGAGGTGACGGCGCTGGCCGCCGGGCACCGTCCCTGTTTCTATTGCCGGCGTGAGCGAGCCACGGATTTTGTCGGGCGTTTCGGCAAAGTCTTCGGTGTAAACGAACCGCGCGCGCCAATGGTGGACAAGCGGCTGCACAAGGAGCGGCTGGCTTCCGGCGGCAAGCCACCTGATGTCACCATGGGAGAGCTTGCCGAATTGCCGGACGGAGCGATGATCGCGGATGGCGGCTCGGCCTATGCGCTGCGCGGCGGCAACGCGCTGCCCTGGTCGTTCGCAGGCTATGGCGATGCGGCGGCCTTCGACAGCCTTGCCGGCCGGTCGCTGCGCCTGCTCACACCGGCCACGACCGTTTCGGTGCTGCGGCACGGTTTTGAACCGGTGTGGCATCGTTCCGCCGAGACTTGACGCCAGGCACCGCCTCGCCCATTCCTCGGCGATGCGCGCCAATTACAAGATGCAGCGGCTGTTCGTGCCGGACGACCTCGCGGCAGGCATCGAATTCGATGCCGGCCAGCAGCAGAGCCATTATCTCACGCATGTGCTGCGGCTCGGCGAAGGCGCCGAGATCCTGGTCTTCAACGGCCGCGACGGCGAGTGGTCGGCGGCGATTGCCACCAGGTCGAAAAGGGCGGTGCGGCTGAAGGTGCTGGCCTCGCAGAGACCGCAACCGCCCCTGCCTGACCTGATCTATTGCTTTGCGCCGCTGAAACAGGGCCGGCTCGACTATCTCGTGCAGAAGGCGGTCGAGATGGGCGCCGGCATCCTGCAGCCGGTGATCACCCAGCACACGCAAGTGGCAAAACCCTCCATCGACCGGCTGCGCGCCAATGTCGTCGAGGCGGCCGAGCAATGCGGCATACTGGCGGTGCCGGAAGTGCGCGAGGCCGAGAAATTCGAGCGCCTGCTCTCCGGCTGGGACAAGGAACGCCGGCTTATCTTCTGCGACGAGGATGCCTCGACCAACAACCCGCTGCCGGCATTGCAGGCAATACCTGAGAGGAAGCTGGCGCTGCTGGTCGGGCCGGAAGGCGGCTTTTCCGATGACGAACGCAAGATGCTGCGGGCGCTCCCCTTCGTCACTGCCATCCCGCTCGGACCGCGCATCCTGCGCGCTGACACAGCAGCTGTAGCGGCGCTTGCGGTGATGCAGGCGACGGTCGGAGACTGGTAAGAAGCGTAAAGATCAATTCCTGTTGACCTGTGGCTCAGGATTTTTCGCTTGATCGGCTGCTGACATTTCGTCCATTTAGCGCCGGCGGGCTCCGAGAGCCGCAGAGGGGGCCCCATGGCGCGCGACACAACCGATTTCCGGCCAATCGAAGGCATCGACGAACTGGTCGAGCATCTGGCCGAAGGCAACAAGCCGCGCGACAAGTGGCGCATCGGGACCGAGCACGAGAAGTTCCCCTTCTATGTCGACGGCAACGCGCCGGTGCCCTATGGCGGCGAGCGCGGCATCCGCGCCATCCTCGAAGGCATGCAGCAAAAGCTCGGCTGGGACCCGATCATCGATGACGGCCGCATCATCGGCCTGGTCGAGCCGACCGGCCAGGGCGCGATCTCGCTCGAGCCGGGCGGCCAGTTCGAGCTGTCGGGCGCGCCGCTGGAAACGATCCACCAGACCTGTCGCGAGGGCAATGCGCATCTGGCGCAGGTACGCGAGATCGCCGAGCCGATGGGCATCCGCTTTCTCGGCCTCGGCGGCAGCCCGAAATGGTCGCTGGCCGAGACGCCGAAAATGCCGAAATCGCGCTACGAAATCATGACCCGCTACATGCCCAAGGTCGGCACCAAGGGTCTCGACATGATGTATCGCACCTGCACCATCCAGGTGAACCTCGACTTCGAAAGCGAAGCCGACATGCGCCGCAAGATGCAGGTGTCGCTGAAGCTGCAGCCACTGTCGACGGCGCTGTTTGCCAACTCGCCCTTCACCGACAGCCGGCCGAACGGGCTGCAGAGCTGGCGCGGCGACATCTGGCGCGACACCGACAACCAACGCTCGGGCCTGCTCGAATTCTGCTTCTCGCCCGAGTTCGGCTTTGCCGACTATGTCGAATGGGCGCTCGACGTGCCGATGTATTTCGTCATCCGCGACGGCCACTATCACGACATGACGCACATCACCTTCCGCCAGTTCATGGCCGGCGTTGCCCGCAATGAAGTACCGGACGGACTGCCGACCATGGGCGACTGGGCGAACCATCTGTCAACGCTGTTCCCTGACGTCAGGCTGAAGCGCTTCCTCGAAATGCGCGGCGCCGATGGCGGGCCGTGGCGCCGCATCTGCGCGCTGCCGGCCTTCTGGGTCGGGCTGCTCTATGACGAGGCCGCGCTCGACGCCGCCGAGGCGCTGACTTCGAGCTGGACCTATGAAGAAACGCTGGCGATGCGCAATGCGGTGCCGGAACAAGGCATTTCCGCGCCGTTCCGCAACACGACGCTGCGTGAGATCGGCCGCGATGTAATGACCATTTCGCGCCTTGGGCTGAAAAATCGCGGCAGGAAGAACCGCGACGGCTATGACGAGACCTCGTTCCTCAACACGCTGGACGAAGTCGTGGCGCGCGGTACCACCAGTGCCGAGGAAATGCTGTCGGCCTACCACACGCGCTGGGGCGGCTCGATCGAGCCGGTGTTCATGGAATATGCGTATTAGCGTCGCGCCTTGAGCAGCGGCAAAAGCCGCTTCAATCGAACATCGAAACGAACTAGGTTCTCCCTGGAGGATTTCCGGGAGGAGAAACCGATGCCTACCTTGTTCGACATATTGGCGCAGGCGCAGAACGGCAACGGCATGCAGGCGCTTGCCCAGCAGTACGGGCTTTCCATGCAGCAGACGCAGGCGGCTGTCGCCGCTCTGCTGCCGGCCTTCTCGCAAGGGCTGCAACGCAACACCGCCGATCCCTATGGGCTCGGCGCCTTCATGACGGCGATGGCGAGCGGCCAGCACGCCAAATACTTCGAGGACGCGACCAGGGCTTTCTCACCGCAAGGCGTCAATGAGGGCAATGGCATTCTGGGTCATCTGTTCGGCTCGAAGGAGCTGTCGCGCGCGGTGGCCAGCCAGGCCGCGCAGGCGACCGGCGTCAGCCAGCAGATCCTGCAGCAGATGCTGCCGGCCATCGCTTCGATGGTGATGGGCGGATTGTTCAAGCAGACGACAAACCAGTTGACCGGGGGTCAGATGCAGGCCGCCGGTGGCTTCGGCGGTGGCAGCAATCCGCTCGGCGAGATCATCGAACAGATGATGCGGCAGGCGGGCGGCGGGGCACAGCCTGCGCCGCCAGCACCCAATCCTTACGGTGAGAACCCGCTGGGCAAAGTGCTGCAGGACATGTTCGGCGGCGGCGCCCAACAGCCGCAAAGCCAGCCGCAACAGGCGCCCAACCCCTATGGCGACAATCCGCTCGGCAAAGTGCTGCAGGACATGTTCGGCGGTGGCGCGGCACAGCAACCGCCGGGCCGGCCGCGGCAACCAACACAGCCGCAACAGACGCAGAGCCCTTACGGCGACAACCCGCTGGGCAAGATTTTTGAAGAGATGATGCGGCAAGGCGGTGGTGGCGGCTTCGGCCTGCCCGGTGGGCAGCCGGCGCCGCAGCAGGCACCGCAGGAGCGCCAGGCGCCGCAACCGCAGGCCAATCCGAGCGGCAGGCCACGCAATCCGTTCGACGATATTTTCGGCAAGATGTTCGAGACCGGCGCCCAGCAGCGCGACGACTATCAGAAGGGCGTGGAAACGATCTTCGACCAGTTCAAGCGGGACATGGACCGGCGGTAGTTGGCGGTAGTTGGGCGCTGACCTTAGCGGCTTCGGAGCAAGGAACGAAGCGACGCGGCGCAGACCGCACGATGACGACGGAGCTTTAAAAGAAAAAGCCCGGTCCTGGAGGAGGACCGGGCCAGTGTGCAGGCTGGCCGGCGGGGAACCGGCAGGGAGTGGGGAGCCTGCTATACTCGTTGGTCGCGGCGAGCCTGAGAAAGGTTCACGGCAACCGAAACAATGCGCCCGATATCACGCTATCTGGCGGGCGAGATCTTCGATCGTATCGGCACGATCGCTCGCAATCGCACGCAGCTTCACGGTCGGATCGGCGCCGAACGGCACATCGATGGCGACATGGAGGTCCGCGCGCGTCAGGCCGATATCGGCGAGTTCGGCGTCCGACATCTCGCCGAGGCGATAGAAGGCCCGGCGATTTTTCCAGGCCTGGTAGGCATTGAGAAGGGTGTTGGCCACGCGCGTCGCAACGGCCGGACGCGAGGTGATGCGCGAGGTCTCGGTGGCGAAATCAAACGTGGTCATGTCGGTCTCCTTCAGACTCGAACTGGACAAGACCAGGCGATCGGCGCTGGGGACAGCGGCCGTTCCGGTCTCGATTCACATGCTTTCATGTGGACAATGTGAATTTGCCACGCACCGATTGATTAATCCAACGAATGTTTCTAATCTTTAGCATCAACGCTAGTGATGGATTGGACCGATGAAAGCGCCACTCGATCTCGACCAGTTGCAGACCTTCATCTCGATTGCCGATACCGGCAGCTTTACCCGCGCGGCCGAGGAAGTGCTGCGCACGCAATCGGCGGTGTCGATGCAGATGCGCCGGCTGGAAGAGCGGATCGGCAAGCCGCTGTTCGAAAAGGACGGCCGCACCAACAGGCTGACTGAGGAAGGCGACAAGCTGCTCTCCTACGCGCGCCGCCTGCTCTATCTCAACCGCGAAACGCTGGCCGCCTTCGATGACCAGCGGCTCGAAGGCACCATCCGCATCGGCACCCCCGACGACTATGCCGACCGGTTCCTGCCCGAAATCATGGCACGCTTCACGCGCTCCAACCCACGCGTCGAGCTGACCGTCATCTGCGAGCCGACACCAGGCTTGGTCGAGCATATCAAGCGCGGCAATCTCGATCTTGCGCTGGTGACGCACAACGACACGCGCGGCCAGTCGGAAGTGGTGCGGCGCGAGCCGCTGCTATGGGTGACCTCGGCCAACCATGCCACGCACGAACAGGAAGTGCTGCCGATGGCCTTCGGCCGGCCGAACTGCATCTGGCGGCGCGCCGCCGTCGATGTGCTCGACCGGCAAAGCCGCGACTATCGAATCCTGTTCACCAGCTTCTCGGCCACCGTCATCACCGCCGCGGTGCTGTCGGGACTGGCGATCTCGGTGCTGCCGGAATGCGCGCTGCGGCCCGGCATGCGGGTGCTGGGCGAAGCCGACGGTTTTGGCGCCCTGCCCGACTGCCGCATCGGCATCATGCGCGGCCAGACCTCGCGGCCCGAAATCGTCGACGCGCTGGCCCGGCACATCTCGGAAAGCCTCGACAATATTTCCGTGCCGCTCGGCGAAGAAACGGGAAGCTTCGATTTTGCCTCGCTCGCCTTCGCCAAGATGAAGCGGAGCAAGCCGAACCAGATCCTGCCTGGCTGGTAGGAACGATCAGGCCGACGCTGCCGCTTCCGTCGTTGCGTTGGCCGACGACAGGCCGGGCAGCGCCACCAATTGCGCCGGCTCCAGCGGCGGCGACAAGAGGTAGCCCTGCAGCTGCTGGCAGCCCATGGCGACCAGCAGCGCCTTTTGCACCTCGGTCTCTACTCCCTCGGCGGTGACCTCAACCTTGAGCGCGCCGGCGAGATCGATCAGCGCCTTTACGATGGCGCCCGAATTGCCGTCGCCGTCGAGAAGCCGCACGAAGGAGCGGTCGATCTTGAGCTTGTCGATGGCATGGCGGCGCAGATAGCTCAGCGACGAATAGCCGGTGCCGAAATCGTCGAGCACAATGCCGACGCCCGACTGGCGCAAGGCTGCCAGAGCCGCTCTGGTGGTGTCGTTGTTTTCCAGGAGAACGTTTTCGGTGATCTCGAGCTGCAGGCGCTTCGGCGCCAGTCCCGTTTCGGCGAGGATCGAGGCAACCTCTTCGGCAAAGCCGGCGTCGCGCAATTGCAGCGGCGAGACATTGACGGCGAGCCACGGCAGTTTGGTCTTCACGGCGAAGCGGCAGGCTTCCAGCAGGGCCCATGCGCCGAGCTGCCCGATCATGCCGCGTTCCTCGGCGATGGCGATGAACTGCGCCGCCGGCAGTGCGCCATGGACCTCATGCGCCCAGCGGATCAGCGCCTCGGCGCCGACAATGGTCTTGCCATCGCTGGCAAAGACCGGCTGGTAGGCGAGCTTGATACCGGTGCCGCCATTTAGCGCGCTGCGCAGCTCGCTCTCGACCTTGCGCTTGCGCAGCAAAAGGTCGTCCATGTCGCCGGCGAAGACCTGGTACCGGCCACGGCCGTTCTTCTTGGCTTCGTAGAGCGCGATGTCGGCCTTGCGCAGCAGATCGTCTGCATCGGCATCAGGGCCTGTCGACAAGGCTATGCCGATGCTGGCGCTGATAAAGACCTGATCGTCCATCAGTTTGAACGGCTCCTGCAGTTTCTGCAGCACCCTCTCGGAAACATCCTCTGCGTTCCTTACGTCGCGGACATCGATCAGGATCACCGCGAATTCGTCGCCACCCAGTCTTGCCACCGTGTCGACGTCGCGAACCGTATGCTGAAGCCTGGCCGCCGTCTGGCGCACGAGTTCGTCGCCTGCCGGGTGACCAAGCGTGTCGTTAACATGCTTGAAGCGATCTAGATCGAGATAAAGCAGCGCGACCTTGCTTTCATTGCCGGAGGTAAGCAAGGCACGCCGCAGCCTGTCCTCGAACAGTGCCCGGTTGGGCAGGCCGGTGAGCGTGTCGTGAAAGGCGAGATATTGCGCCTGGGCCTGGCTGGTCTGCAGCGCCGATGACGCACGGCGCAGACGCCGGAGCAGAAAGGCGAGCACGCTCGCCGCAACCAGCGCGGCCAGAGCCAGGGCCGGGCTGGCCTTGCCCACCAGCGTCAGGCCGGGCCGTTCCTGGTCCCAGGCAATATAGCCGAGGATGACACCCTGTTTGTCGATAAGCGGGATGGCAGCCGAGCCAAGCGGCTGAGCCATCGGCAGGAGATGCGCCCCCGCCAGGAGATATTTCTGCGCGATCTTGCCGATCACCGCGTCGTTGATGAACTCTATGGAGACATGCAGATATTCGCTGCCGGATGCTTGGGTGACGCGATCCGAACTCGGCACCAGAGGCATGACGCTGAGTATGGCAGGCTGACCGCCAAGCGAGACCAGATCGTCGGCAACGAATTTTGCGCCGGCCTGGCTTGCGTCCTTGCTCATCATCTGGCGCAACCTGGCGATTGTCGGCCGCAAAGCGGGTTCGTCCTCGCCAAAGACGACAGGCGACACGACCTTCCCTTCGCGCATGGCGTGGACCGGCCGGTTGGCGTCGTCCAGCACATAGACCCGGTTGTGGCCGTAATACGAGTACATCCAGACGCTGAGATTCTCTGCCATCCAGGTCTGGTTGCCGGCCTTGGCGTTGATAACGGAATCATCCCAGACGGCGACGCTTTCCTGCTCGCGCTTTACCGCGGCGATCTGGTCCTGCAGGCCGTTGGCCAGGAAAACCTTCTGCCGCTCGAGCGAGACCCGGTCGGCCTGCATGGTGGCGTAAAGGCCGAAGCCGACAACGATGGCCAGTGCAAAAACGGCAAGCGTCAGCACCGTCAGGGTGACCTGGAACGTCAACGGGCTGCGTTGTCTGCGGGCGCTCATGCGTCCTCCTTGGCCCAGAGTCAATCAGGACAGGCTTAAGATCAAGTTATGGAATCTTGACGCGGAGCGACAACAGCCGCTCAATCGGCCGATGAGCGACGCAGAATCCGAATCACGAACCAATGCCACCGAATACACGGTGAGCGAGATTTCCGGCGCGCTGAAGCGTACGGTCGAGGATGTCTTCGGCCATGTGCGGGTGCGCGGCGAAATTTCCGGCTATCGCGGGCCGCACTCTTCCGGCCATGCCTATTTCACCCTGAAGGACGACCGCGCGCGGCTCGATGCCGTGGTCTGGAAAGGCACGATGAGCCGGCTGAAATTCCGCCCCGAAGAGGGGATGGAGGTGATCGCCACCGGCAAACTCACCACCTATCCCGGCAAATCCAACTACCAGATCGTCATCGACAATCTAGAACCCGCCGGCGCCGGGGCGCTGATGGCACTTTTGGAAGAGCGCAAGCGGCGACTGCAGGCCGAAGGGCTGTTCGATGCCGGCCGCAAGCGGCGGCTGCCCTTCATGCCGCGCACCATCGGCGTCGTCACCTCGCCGACCGGATCGGTGATCCGGGACATCATCCATCGCATCAAGGACCGCTTTCCGCTGCATGTGCTGGTCTGGCCGGTGAGAGTGCAGGGCGAGACGGCGGGGGCGGAAGTGACGGCGGCCGTCAACGGCTTCAACGCGCTGGCCTGGGATGGAGCGATTGCCCAGCCCGACCTTCTGATCGTGGCGCGCGGCGGCGGCAGCCTCGAGGACCTCTGGGGGTTCAACGATGAAGGGCTGGCGCGCGCCGTCGCTGCCTCGCGCATCCCGGTGATTTCGGCTGTCGGCCACGAGACCGACTGGACCTTGATCGATCTCGTCGCCGACATGCGGGCACCGACGCCGACAGGTGCGGCGGAGATCGCGGTGCCGGTGAAAGCGGACCTCGAAGCGACAACAGCCAGTCTTGGCGCACGGCTCAAAGCAGCTACCTTGCGCAATTTCGAACGCAAGCGGCAGGCCTCGCGTGCGGCCGCCCGCGCGCTGCCCTCGCCCGACCAGTTGCTGGCGCTGCCGCGACGGCGGCTGGACGAGGCGGCCAGCCGGCTTAGCCGGGGGCTGATGGTCTCCACCGAAAGAAAGCAAGCTCGGTTCTTCGCCGTGAAGCTCACTCCGGCAACGCTGTCGCGGCGAATTGCCGAGGCGCGACGCACCAACGACCGCAACCTTTTGCGCGCCCAAGGGGCGCTGCGCGCATTGGCGAGAGCCCGGCGCGCGGAGTTGAATCGTGCGGCGGATCAGTTGCCAAAATGTGCGAAAGCATCCCTGCAACGGCACAGGCAGCAACTGGCTTTGCTGCAAGGCCGCATTACGATCGAGCCAACGGCACGGCGGCAAACCGTGCAGAGGGATCTTCTGACAGCTTTGACGAGACGCGGCACGCAAGCGGTACTGCTCAGGCTGGAGCGACTGCGCGGCCGCATCGTCCAATCCGAGAGGCTGATGGCAACGCTGTCGCACAAGGCTGTGCTGGCCCGCGGCTTCGCGCTGGTCAAGGATGCCGACGGCGCGGTGATCAAACTGGCAGTTGATGTGGCGCCGGGCGCTGGCCTGCAGCTGGAGTTCGCCGACGGCATCGTAAATGCAGTCGCGACCGGCGACGCCGAGCGGGTGCAGGCCGTTGCCAAACCAGCGGCCACGCCGCCCGCCAGCAAACCCGCCGCAAAGCCGACGGCCAGCAAACCGAAAGAACCGGGCAATCAGGGCTCGCTTTTTTAGAGGACCGCATGACCGGACATGACCCGCATCTTCAAACGCCGGCGGGCAAGCCGCGCGCCCGTGCTTTCGGCATTGCCTTCGAGGGCACGCCGGGCGGCTTCAACACCATCACCGATGTGCCCGGCGTATCGGTCGGCTATGCGACGCTGATTTCCGGCGAGGGTCTGCTCGAGGTTGGCACGGGGCCGGTGCGCACCGGCGTCACCGCCATCCTGCCGCGGCCGTTGGCTGAGCTCGCCACGCCGGTGTTTGCCGGTGTCTTCAGCCAGAACGGCAATGGCGAGTTGACGGGGTCGCACATTATCGAGGAAGTCGGCGCCTTCAACCTGCCCGTCACGATCACCAACACGCATTCCTGCGGCGTCACCCGCGACGGCACGCTGCGTTGGATGCAACGCGTGCTGCCGGCGGCGCTCGACAGCGGCTGGGGCCTGCCGGTTGCGGCGGAGACCTATGATGGTTTCCTCAACGACATCAACGGTCATCACGTCGGCTTCGAACATGTCGAAGCCGCGCTCGACGGTGCCGCCGGTGGAGCGATCGAGGAAGGCAGTGTCGGCGGCGGCACCGGCATGATTGCCTTTGGCTTCAAGGCCGGCTCGGGCACGGCATCGCGCATCGTCGAGTGGCAGGGCATCAGGCATACGGTCGGCGTATTCGTGCAGGCGAATTTCGGCAAGCGGCGCAATTTCACACTGCGCGGCGCCCGCGTCGGGCCCGATCTGGTAGAGCCGGCGATGCGCGAAGGCACGCCGCGTGCCGAAAAGGGCTCGATCATCGCCATCGTCGCCACCGATGCGCCATTTCTGCCGCACCAGCTGAAGCGGCTGGCAAAGCGCGTGCCGCTCGGCATCGCCATGACAGGCGGCTTCGGCTACCACAGTTCGGGCGACATTTTTCTGGCCTTCACCACCGCCAATCCGCAAGCAGCACTTGCACCGTCGGGACGAACCGCAAACGCCGCTTACATCCCGGACGTCGATATCGATCCGTTCTTCGATGCGGTGGCGCAAGGCGTAGAGGAGGCGATCCTCAATGCAATGGTCGCCAATGAGGATATGAGCGGACGCGACGGCAATTTCGTGCCGGCGCTGCCGAAGGCCTGGCTGAAAGATCGATTTGGATAGAGGACAAGGCCTGGCGGCGCCAGGCCTGTTGCGTCACGGCTTGGCCGCGTTGCTCTGGTCGGCCTCGGCCGCCTCTTCGAGCCGCGATGCGATCAGTTCCTGGATGTCGCCGACTTCTTCCTGGATATCTTCCAGCGGAATGCCGACCTCAGCGGCCTTGGCCGCGCACTCCTTGGCGAGGGTCTCGGCCTGCTTCTCGATCTTTACCGGCGAGTGCTGGCAGTGGACCTTTTCACCGATCCATCCGCGCAAGAACTCGATCGCATGTTCACTCATACTGCTTTTCCCTGGCGGCTATGCCGGTTGGTAACCGTAAACGTCCGCACCCGGTAAAGGATGCATGCTGCCATTCGAACCGAGTCGGCTTCGCCCGGCAAGTTGATCTTGTCGGAGGTCCGAAGAGCCGAATGAAGGGAAGGGTTCAATGAGCACGTTCTGATTGTTTGATAGAGTGGTGCGTTGGCCGGGATCGGCATCGGCTCTATGCTGTTGTTCTTACGATCTTTTCCTGCTGTCGACGGCCGATTTGTATCACAATAGGGATCACAACGCGTAACACATTTTCTGCTGCTTCGTGGTACACTGCCACAGCTACACGGTCGAAGCCGCCGCTATATAGTGACATCATTATGCGATGTCGACTCTATCAGCCATCCTGCTGCTTTCCGCCGCGCTGTGTCAAACGTCATCCCCGTCCAGTATGGAGATTGGATGGCCCCGGAGGGCGTATGAAGATGTTGATTTTATTGCGTTTCGTGGGCCAAAATCAGAAAGCTCTCGTCAGCGTCACCCCGCTCGACTGCCTCCGCCACACTCAGCGCCTCCGACGTCGATTCCTTGCACGTAAGGCGCGGGCCGGATGAACGACAACATTGGCGCTTTGGCAGCGCGCTCCTGCTAAGGACGATGTCTCGATGCAACAAGCTCTGCCTTTCGCTGCGCCGTCTCCAGACCGATTGAGATGAAGGCGCGCGCATGCCGGGCCAATTCCATATTGTCGGACCACAGATTGCGCCAGATCGCGGTCTTCCGTGACAGGTTCTCGTCGACGATCTTCGACGAGAAGGATTCAAAGCTGAGGTCGTCCCTATAGCCGATCGCGGTCAGCGCATCGAAGATGGCGGCAAAGTCGATATTGCCGGTGCCGAGGAAACCGCGATGGCTCTCGCCGATATGGACATAACCGATCTTGTCAGCGGCATGGCGGATAGCCAGTCCGACATCGGCCTCCTCGATGTTCATGTGGAAGGTATCGAGATGGAGGAAGATGTTGTCGGAGCCGGTGTCCGAGATGAAGGCCAGGCCTTGTGAAGCGGTGTTGAGCAGATTGCTTTCGAAGCGGTTGACGATCTCCAGATTGAGCGTGACGCCGGCGGCCTTGGCCGTCTCCGCAACCTTCGCAAGTGTCCCCGCGCTGCGGTTCCACTGATCGCGCGTCGGCGCCTGCGTCTGCAAGCCGTGGCTGGTACTGAGGATGCCGCCAATCTTCTGGCCGCCGAGATCGCGGGTGAGCGCGATCGTCTCGTTGAGGATCTTGACGCCGCGCGCGGCAACCGCCTTGTCGGCACTCGAAATGTCGCCGTCGGCCGGCAGGCCGATGCTGATCGCCACGCCAAGCTTGAGGTCGGCGATGCGCCTGGCCAGCCCGCCAACGTCGACATTGGCCGGGTCAAGATAGGAGAACTCGATCAGGTCGAAACCGGCCTCCTTGGTGTTGGCCAGCGTCCGTTCGAGGTCGCCTTGCGCCG
The DNA here is from genome assembly GCF_040321555.1 of Mesorhizobium sp. M0317. Taxonomy (NCBI): domain Bacteria; kingdom Pseudomonadati; phylum Pseudomonadota; class Alphaproteobacteria; order Hyphomicrobiales; family Phyllobacteriaceae; genus Mesorhizobium; species Mesorhizobium sp. M0317. The sequence continues at coordinate 22,936 of NZ_JAMYRV010000046.1, read as the reverse complement.
AACTCGCCGACCAGACGAAGGAATGAATACCGATGCGCGACATGATCGTCTCCCGTTTCTGGAATTGAGATGCGGCCGGGTTGCCCCGGCCGCATCGGCCTTGGGAGGCTTAGCGGGCTGCGGTCCAGCCCTTGTAATCTTTCAGGTTCTCGGCCGTGATCAGCTTCGGGTCGAGCAGCACGGTCGGCTCCGCCGGCTTCTTGCCGGCAAGCAGCTCAGCCGCCATCGTCAGCGACTGGCCAGCCATCACGTAGGGATCCTGCGAAGCCGAGGCCTTGATCATCGAGGTGCCGGAAGCGAGTTCCTTCTCGATATCGGGAGCGCCATCCACTGCGGTGAAGATGAACTCCGAGCGATTGAGCTGCTTGGCCGCAAGCTGGGCGCCGATCGCCGTCGGATCGTTGATGGCAAACACCGCATCGATCTTGTCGAAGCGGGTGAGCAGCGACTGGAAGACCTTCAGGCCGCCGTCGCGCGAGCCTTCGGCATTCTGGTCGTCGGAGAGGATCTTGATGTCGGGGTGTTTTGCAAGGACGTCCTTGCAGCCCTTCACCCGCTCCAGGATCGACGACGACGCCGGGCCGTTGAGGATGACGTAGTCGCCCTTGCCGCCGGTGTGGTCGACCAGATACTGGCAGGCCTCTTCGCCGGCCTTGACGTTGTTGGTCATGACGGTGACGTCGGCGCCTGGCGCCGAGACGTCGAAGGCGGCAACGACGATGCCCGCTGCTTGCGCCTTCTTCACCGCCGGGCCGATCGCCTTGGCATCGACCGCATTGAGCATGATGACGTCGACGCCGGCGGCGATGAAGGAATCGACCTGAGAGACCTGCTTGTTGAGGTCGTAGTCGGCCGACACTGACGTCACCTCGACCTTCGGGTTGATCTTCTTGGCCGCGTCCTCGATGCCCTTGATGGTGGCGACGAAGAAGGGGTTGCCGAGCAGGCCGACCGAGATGCCGACCTTGTTGAGGTCCTTGGCCGATGCGGGCGCGATGGCGGCAGCCGCGAGTGCGACGCCGCAGAGCAGTTTAGCGATGGTCTTCATTGCTTTCCTCCAATTGCCCCGCGCCTCTCACGGTGCGTTACACAAACCGGTCGTTTACGCCGGCGACCAAGGTCAATCACGTTCTCGCTCCTGCCTGGAGCCTGTAGCGGTCGAGGGCGACTGCCACGATGATGACCAATCCCTTGATGATGTACTGCCAGATGTCCGAGACACCGGCCAAGATAAGCCCATTGGAGAGCACCGCTATGATCAGGCCGCCGATCAGCGTGCCCCAGATCGAGCCGACGCCGCCGACGAAGCTGGTGCCGCCGAGAATGACCGCGGCGATGGCATCCAACTCGTAGGACTGGCCGAGTTGCAGCCCGTTGGCCGCATAAAGCCGGGCCGCTGACATGGCGCCGCCAAGGCCGGCCAGCAGGCCGGAAACGCCATAGACAAAGAGCAGCACCAGCGGCACCTTGATGCCGGTCAGCCGCGCCGCTTCGGCATTGCCGCCGACGGCATAGATCCAGGTGCCGAGCACGGTGCGCTTGAGCACCAGCCAGGACAGCACCACGACCGACAAGGCGATGATGACCAGCCAGGGAACGCCGAACAGCGTACCGTTGCCGATGAAGTCGAACGGCAGGTCCGAGTTGAACACCGTGGTGTCCTGGCCGAGCAGGCGGGCGACGCCGCGCACAGCGGTCAGCGACCCCAGCGTGACGATGAAGGGCGGCAGTCTGATATAGGCGATCAGCAGCCCGTTGATGACGCCGAAGCCGAGGCCGACGAGAATGGCCGCCGGCACGCCCAGCAGTCCCCAATCAGGCACCAGCGACACCATCACCGCCACCATCGCCGAGGCGGCAAGTATCGAGCCAACGGACAGGTCGATCCCGCCGGTCAGGATGACGAAGGTCATGCCCGCTGCCAGCACAATGTTGATCGACGATTGCTGCATGACGATCAGCAAATTGGTCTGGGTGAAGAAGCGCGCGTTCATCAACTGAAAGCCGACCGCCAGCAGGATCAGGATCGGCAGCATGCCAAGGGCGGCGAAGGCGGTGCGCAACCGCCGGCTCCTGCCGACAGCCTGGCCACTGATCTCGGTCGCCTTGTCGGTCATCCCTTGGCCGCTCCCGTTGCAAGTTCCATGATTGCTTCCTGGCGCAGCGGCTGGTCTTTGGACGCCGTCACCTCGCCGGCGATCGTGCCGTCGCGCATTACCAGCACGCGGTCGGCGACGCCGATCACCTCCGGCAGTTCGCTGGAGATCATCAGGATGGCGATGCCCTTTTTGGCGAGATTGTCGATCAGCCGGTAGATTTCCGACTTCGCTCCGACATCGACGCCGCGCGTCGGTTCATCCAGGATGACCACTTGCGGCTCGGTCTCGAGCAGGCGGGCAAGCAACACTTTCTGCTGGTTGCCGCCCGACAGCGAACCGGCATTGGCCTGTACCGACCTGGTGCGGATGGAGAGATCCGAAACGGCCGTGGCAGCACGTCTCTCGGCGGCTTTGAAATCCCGCAAGCCGCCGGGCCGCGCATCCCTGGCCAGCACGCCCATGCTGATGTTGTCGGATATCGACATGTCGAGGAACAGGCCGAGCTCCTTGCGGTCCTCGGTGAGATAGGCGATGCCGGCATTCAGTGCCTCGCTTGGCGAGCCGATGGTTACGGGCTTGCCGTCGAGTTCCAGCGTGCCGGCGATGCGTCTGTCGGCGCCGAAGATCAGTCGCGCGAGTTCGGTGCGGCCCGAGCCGACAAGGCCAGCCAGAGCCAGTACCTCGCCCTTGTGCAATTCGAAGGAGCAGTTCTTCAGGAGATTGCCGTCCGCCATGCCGCGCACCGACAAGGCGACCGCGCGCTTGCTGTCCGGCGGGCGATGATCCTTCCTGTAAAAAGCGGACAGGTCGCGGCCAACCATCATCGAGACGAGGCGCGAGGCGTTCAGCTCGGCGCGCTCGAGTGTGCCGACATAGCCGCTGTCGCGCAGCACGCTGACACGGTCGGCCAACTGGTAGACCTCTTCCATGCGGTGGCTGATGTAGATGATGGCGATGCCTTGCGACTTCAGCGTCGCGATGACCTCGAACAGACGGTCGGTCTCGCGCGAGGTCAGAGAGGTGGTTGGCTCGTCCATGACGATGATGCGCGCGCTGGTCGAAAGCGCGCGGGCGATTTCGACCAGCTGACGCTCGCCGAGCGACAGGCTGGAAACCTGGGCTCTTGCGGTGAAGGACACGCCGAGACGCTTGATGATCTCATTGCTGCGCCGGTAGCATTGGTCGCGGTCGACGATGCCGAAACGCCTCGGCTCATTGCCGAGGAAGATGTTCTGCGCGACCGTCAGGTTGGGCGCCAGCGACAGTTCCTGATAGATAACCGCAATGCCGTGAGCCCGCGCCTTGATCGGGTCGCCGGTGGCGACCGGCACGCCGTCAATCAGTATCTCGCCGCCGGCATCAGGCCGATAGGCACCGGACAGCACCTTCATCAAAGTCGACTTGCCGGCACCGTTTTCACCCATCAGCGCATGGACTTCGCCGGCATGGACGGTCAGCGACACGTCCTGCAAGGCGCGGACTGGCCCGAACGTCTTCGAGATGTGCCGCATTTCCAGCACTGGCTGGCGCGTGACTTCGGCCTGAGCAGCGACGATCACCGTGCGCCTCCCGCTGCCGCGCGGGGGATGCCCTGCTCGCCGATGAGGCCACGCCATGTGTCGCGATATCGGGCAAGTCCGGTGAAGCTTGCGGCACGCACGGGCTCCGGCACTTCCGCGGCAAATTCGCGGCCGACGGTCTCGAAGGCCAGCGCCGCCGCCCCGGTGGCGCTGCCCTCCAGTGTGGCCCCTTGCAGGAAGGCCTGGCTGGGACGCAGTTGCGCCACTAGCCCGGCGAGCAGGCCGCCAGCGTTCAGTCCGCCATCGACGATCACGGTGTTATCCGAATGGATCTGGTCGAGGCAGAGGTCGACCATCAGCGCGACGTAGAGCAGCGCCACGGCTGCGCGTTCCTCGGCGCTTGGCATGCGGCCGACCAATTTGCCGGCGCGGCCGGGCATTGGGCCGCCCGGCGCGAAGCTCGGCAGCGCCATGCTGCCGGCGTTGATCACCCGCTGCACTGTCGCCGGCGCGATCGCGCCTTGCCAGCCGTCGCTGATCGTGGCGAATTCGCGCCCGCCCATAAAGCGGATGGTCGGCACAGGGCCGCCGTCGACATCGACATTGACCAGCATGTCGCGCTGGCCATCGAGCGCGTCGAGCAGGCAATCCGGATTAAGCACGACGACCCAGGTGCCGGTCGAGACGACGGTGACCGGGCCAAGCTCCTGCCGGCGATAGGCATGGAGCGCGGCATTGCTGTCATGGACACCATTGTGGATGGCGATCCGCCGCTTCGTATCGCCGAGGCGTTGCTCGCCGACAACCGAGCCCGCCCGCTCGAAAGCGGGCATCCGGTCGCGCCAGCCCTCAATGTCGACCAGCGAACTGAAGTCGCGCTTGCGCGGCGCCCATAAATGCGAGTGGCAGCCGAGATAGGACACTTCCGAGACCGCCCGGCCGCCAAACCGCCAGCTCCAGTATTGTGGATAGCCGAGGATCGATTTCGCGGCCATGAATGCACCGGGTTGCACCGCCTGTAGCCACAGCATGTGGCGACCGCAGTTGAAGCCGAGCGGCAATCGCGGCGAGAAGGTCTCGGTGAAATCCGGAACGAGGCGATCGATTTGCGCGGCAATATCAGCCGGCGGCTCTTGCTCGTAATCGAGTATCGGATGCGTCAGCGCCGCCTCGTCGATCAGGGCAAAGGTGCAGCCATGGCCCGACACCATCACGCCCTCTACGCCATGGATGTCGGCGGCCTCGCTTACGGCGCGAACCGCCCAATCGTGAAGTGCTGCCTCATCAAGCACGCTGAAGCCATCTTTGCGCATCCAGTTCGGCCGGGTCCGGCGCTCGTCGACGATGCGCCCGTCCTGAGCGAAGACGAACAGCTTCGAATTGGTCTTGCCGAAATCGAGGACGGCCATCTTCACTGGATGGCTCCCGAAGCCGAGGCGATGCGCACCATGACGCCCGCGTCTTCCAGCATGCGAGCGTCGACGTCGGACAGGCCGTCATCGGTCACCAGCGTGCCGATGCGCGACAAGGGCAGCGCGATGTTACGGGCGTGGATCGACAGTTTGCGGCTGTCGGCCAGCACCACGATCTGGTCGGCACACAGGCTGAGATCGGCGATGGAGCGGACCAGCAGCGGGTGCGATTCCAGCACGCCCTCCTGGCCAAGGCCTTGCGCGCCGAGAAAGAACTTCGATGCGTAGAACGGCTCCGCCTGGGTCGGTGAATGGATGATGCCCGGCTCACGATGCAGATCGCCGCCGGCAACGGTCAGGCTGCAATGGCCGTGGTCGCTCAGATAGGCCGCGAGCGGCATCGAATTGGTATAGAGACGGATGCTGCGCTCAGCCAGCTTGACCCCAAGGTGGAAGCAGGTCGAACCGCCATGCACGATGACCGCATCGCCGTCGCGCACCATCGTGGCCGCGAGAGCGGCGATCTGCCGCTTGGCCTCGACCGCGAGGTCGCGGTTCTCGTCATAGGGTCTGGCATAGGCAACACCCGCCTGTGAAGCGCCGTCGAGCGCCGAGATGCCGCCATAGACCTTCCGTGCTTCACCGGCCTCGTCGATCTTGTCGATGTCGCGCCGCACCGTCGCCGCCGACACGCCGAGCTGCTCCTGCAGTTCGCGCACCGACGCGAAGGGGCGATCCCGCAGCAACTCGACGATCTGACGCTGGCGGCCGGAGTCGCTCAATCGTTTTCCTCCCGGAAGCCGTTTTTGCCACGGCGTTTGACGTAACTTACTCAACATCTTTCCGATTGCAAGAACCTTTGATGACATTAGATCACTATTGACGTAAGTCGCTCGCATCTGCGATACACATCAACATCCCACGACGGGTATCCGAAGCTGCGAGGCTGGCGGGGCTGATAGAGGAAATGCGCCATGGCGACCTATGCGGATGCGCAGGAAATGGCTGCCTTGCGGGCGCTTTCGGCCAGCATCGGGCGCAGCCCAAACCTGACCCAGGCCGCCGGCGGCAACACCTCGCTGAAAGCCGGCGACACGCTGTGGATCAAGGCTTCCGGCACATGGCTGAAGGATGCGCTCTCCGAAGACATCATGGTGCCGGTGGCGATGGCGCCGCTGCTCAGGGCTGTCGAACAGCGCGACAGCGCCGCCGACCAGCCGCAAATCTTCGCCATCGAGACGCTCAACGCCCGGCGCCTGCGCCCTTCGATTGAAACCACCGTTCACGCGCTGATGCCGCAGCGCGTCGTCCTGCATGTCCATTGCGTCGAAACCATTTCGCTGGCGGTACAGGCCAATTGCGAGGTGGAAGCCGCCAGACGCCTTGATGGTCTCAAATGGGCGTATGTTCCTTATTTCCGGCCAGGCCTGCCGCTTGCCCAGGGTATTGCCGAGCGGCTTCAGGCTGGGGTCGACGTGCTGATCCTTGCCAATCACGGGCTGGTCGTCGCGGCCGATACCGTCGCCGAGGCCGAAGTGCTGCTGCGCCGCGTCACGCTGCTTCTGGCGCGGCCGGCGCGCCAAGTGGCGGAACCGGATGTTGCGGGATTGGCGGCGCTGGCCGGGAAAACCGGTTACAGGCTGCCGGCGGAAATCGAGGCGCACGCGGTAGCCATCGATCCCGAAAGCCGCCGCATGGCGTCGGGGGGCAGCCTCTACCCCGATCACGTCATCTTTCTGGGTCGGGGGTCGGTGGTGGCAAAGCCCGGTGAGGATGTGCCGCGCGTGATCGAGCGGTGCGGTGCAAAGCCCGTGGCGATCCTGTTTCCCGGGCTGGGCGTGCTGATGCGCGGCGACGCCAGTGCCGGCGCCGACGCCATGCAACGCTGCCTTGCCGACGTGACGGCACGCATCGACATTGCAGCGCGGCTGAACTACCTCACCGCCGCCGAGAACGATGAACTGGTCAACTGGGACGCCGAGAAGTATCGCCAGAAACTCAATGCCGCCAGCCGCTGACACGCCTCTTGCCATAGGCATCGACATCGGCACGTCCGGCGCGCGTGCGGTCGCCATGCGTCCGGATTTTTCCATTGCCGCGCGTTCCGCCGTTTCGCTCGAGTTGTTTGGCCGGAATGCCCGCGACCCTGCCGTGTGGTGGTCAGCGGTCGGCGCAGCGCTGGCGGAACTGCTTTCGGGCATCGACCGAACAGCGGTCCGGTCGATCGCTGTTGACGGCACTTCAGGTACGTTGCTGCCGGTCGACGGCGCCGGGCGGCCGCTGGCCGAGCCGCTGATGTACAACGATACGGTCGCCGACAACGCCATTCTGGTCGCGATCGCTCGCGAAGCCCCAGCGACCAGTGCCGCACTTGGGGCGACGTCCGGTCTCGCCAAGGCGCTCTGGTTCCAGCGCACGCCCGGTGTTGCCGCGGTGCTGCATCAGGCGGACTGGATCGCGGGACAATTCTCCGGTCGCTTCGATGTCAGCGACGAGAACAATGCCTTGAAAACCGGTTACGACATCACGGCCCGCTGCTGGCCGGACTGGATTGCGGCCACCGAAATGCGCATGGAGTTGCTGCCCGGCGTCGTCAGGCCGGGCGATGTCGTTGGCAAGCTAACCGCAGATGCCGCGGATATGTTCGGCTTACCGCGCGAAATCGCCGTCGTCGCCGGAACGACCGATGGCTGCGCCTCGTTCCTGGCGACAGGTGCCGCGGCAATAGGCGACGGCGTCACCGTGCTGGGGTCGTCGTTGACCGTCAAGATCCTGTCCGACCGGCCTATCTCGGCGCCACGCTTCGGCATCTACAGCCATCGGCTTGGAGATGTCTGGCTGGCGGGCGGCGCATCGAACTCCGGCGGCAAGGTGCTGACACAGCATTTCCCTCTGGCGCGCATCGTCGAGCTGAGCATGGCGATCGACCCGATGACCGAGACCGGCCTCGACTACTATCCTCTTGCCACTGCAGGTGAACGCTTTCCGATCGCCGATCCGGCACTGCCGCCGCGTCTTGTGCCGCGACCGGTCGAGGACGCCGACTATCTGAAAGCCATGTTGGAGGGTATCGCCGCGATCGAGGCGCTCGGTTATGACAGGCTCGCCGAGCTCGGCGCGCCGCAGCTGACGTCGGTCAGAAGCGTCGGCGGCGGTGCGGCGAATGCCGCCTGGACGGCGATCCGGCAGCGCAGACTTGGTGTTGATTTCCTGCCGGCACTTTCGGACGAAGCCGCCGCCGGCACAGCGCGGCTGGCGCTGACGGGCGCAAGCGCGGCGGGGCTTCTATGAGCGCGAAAACAGTCGAACACCTCAACGGCGTCAACCAGCTGGCCGAGCGCTATGATGTTTTCCTGCTCGATCAGTTCGGCGTGCTGCATGACGGCACCAGCCCCTATCCAGGGGCGGTGGAAGCACTGTCGGCGCTGAAGCGCGCCGGCAAGACCATTGTGCTGATCTCGAACTCCGGCAAGCGGGCGGGGCCCAACGAGAGCCGGCTGCTAAAGCTCGGCTTCGTACCGGGAAGCTGGGACCATTTTGTTTCTTCCGGCGAGGTCGCGTGGGAGTTCTTCCACGACATGGGGATATCCGGAAGGCTACTTCCAAACACGAAATGCCTGTTGATAAGCCGCGACGATGACCGCTCGGCGATCGAAGGTCTGCCGTTCGCATTGACCAAGGACGGTGACGATGCCGGGCTGGTGCTGATTTCGGCCAGCGAGGGCGACCGCTACGATCTTGAGCACTATCGCCGGCTTCTTGCGCCGGCTGCGGTGCGGCAGGTGCCATGCTTCTGCACCAACCCTGACAAGATCATGCTGACGGCAGTGGGGCCGCGCTTCGGCGCCGGCCGGCTGGCGGATCTCTACGAGGACCTCGGTGGTAGCGTCACGCGTATCGGCAAGCCTTACCCCGCCATATTCGGCGCCGCGCTAGCGGTGGCAGGCAATCCAGACCGCAGCACTGTGGTCTGCGTCGGCGACAGTGTCGAACACGACATCGCAGGCGGACTTGCTGCCGGCGTGGCCACGGTGCTGGTTCTGTCAGGAATATTGGCGGAGACCCCTGACCTGTTCGATCTGTTCGACACGATGGACGCCTACCCGGATTACATCATGGATCGCTTCAGGTTTCGCTGATTTGATTCACCTGGCAGCGCTCGCGCCCGAATCCGGCCTCAACGCCTCGTGGCCGACGAGCATTGGCCGGCTGGCTCAAGACCGCCGAACAGCGCCGATCCAGTCGAGCCGCGCGGCTGGAATGAGGCCGTAATTGTAGAAATTGATGCCGTCAACACCGGGCGCCAGCGCCGGCTTCACCTTGGCCGCCAGGATGTCGGGGCGGGCCATTTCCGGATAGAACAGCCGGTAGCCGGCGCCGAGGAATTTGTCCGCGCCCAGTGCCGCACGGCCGGCCGCCATCAGGCTGGCGACATCGCCGGCCTGCATGTCGTAGGCGCACAGGATCGCCCCGTCGCAGACCTTGCCCAGCGCTGCCAGATCGCAACCGCCAAGCCAGCCGTCTTTCAGATCGATAATAACGACCCGCGTCGTGGGATCGGCTACCTCGCGCAGTTCGGCGACCAGGCTGGTCACTGGCTCGAATCGCCACAAGAGATAGGCATGGAGTTCCGGCCATGGGGCAAAGGCGTCGAGCCCGCAGGCGGGAAAATTGGGAAAGCGCCGCTCAGGCACCGCACGCTCGCAGGTCTCGACGATCCATTGCCTGGTGAGCTTGCTCGCCGCCTCGGCATCGATGCCGGCTTTTGCCGCACGGGAGACGCAGGACGGACAGAAGCACAGAGACAAAAGAAAATCGTCTTCCGGCGTCAGCCCGACACCGTCCTTCTCGTGATGGTATTCATGGGCAAAGCCCATGAAGGACGGGCTTTCAAGTTCTATCCGGTCCGGCCGGTAGCTGTGCGAGATGTCGGCGATCAGCGCGCGGACATAGGCGCGCGCATCGGGATGGGACGGGCAGAGATTGTAGTAATTGGCATCGCCGAAGGCGTTGCGGGTGACGGCCTGCGGATGCAGCATGCCCAGGCGGGTGTTGTGCAGGCAGACCGTCCAGCACGAAACGCCTAGTCCGCCCGCGTCGCGACGGCGGATGAGCTGACCGAGCACGTCGCCGCCCTCGGTGATCACGTCAGCCACCTTGGGCTGGATGGCTAGACTTCCCCAGCGCGCTGCGGTCGGCTTGAAATAGATGGTGCCGTCCTCAGGGAAATAGGCCTTGCGGCGCGGACTGCGCGGCTGCAGGAAGCGCCCGGCATGATAGGATGTCGCCAGGCTGATCATGTTGAGCCCGGCGCGCCCGACAAGATCACGTTCGACCGTCTCCAGGCCGAGATCCTGGATGTCCCAGGGATAGGTCCACATGGACAGTTGCTGCATGGAATATCCTCTGCCTGATCCGGGTTTGGCTCAGCCGTCGACCGGCTCTGCGACCTGCATTAGGCAGTCGCCCGCCTCACACATCGTGTGCAGCCGGCGCGACAGCACCAAGCCGCTTTCGGCGAAATGTAGGGCCTCCTCGGCAACATCGAGCCGCTCGAGATCGTGGTACCAGCCGGCCAATTGTCCTGAAGTGACACTGTCGCCGAGCCTGGCGGCGGGCTCGAACCAGCCGCGGCGGGTGGCATAGAGGCCCTGGCTGTGCCTGGACAGGGACAGCAGCCTTGTCGGCGCCGAATGCTTTTCGCTAGCGCCAAGAACCGGCGCGCCGACCACACCCATTGCTATCATCAGACGGTCGAGTGCGCGGGCCGTGATCGCCATCGAATCGACCGTTGCGGTGCCACCGCCGCCGAACTCACCGCTGACGCCGACGGCGCCGGCGCGGCGCGCTGCGCCCATCGAGGTTGGCGAGGCCTGGCCGTTGTCAGCGATAAAGCCGTAGGGCATGCCGAGCGTGCGCATCAGCTCGACGCCACGCCGGTGGCGCTCGGGATCGGCGTTGCGTTCGACCAGCGCGGTCGGCAGATGCTCCATCGACGTGCCGCCCGAATGGATATCGAAGACGACGTCGTGACGAGGAAACAGCTCCGTCTCAAGGAAATTGGCGAGCCGGCTTGTCGGCGTTCCCGAGGGATCGCCGGGAAACGCCCGGTTGAGATTGCCGCCGTCGAGCGGCGAGCAGCGCTTGGCGGCCATCACCGCAGGGGCGTTGGCCATCGGCATGATGGTGATGCGGCCCTTGATCCGCTTCGGATCGAGCCGGCGCGCCAGTTTTGCCAGCGACAGCTCGCCCTCATATTCGTCGCCGTGATTGCCGGCCATCAAAAGCAGTGACGGGCCGTCGCCATTGCGGATGAGGCAGATCGGCACCTTGACCTGAAAGTAGGGCGAGCGATCGATCGAGAACGGAATGCTTAGATGGCTGAGCGTCTTGCCGTCGCGGTCGAAATCGAGCGTGTGGGCGAGGCCGGTGTGCATGGTCAGACCGCCGCGACCGCGGTGATTTCGATGCGGAGATCAGGGTCGGCAAGCCGCGCCTCGACGCAGGCCCGCGCCGGCAGGCGGGCAGGATCGATCCAGGCATCGTAGATGCTGTTCATGGCCTCGAAATCACCGATCTGCGGCAGGAAGATGTTGACCGCCACCAACTTCGACTTGCTGCTGCCGACCTCGACCAGCAGCGCCTCGACTTTGGCAAGCACGTCGCTGGTCTGGCCTTCGATGCCGGCCTTGCGATCGTTGGCCACTTGGCCGGCTATGTGAACGAGGCCGCCATAGACGACTGCCTGCGACATGCGCGAGCCGGACTGAAAATACTTGATCATATCGGATCCTTTCGAGGTTCTCTTTTTGGGGGATCTGGTCAGCCGAACCAGGTGGGGAAAGCGTGGCGGACGTGGCCGGTCGCGTCGACGCCGAAGATCACGCGATAACGGTCGAGGCAGGTGCAGGGATGCGAGATGCCGAATTCGACGACGTCGCCGACGGCCACGTCGTCGCTCGGTGCAATCGACAGGAAGGAATGCTGGTCGTTGAGCTTGACCACCTCGGCGCGCGCCGCCGGCATCGGCAGCGGCTTGCAGGCACGAAAGACGGTGAGCGGCGTTGGAAAGCCCTGGTCGAACGACACGTCGCGCATGCCCATGCCGCAGATGACAAGGCCCGGCTCCGGACGCGACAGCACTTCGGCCCAAAGGCGTAGCGCAGGGCGAAAGGAATGCCGCGCCGAAGCGCTGATGCCGCCTATGGCAAAACCTTTGCGGGCATCGAGGGCGCCGAGCGAACGGTCATAGGTGCCGTGGTCGTGGAAGAAGATGGCGCCGCTGCGCAGCACCAGCGTTGCGTTGCCGTCGCTGGAAACGAGGGGTGCAAGCGCCGCGACCACCTGGTCGAAGAAGGCGGAGCCGCCGGCTGTGACGATCAGCGGTGCGTCGCCGCCGACGCGGGCACGCAGCCGCAGGAACATGTCGGCGGTCATTGCCAGCAGGCCGGATATCACCTCATCGGTGCGACCGGGCTCGGGTTGCGCCGCCGCCCCTTCATAGGTCGCAACGCCGGCGATCAGCAGCCGCCCGCCGGCAGCCGTGATCGCATCGGCGATGGCCTCGGCTTGCGCGGTGGGGCGGGCGCCCGCCCTGCCCGCACCAAGTTCGACCAGCACGCGCAGCGGCGGCAGCGCCGCATTGGCGCGCCAAGCCTCGGCAAGCGCGTTCACGGCGTCGACCGAGTCGGCAAAGACATAGAGCTCGGCATCCGGCCAGGCACCAGCAAGCACGGCCAGCCGGTTGGCGCCGCCGGCTCCTCCAACCTCATTGGCGATGATCAGCCGTGTCAAGCCGGCCTTCAGCATCACTGTCGCTTGCCTGATGTCGGCGACCGTCGTGCCCCATGCGCCGGCCTCGACCAGCGACCGGGTAAGATCGGGCGCCATCGGCGTCTTGGCATGCGGAGCGATCGCAACATTGTGTTTGCGCGCATAGCGCAGGAACAGGTCGCGATTGGCGGAGAAGGCCGCCTCGTCGAGGGTCAGCACCGGAAGCGCCATGCGTCCATCGGCCGGATGCCAGTGCTCGGCCGCGACAAGGCTGCTGTCCAGCCCGGTTGTGCCGGGAGGCACGCCGCGGATGCGGTCGTCGAGCCGAAAATTTTCGCGCACCGAAAGGGCTGGAACCGGTGAGTTTTCAGTCATGCGATGCTAACCCTTTTACCGTCGCAGAACGAAGCCAGGATCGATCGCCGGTCACAGCCTGAGAGAGATACGTGCCAGAACCTTACGCCGGACCGATCATCGACGCCCATCATCATCTTTGGGATCTCAGACTGGGACGGCATCCCTGGCTCGCCGCCACGGCCAGCGAGCGCGGCGGCCTCGGCGAGCTTGGCCCCTTGCGGCGGAACTATCTGCCCGGGGATTATGCGCGCGATGCCATAGGGCATAATGTCGTCGCCACCGTCCATGTCGAAGCCGGCTGGGCGAGTGGCGACTGCATCGGAGAAACGCGCTGGCTTGAAACACTCGACAAATCGCGCGGCGTCGCCGCCCGCTATGTCGTTCACGTGCCGCTCGCCGATCGCCAGGCGCCGGCGCTGATCGAAGCGCAAGCCGCGTTCGAGCGTGTCGCCGGCGTGCGCGACATATTGAGCTGGGATCCCGACCCTGCCCGCCGTTTTGCGGCCCGTGACGGCATCATGGACGATCCGGCCTGGCGCGCCGGGCTTGCCTTGCTTGGCCAGCATCGGCTGGCCTTCGACATGATGGTGTTTCCGCGCCAGCTCGCCGACGCGGGGCTGCTTGCCAGGGCCTTCCCCGATCAGCAATTCGTGCTCAACCATTGCGGTAGCCCGATCGACCGCGACGCCGATGGCATGCAGGTGTGGCGCGACGGGCTGCGGCTTCTGTCGCAATGCGACAACGTCGCCATCAAAATATCGGATCTGGTCGCCTACGATCATGACTGGACGCTCGACAGCCTGAAGCCCGTCGTCCTGCATTGCATCGATTGTTTCGGCACCGGTCGCGCCATGTTCGGCAGCGACTTTCCGGTCGCCGGCCTGCATGCCTCGTTCGATGACATATATGACGGCTTCAAAACCATCACAGCGGACTTTTCCGCCGACGAGCAGACGGCGCTGTTCTTCGGCAACGCAAGGCGCATCTATCGGCTCGACGATGTGTCATCGGCGCGCCTGCTCCCGGCCTGAGAGCAGCAGCAGGCCGAGGATCAGCGAGCCGAACAGGATGCTGCGCCAGCCGGGCGATGCGTTGACGACGGTGATCAGCGCGGTGATGGTGACCAGCAGGATGGCGCCGGGGATGGTGCCGGCATAGGTGCCAAGCCCGCCGAGGATCGAGGTGCCACCGAGGACCACGGCGGCAATCGAGGCGAGCAGATAGGGATCGCCGATGCCGACATAGCCCTGTCCGTTCATGCCCAACACGAGCACGCCGGCAAGTCCCGAGCAGAAGCCGCTGATGCCGTAGACCGCAAGCGTCGTGGACGTGACCGGAACACCGGACAATGCCGCGGCAAGTGGGTTGGCGCCCATGGCGAAAATCCGGGCGCCGAGCGATGTCGCATGCATCGTGGTCAGCACGATCACCGAGACGACCACCCACAACAATACGCCAGCGGGAATGCCGGCCGGCCGGCCATTGCCGAGCCAGTGGACCAGCGGGTTCTCGGCGGTCACGGCGCTGCCGCCGGCGATGATGATCAACAGACCCTGCAAGAATGTCGCCATGGCCAATGTCATGATCATCGGGTGGACGCGCAGCAAAGCGACGCCGAGCCCGTTGACCAGGCCGATTGCCGTGGTCAGCACCAGAACGGCAAGAATGGCGGTGATGCCGGTCGGATCCACCTGCCACGACAGCAGCGGCAGGCTGACGGCGCTGACCGTGACGATGGCCGCGACGGAAAGGTCGATGCCGCCGGCGATCACCACAAAAGTCTGGCCCGCGGCAACCAGGCCGATGACGGCGCCGAGCTCCACCAGATAGCGCAGATGGCCATAAGCGCCGAAGCCGCGCGAAACGAAGCTCGCCACGATCCAGACCGCGGCAACGATGGCAACGGTGAGAAACGGCCGGCTGCGCAGGACCGTCAGGGCGCGTTTGCCGCCCGCGCTGTCATTCCATGCTGTCATTGCTGTGCCTTGCGGAATTGCGGGATGGCGACCGCGCCGATGATGATCAGGCCCTGGGCCACATATTGTGCGACCGGCGTGAAGCCGAGGAAGAACATGACGCTGATCATCAGGCTGAGCAGCAGGCTGCCGGCAAGCGCGCCGCGCATCGTGCCCTGGCCGCCGAGGAAGCCGATGCCGCCGAGCACCGCAGCGGCAATCGAGTTCAGGGTAAAGGCGGCGCCGATGACCGGGTCGCCCGAACCGGTCTGTGCGGCGACGAACAAGCCGGCGCCAGTGGAGAGCAGACCGCTGATCGCATAGGCCGCAATGCGCGCGCCGTCGACCGGCACGCCGGAGCGATAGGCGCCGACCGGATTCTCGCCGGCGGCATAGAGGCTCAAGCCAAGCGGCGTGGCGAGATAGAGCTTCCACAGGAGAATGATGACCACCATCAGCACGAATGCCGCCGGTGTGTTGCCGGCAAGCAGGTCGGACAGCCACGCCGGGATTGCGCCGCCGGGCCGCGGCAGGATCAGCAGTGCGGCGCCGCCGATGATGAACGACCCGGCAAGCGTCACCACGATCGCCGGCAGGCGAAGCCGTACCACGATGAAGCCGGTCGCCGCCCCGATGCCGAGGCCCGTCAGCGCCACTGCGGCAGTGCCCCCGGCGACGCCCAGCGGCCCGGCCATCGTCGTCGCGGCGATGACCGCGCCCAAGCTGACCGTCGCGCCGATGGCCAGGCTGATGCCGCCGGTGAGCATCAGGATCGCCTGCGCCATCGCGACCAGAGCCAATGGAAACCAGCTCTGCGTGAATTTGGCGAAGCCGGACGCCGTGAACAGACCCGGAAAGAGGACGCCATAGGCGATGAGAAACACCAGGACGACGGCAAACAGGCTGCGCACGCCGACATTGCGACGCATCTGCACCGGCCAGTAGAGCGCATCGGTCTGCCGGGCGGAGGAAGATGTGTTCATGCCGCAACCTTCCGCTGTTCGGCGCCCATCGCCGCGGAGACGATGGCTTCCTCGCTCAGCGCTCCACGCGCCAGCATGGCGACGATGCGGCCTTCGCGGACGATGGCTACACGGTCGCAAAGGTGCACGAGTTCGGGCGTGTCGGAACTGAGCAGCACGACCGCCTTGCCGGCGGCGGCGAAATTGCGAAGCATCATGTAGATCTCACGTTTTGTTTCGACGTCGACGCCGCGCGTCGGATCGTTGAGCAGAAGCACCAGCGGGTCGTGCGGCATCCATTTCGCCAGCGCCACCTTCTGCTGGTTGCCGCCCGATAGAGCCTGCGCCGCCCGGCCGAGGTGACCCTTGATGCCGAGTTGGGCGGCAAGGCTTTTGGCCGTCTCGCCCTCTGCGCGGCGGCTGCGCAGCTTCAGCGCCGGCAGCCTGGCAAAGGCGGGCAGCATCATGTTGGTGATGATGGGATGGATCAGGTGCAGGCCCTCGCGCTTGCGATCCGCGGGCACATAGGCCAGCCCCAGCGCGTTGGCTTTCGGCACGCCGCCGGGCAGGCCGGAGGCGCCGTTGACGGTCGCCGACGCCGTCCGTGCCGGAATGGCGCCGTAGAGACCGAGCAGCAGATCTTCCTGCCCTTGCCCGACCAGGCCGCCAATGCCAAGCACTTCGCCCGTTTTGATATCAAGATCGACGTCGCGCATCAGGCCGGCCGAAAGATTTCGGACAGAGATAGCGTCGGCAGGCAAACTGGAAGGCTGCCATTGCGGAAAAAGATCACCGGGATCGCGGCCGACCATCAGCCGAACCAACCCGGCGGCGTCGGTGCCTTCCAGGGTGCGGTCGGCCGTGCAGGTGCCGTCCTTCAGAACGGTGACGTGCTGGCACAGCGCCATGACTTCGTTCAGTCGGTGCGAGATGTAGAGAATGGCGATGCCTTCGCCGCGCAACCGCTGCAGCAGATCGGTGAGAATTTTGGTTTCGGTTGCCGATAGCGACGATGTCGGTTCGTCGAGAATGAGCACGCGCGGCCGGCGGTAGAGCGCCTTGGCGATCTCCACCATTTGGCGGCGGCCGAGCGACAGATGCCCGACCGGCGTCGACAGCGGCTCGTGCAGCCCGACAAGTTCGCATGCGGTCCTCGCCCGCGCAGCGAGTTCGCGGTAGTCGATCAGGCCGAACCGTTTGGGATAGGCGCCGAGACCAATATTTTCGGCGATGGAAAGACTGGCCGTCAGGCTGAGTTCCTGCTGGACGACGGCGATGCCGGCCTGCCGCGCAACAGCCGGCGTCATGCGTGAGACCGCGCGTCCATCGACCTCGATCGTCCCGCCATCCGGTCTCAAGGCGCCGGACAAAAGGTTGATCAAGGTCGACTTCCCGGCGCCGTTCTCGCCGAGCAGCGCATGCACGCGGCCCGGCTGGAGAGCGATTGAAACGTCGCGCAGGACGGGGTTGCCGAAGAAAGACTTCGACACACCCCGCGCCGCGAGCAGCGGAGCCATGGTTGTCAACGCTACAACCCTTCAGGCTTATTTCTGAGCCAGCAGCTTCTTGAACAGCTCCTCATCGTAAGGAGAAAAGATGTAGCCGTCAGCCGGGAAGTCCTTGGCCCGGGCGAGGTATTCGTCGATGTTGGAATTGTCGATTACCGGCAGCGGAATCTTGACGAAAGCCGGCACATCCTTGCCTTCCAGCGCCTGGACGGCAGTGTAGGTGGCGAAGGCGCCGAGCCAGTTCGGCTGCATCGTCGCCCAGCTCTTCAAGCCCTTTTCTTTCCAGAGTTCCAAAAACTGCCGGGCGTTCTCACCGGTGATCGGCACCTGTTCACGGCCCTGCTTGTCGAGGGCCAGCACGGCGCCTGCCGACAGAGCGCCGCCGAGCGACAGGATGCCGTCGATCTCGGGGTTGGCGAAGAGGAGGCTGGTGACGGCTTCCTGTGCCGGCGCGACGTTGTAGGGCGTGTTGGTCTCGGCAAGCACCGTCACGTCGGGATGGGCCTTGAGCTCAGCGTCGGCGCCTTTGCGCCTGTCATCGCTGACCGAAACCCCGGCGGGGCCATTGAGGATCAGGATCTTGCCCTTGCCGCCGATGGCGTCGATCAGGAACTTGGCGGCCTGGTCGCCCCATTGCGAAGAATCGGTGTTGACCTTGGCGGTGACCTTGTCGGTGTCGACGAGGCTGTCGAAGTTGATGATGGCGATGCCCTTGGCGCAGGCGTCGGCCAGAACGCGTGCCGGTGCGGTCGACGAACCGGCGATCAGGATGATGGCGTCGACATCGGAATCGATCATCGACTGAATCTGCTGGATCTGGACGTTGGCATCGCCCTGAGCGTCGGTGACGACGAGCTTGTCGACCAGTCCCTGCTTCTTCAGGGTCTCGACTTCGGCTTCGATCGTGCCTTGGGTCTGCTTCATCCAGGTCGGCACGGAATAGATGTTGGCCCAGCCGATCGTGTACGGCGCCTTGCGGTCGCCCTTGATGCAGTTGGCGGCGGCATTGGCCTGCGAGGCGACGCCAAAGCTCAGCACGAGACCGAGGCAAAGCGCGCTGGCGGATGCGAAAAACGGTGATTTCATCATGACTGTTCCCTTCAGAGGTTGTGGCCTCGACGTGCAGAACAAGGGCGAGGAAACCCGTCGGTCGCCGGGTCTTGGAAACCGTGTGTCCTCTCGGGATTTGTCTGCGTCAGGCTCGTTAGTTTGTCTGGTATTTCAGACAATGTGTCTGTATATCGGACAAATTGGATGCTAGACCGAGCCTTGACATCTTTCAAGCGCCTTGAGACGAGAACCGAAATGATTTTGGCGGATGGTCATGAGCGACGGCACTAACGATGCGATCGGGAAGGAAGCCGGCGCGGAGCCGCGCAACGGCGAACGACGACGCGGCATTGACCGCGTCATCATGCTGCTCGAGGCGTTGCTGCGGCACCGCGCGCCAATGCGCGTCGGCGACATCGCCAAAATGATCGGCGCGCCGCGTTCGACCACCTACGAGATCGTCAACAGCCTGCTCGACGCCGAAATGCTCGAAAACGTCGGCGGTGAAGGTTACGTCTATTTCGGACGCGCCATGCATCTGTTCGGCTGGGCCTACTCACATCACAATGCCCATTACCGTCGCATCATCGAGACCTTGGATAAGTTGGCCGCCGAGACAGGCGAGACGGTCCAGCTATGCGGCCTGCGTGGCAACAAATACGTCGTTCTTGACTGCAGAGATTCCCCAGGCCCGTTCCGGATCTCAAGCGATGTTGGGGTTGAGGTGCCGATCCCATGGACGGCATCCGGACGGCTGCTCCTCGGCCATATGAACGAGCAAGAGTTGAGGGATTTCATCCCATCTGGCGACTACAGGCTTCCCGACGGCCGCATCATTGCACCAGCCGAATTCTTTGCCGATGTTGCCTTGGCCCACCGGCAGGGTTTCAGCGAGACCACAGCCTTGGCCGACCGTTTCACCTGGTGCATGGCGGCCCCCATCCGTGACGGCCACGGCGCCATCAAAAGGACCTTGTGTTTGGTGTTACCCGTCGACACGCCGGAGCCACGGCGCGACGAACTGCTTGCGTTGCTGCGCGAGCGCGCCCGTGGACTGTCTCTGGCGGGAGGCTGACGATCAGCCGTCGTGCCCTCAGGTTGAAGCCTCTTAAAGGCACATGGATTCCGCTCTTCCCCATTGGTTCCATTTAGGTTCCGGACCTTAGTCCCATAGTCGGTGGATAAGGTCCGAACCAGGGAACACGCAACCGGAAGCCACATTAGGAGAAGACCGTCGATCAAAGTCCCTTCATCGCCGGTTGAGGATCCCGCCGCTCTTACTGTCGAGAGCGCGGCGGGATCCTTACGCGCGGAGCGAGCACATGAGATTTGTCGAGATTTTCACAGATGTGCTTACGGCCCTGCTTCTCGCTTTATTCGTGTGCGGGATATTCGCTGTTTTCGGAGGCCATCTGGTTCCTCCACGCTACGCAAAGATGGTGTTGCTGCCGGACCTCGATAGGATGACGACTGCATCATCTACACCCAGCTTGCCCGATTCCATCGACTTGCAAGTTCAAAAGCGCCCAGAGGTGCAAAGGTCTGCCGGCGTGACACAGCGCGCAGTCGGTCTGGAGCCGCCAGTGCCATCCAGCAAGCGGTAAGAATCAGCGGAGGTTTCCCCAGCTATCAGAGAGCGCCGGCGATTATTGACAGACCCGGCTCTTGAAATTGGCTGAAATCGCCGCTCCACATTTCCGCATCTGTTTGAATTGTGTTTATCAACTAGTGCGAACGCTATGGCGAAGCAGGTTGAGTTGGCGGCGTTCCTGGCTGATCCCCGCCAGTGCTTGATCGCGGCGTGGGATCCTTGTCGAGCTTGGGATTTCGGTCCACCGGTTCGCCATTCACATCATCGGCCTTGGAGTTTGCGGGGTCCGTTTGGCCAGGATTTGGGCTGTAAGTATCTGGCGATGGAACCCGGCTGTTTTGTTGTGTCGCCGGTGTCTTAGCCTGCTCGCCATAGATTTCAGCGATCCCCCAGGCAACGAGCGCCAAGACAAGGCCGGCCAAGAGCACGCCAAGGACCGGTCGCCCCAAGCCACCCTGCCTGGCCCGCTTTTCCGGAATGTTTCTGCTCATGATCGCAACCTTGGGCTAAGAGGAGTGGCCCGCGCTCCAGGAGCGAAGACGCGAGACGGTCAAGAGTTCCGGACGTTGGCCATGCGGCGAACAGGGAACTCGCTGCACATACCGAACTCGCTGGCGCTGTTGATGTTCCCACGGAATACAAACAGCGCGCCGCCTGGAGCCGGACTGGCAATTTGGGTTGGAGTGGCTGGAACGAGCCAGCTCAAGGTCAACGAGCGGCGGTGTGCGTAAGCAGGCATTGCGAGCCAGACTGGAACTTTGCCGAATCTGCCGCGCTGCCGACCATGGCCGATTACAACGAGACCACCAATCCGGTGCTGACTGGTTGCAAGGCCCGCGTTGCCACCAGGGACATCTGTTTGAAGGCTATCTGAAATTTGCTCCTGGTTGTTGGCGATTCCGCCCGATGGAACATCCTGATCCGCTCGCGGTTGGGGAAGCCCGGGCCAGCGGCAGGAGCATCATCATGAACGTCGAACGTAACCCGGCCGAAGACAGAGGCGATATTCAGTCTGGGGTGACAGAGGACAAGACGCCGGGATTCGACCCGGCGGCGGCGCCTATGGAAACCGATGCCGAAGCGGCAGACACCGGCGCCGTGCCGGTTCCCGCAGCGACGGGCACGCCGGCTTTCGCTAATCAAGCAAGCTTCGCCAATGCAATGCGGCGGCCGGACGACGAGCGCGCTCCGGCCCCGAGTAAAAACGGCCCGGTGCTGGCCATTGTCGCGCTTGTCGTCGTTGCCGCCGTCGTGTTCGTTGTCGCCGCGATGCTGGCGCGATAGCAGATCCTGCGCTTGCGCCAAACCTCTGCCCTGCGAAGCGATCAGGGATGCGGTCGTGGCAGCAGGCGATCAGCGGCTGGAAAAACAAGCTGCAGGTTGCAGCGGCGCATGGAACGCCGGCCGGCACCCTGGCCGAGCAGCATTGCGGCATGGCCGAACCCGGCTCGGCCGCCAAGGGTTGAGGCCGGATGCTCGTTCGAAGCGGGAACATTTCACATCAAGCCAAGTTCGGGCTTGCAGAGCTTGTCGTCAAGGAACAGCACATGCAGGCCCTCACATGGCACGGCAAAGGCGACATACGCTGCGATCAGGTGGCCGATCCGACGATCCAGGATGAACGCGACATCGCTGCAGAAAGTTCACAACAGCGATATCGACCCGTCATTCGTGATCACCCATCCGGCTGGCCTCGAGGCCGGGCCCGAGCTTTACAAAACCTTCCGCGACAAGGAGGACGGCTGCATCAAAGTGGTGATGCGCCCGCACGGCTGACCGTTCTATCCAATGGCCCGACTTTGTTGTCCGGCCGTCTGCATGCTGAAAAGGCGAGAGTTGAAAATGGCCAAGGATAAACCCGCATCGACAAACCCGGCCGCCACACCCCCGGTCAGGTCGCCTGACGCCGCCGGCCTGCCACATCCCCGTCGCGATGCTGAAGACAGCGATTCCGGCGCCAAGCCGACGGCACCCAAGACCGCTGGCGCCCAGCAAGCGTCCAGATGGCCGCTCGACAGCCGTATTGCAAATCGCAATGCCGGCCGTCCTCGTCAGGCAGGCACGACGCCTCGGCCGACCGACGAACCGCTGGAGTAAGATGAAACCTAAGCTGCGGCGCGGGTATCCGCACCGCGGTGTGTGCAGTCAGGCTCTTCCTGCCCTGCCGACTGCGCATACAGGTCTTGATCTCTCGTGGATCGTCGGGATCGGCAATCAAGACTTTAGCGGGAAATTCGATGTACCGTTGGCTGGGATCGGCTTCGGCTATATGCTGTTGTTCTTACGATCTTTTCCTGCTGTCGACGGCCGATTTGTATCACAATAGGAACCACAACGCGTAACACATTTTCTGCTGCTTCGTGGTACATAACCACACGCGGTTGAAGCCGGCGCTACGATGCCGCTTCTCGGCGCTTTCATCAATTGATCTGCCAAGTCGCTGGCGGCGATCGGATCGTCTGGCGCCGCAATGGGGAATTGCTCGGCAACCCACCTGTCCAAAAACTTCAGTCCGGGAACACTCAACCCGTCAATCCCGCGTAGTGATGGCATCGAGTATCTTACTACCCACGCAGCTTGGCGTGTCCACGAACCTCCTGGCCACCGGCGCGACGCAATGACTCGGTTGTGTGCGTCAAGTTCTGCAAAATGGGGCGGCCATGATGCTGGTCATGCGGCTTGGCGCAGAGCGAGCTTCTTGTGCTCGCG
>NZ_JAMYRV010000045.1:0-60324 GCF_040321555.1 Mesorhizobium sp. M0317 | reverse complement strand
CCTCCGGGTTCGAAAGCAGAATGTCTTTGACGGCAGCGCTGGTCGATTTACCTTCTGTCTTGGTCATGGTGGCGTTCCTTCCAGGAATCGGTGACGTTGAACATCACCAGCCTGCCATGACCGCCCTCTCTCAGCGAATTTGCAGAACTCTCAGCACACTACCCAGCAATGTCTAGCATGGAGTGAGTACTTACGGCCTTTTCGACCTTTCCATGCCGTCCGTCAGTTAAGATGCCCGCTGTAAGGAGAACCGCCGAAGGCGTGAAGGCCGATGTCCGGGGTTGGGGCGCTATGGGTAAGCCAGCACCCGAGATCAACGCTGGCTGCGGCGGTAGCCGCTGCAGTGGTCCGCACTGACATGCTTCGCCCTCTACCAATCAAGGCAGCTGGTGCGGGTACTCGATGACTGGGATCTTCCGGTAGCGCCCAAGCACCTTTATTAGGCAGGCAGGCATCACGCCGCTGCGCACCCGGTGCAATTGACATTGATCGAGGCTGGCGGCAGTAGCTGCAATGTCAGTCTGGGTGAGAGGATTCGGGAGGAACATGGGTGAGGCAAAACAAAAGGCCGCGGCGATTTCAAAATTGCTGGATGGTCTTTCTGATGAAGCGAAAATCGTTAACGACGCTGCTCAAGCCTTGTTCGACAAATTCATCAAGCCGGGGCATGTCACAGGCATGTGCTACCACTCAGTATTTTTTCTGCATGAATTTTTAAAAAACAAGTATGGAATTTCCACGGTTCCAGTCGTCGGTTACGTCAATGACGGAACCGACGACATAATGATTTCCCACGCCTGGCTGGAGTATGACGGTAAAAAGACTGACGTTAGCCTCGCCGTGACAGCACATCCAGATGTCTCGCCCGCAGGACAACTCATAATCCTCGATCGGGTGGTTAAGCGTGGACACAAGTATTCCTACCATCGCGAGATGACGACGGCTGGGCTGCTTCAGCTGCAGAAAATGCGTATGGTTGGCCAGCAAGCGCTCGTTAATCATAAGATGGAAGAGCACTCGATCATGACGGCCCGGAGCACGCAAACTGATTTGATCCGCTCCTACCTTGACGGCGAGCCGAACGGTTTGACCTATGAGGAGATTGTTGCGTTGATCGAATCCTGATCGGTTACCGATAAGGCCAAACTTCCATCCGTGAACCTTTTTACAGGGCGCCGCCTGATTGTACGTTCTGTAAGCGATTGAGGCATATGCCGCGACAGTCTTGCTGCGCCATGTCATGGCACAGCAAGAACTGTAAAAAAGTAGGAGATTTCTTGGCTCCGGCGCTTACTTCGTCACATCAGCTTGCCACCAAGGAGATGCGTGAATTTCGAGGGGAGATGCCAAGCAGCGCGGGCAGTGAAAAAGGTTCGCGGCAACCTCAACCCCGGTAGACGACTGGTCGCAATGCAAGCAAAACCAGATGTCGCTTACCTCATGACCTAGGGGGTGTTCGGCACGGCCGGCGCTGTCTGGCACGGTTGAGCGACGAGGCCAGTCTGAGGCGATTCGCGCGTGAACCAGCTTGCGCCAACCCGAAGCTATTTCGAGCGCGGCATGTCGGAAGTTTGTATGGTCAATCGGGTTCGCTTTGAGGCTGTGATCTGTTACTCGAAAACGAGCAGGAGCTAAGGGGGCCTCAGGTAAGGTCACTTCCCAACCTCGTCCCCACATGCGAACATCGTCCGACTGCGTGCTCACCCGATAGCTGTGCCCTTGCAGTTCGCCCTCGAACTTGTCAGGGCCAAGCACGCTCCAGGGATCAGTATCTATGGAAATCAGCGGATTTTCGGCAAGCACCAGCGCCCGAGCGATAGCCCGATCCCCCTCAGACGGACGCCATCCCTTCCTTTCTGCATTGGTCAGGGCGTTCCAATGCGGGTAGCCCAATGCCTGTGCAATCACTTCCAACGCGCCTATGTGTTTTATTCGCCTGGCGCGGGCAATGTTTCGCGCAGCGGTCTTCAGTTCCTTCAGTTGATCGCTATTGCTCATGATCCATTCCTATCGTGGTAACGGATCCAACATGTGCCCACTGCTGACAGACCCGTCCCAGGAGGGAATGGTTGGTTAAATCTCAGCGACAGCGCACTGCGAGGCTTTGCATGGTGGGCACACTGGCCTGTGCGGGAGGCCATCGCCAAATTGCCTTCAGCCACAAGAAACGTCAAGTCATTTACCGAGGCTTTGGAACGGTTGCGGCCGAATGAGCCAAGTCTGCCTCGCGTCACATACTCGGCATGGCGTCGATCGTTCAAGGCCCCGAAAGCAGGCGTTCGGGGCAACGGCAGTCGAACTGTGACAGACGAGGGTGGTCACCGGATCTCAGACGAATGAGATGATCATTCGATCGGCGATCATGGAGACCTCAAGCGTCCCGACACCGCTCTTGTCCTGCCCCATGTTATGATCCCTTGGAACGAAGGGCTGCCGTGTAGCGGCCGCCCTTCGCACCCCTGGCTAAGATTCCCCCGCACTGTTCCTACGTCGTGCGTCCTTGTGTTCTTGTTTTGTTCTGATATCCTTCCTTAACCCGCTCAGAATAAAATTCTTCAATATTTTCGAAGGGGGATCGAGTTTTGCTTGTAGAGAATCTTTCTATCGGCCGAGTCGTTATGCATGAGGTATTCCAGAGGAAAGACGGGCCTAATGTAGTGCCGCCATCCTACGGCAAGGATCTCGAAATACTGGATACCAAGGCTCTCAGTCATTTTGGGATGCGTATCACCGACGCGCTCTCCGCACAGTCCAAGAGCATAGAGATGCAGATAGTGAAGACCAATGACGCGAGCGTGGTTGGGACTGTTCGACGTCTTGTTCTCGCAACCGACACCGATTTCCCCAGCATCTCCAATCACATGGCCGATGCCCTCGCTGACGCACAGAAATCACGAGGGATTCCCGGTGGAATGCTTCTGGTCTTCGATGGGAAAGTCGGCGGCGACGGAAAGCCCTTCTTAGGGGTGATTAAAGCGGAGATGCAGTCGGGCTTTCAACGCCGACTGGCTGCAGCAAAAGTTGTGACCGAATTCCTAGAGAACATCTTCCTGACGCCAGCCACGAGACTTTACAAGCTTGCTCTCTTCATCTCTGAAGATGTCGCTGTCACGGCGAGCACAAATTGGCGATGCTTCGTATTTGACAGCAATATCACCGCCGCCCGCCGAGAGAACGCGGCCGTATATTTCTACGACGGCTTTCTTGGCTGCGCCTTTCCTGAGAGCGGGAAATACGAAACCGCGAAGTTCTTCGACCTCACGAAGGAATTCGTTCGCACAGCGGTAAATGACCGAGATCTCCGAAGGGACCTGGGCGACGCGCTGTTCGCCTTCGTCAAGGTAGATCAGGCACCCACGTTCACCTCGCAACAGTTCGGCGACACGTATCTTCCACCCGAATTGCGCGACCCGTTTAACAAGTTCCTCGAAGCCAAGAAATTCCCGACCAATAGAGCCGTGGTTCGGGACATCAGCGAGATGGGGGGAAGGTTGCGGCGCCGGAAGTACAAGTTTGGTCCAGACATCGAGTTCTCTGCGTCCCCGGACGCGATACGGAATGGCACCGTGACAATCAAGGATGTGCCGGCAGGCGATGTTTCGGATGGCGAGGCTGCTGCAAGCTGGACCAGGATCACGGTCCGCAGACCAGTCACCGAACAGCTATGACGACCGAGTTCGAGATCCTGCGGCGCTGGGAGGCGGAGCAGCAATACTACGATGCCTGGGGCAGGTTCGTCATCCACGCGGTCATCGACGGGCTCTCGACCCAAGTGAAGGCGCCGGGCCTGTTCTTGCGCCTTCCGGTTAAACATAGGCTGAAGGAGAGCAAGTCGCTTATCCAGAAGGCTCTCTATCGCGGCAAGGGCTATGCAAGCCCGTATGACGACATCGAGGACAAGGTGGGCATCCGCTTCGTCGTGCTCACGTCCGACGAAATAACCATCGTCGAGAAGGCGATCACCGAATTCGGCGACAGATACTGGTTCTGGGAAAAGGCCCGGGACTTCGCTGAAGAGCGAGCTCGCAAGCCTTGGGAGTTCGGGTACCAGTCGGTCCACTACGTGGTTCGGGCAAAAGCGGGGATCGTCTTCGAGAGCGCCCCTATGCCGCTGGACATTCCGTGCGAGATACAGGTCCGTACGCTGCTGCAGCATGCCTTTAGCGAAGTCACCCACGACACAATCTACAAACCGAGCGTCAAATCGACGCCTGAGATGATGCGAGCTGCGGCAAAGGCGATGGCGTTGATCGAAGCGACTGACGACTACTTCCGCCAAGTCGGTAGCCTCATCGCCGCATCGGTCAAGAGCGTCAAGGCTCTGATCGACGCCTTGTCCGTGTACTACCGAGACAAGATCGGCGTGGACGCGACTGTCACCACTCTCGACGGTGAGTTGATCGACGCGTACCTCCCACTGGCCGGGGAGAGCTCAATTGAAGACATCCTCCTTTGGCTGAACACCAAGGATTTCATCAGGGAGCGCATCAAGGGTCGGCTAGAGGAGCAAACCCTGTTCGCCTTGCCTTCGATCCTGTTGCTCTACTTCGTGGTGGGCAATTTCCCGAGCATCGCCACCTCGCCAGGTTTACTGACCGATGAGGAACTCGGGCCGATATACTCCGACCTTGGCTTGGCCCTTCCGCAGTAAGCCACAAAGCAGTCCAACGCCTCGACGCTCAAGTCAAAGAGAAGTTGGCCTCGCGAAAAAATCGTCACTCAGAACCTGCGCTGGAGCAGGGGCTGATCAGTCGCCCATTTTCCTCTGAGAGAAGCTCGGCGAAGGAGTTGTGTCGACAGAGGTTCGCCAAGCGTGACGTTGACGGGCGGCCACTATCTTTGTTCTCCAATTTGACGTCGAGTAACCGCAATGAGGTCGCCTCCAGAACGGCAGCTTATCGCAAATCCTAGCCGAAGCCCGCCAGGCCGGTAACGGCCCAATACAAGTCATTCGCTTGTCGCCCTTCGCGATGACACTTCTTGGCGCCCCAGTCTTCCAAGCCTGCAACGTTCACTGCATCGCACGGGCGCGTATATTGGGTATCTTCGATATTCTGAAACGTCACGCCATGCTGCTTCCGTTTAACAATACCTCGGAGGCTGCGCCCATGACACCGACGAAGCTCCTTGTCGGTCAGATCGTAGTTGTATTCGCCATCGTCATCCTCGGCGTATGGACAGCGACTCAATGGTGCGCCCACATGCTGGATAATCAGCTGCAGCTTGGCGCGCCATGGTTTGTCGCGGCGGCCTGGCCGATCTACAAGCCGTGGAAACTGTTCGAATGGTGGTTTCAATTCGACGCCTACGCCCCTGAGGTCTTCGACAAGGCCGGCATGCTTGCCGGAGCCAGCGGGTTCCTGGGCTGTGCGGCCGCAATAGCTGGCTCCCTCTGGCGCGCGCGGCAGAGGGGGTTGGTCACCACCTATGGTTCCTCACGATGGGCCGCGGCTCGGGAAATCGAGAAAGCAGGCCTGTTTGAGCCGGCCGGCGTTTTCCTTGGCAAACTGAAGGATCACTATCTGCGACATGACGGGCCGGAACATGTCATGGCCTTTGCGCCGACACGTTCGGGCAAGGGCGTCGGATTGGTCGTTCCAACTCTTCTTTCCTGGACCGGCTCGGCCGTCATTCACGACATCAAAGGCGAGAACTGGCAGCTGACCTCCGGCTGGCGGTCGAAGTTCTCGTACTCCCTTTTGTTCAACCCGACCGATCCAAGGTCGGCGCGGTACAACCCGCTGCTGGAAGTGCGCAGGGGCTCAGATGAGGTCCGCGACGTTCAGAACATCGCCGACATTCTCGTCGATCCGGAAGGCGCGCTGGAGCGGCGGAATCATTGGGAGAAGACTAGTCATTCACTCTTGGTCGGGGCCATCTTGCACGTGCTCTACGCCGAAGAAGAAAAGACGCTCGCCCGCGTCGCCACTTTCCTGTCGGATCCGCAACGCTCGTTTGCCACGACACTCCTGCGGATGATGACCACCAACCACCTCGGCACGGCGGACAAACCTCGGGTCCATCCCGTCGTGGCCTCGGCGGCTCGCGAGGTGCTTAACAAATCAGAGAACGAGCGCTCAGGCGTTCTCTCGACCGCCATGTCGTTTCTCGGTCTCTATCGTGACCCGACCGTGGCCGCGGCAACATCGGCCTGCGACTGGCGCATTGCCGACCTCATGGATGCGGAACGACCGATGTCGCTCTATCTAGTGGTGCCGCCATCGGATATCTCGCGCACCAAGCCACTGGTGCGACTGGTGCTCAATCAGATCGGCAGGCGACTGACGGAGCGGCTGGAAGGTGACCCGAAGAAGAGCCGCAAGTACCAACTGCTCATGATGCTGGACGAATTTCCGGCTCTTGGCCGCCTCGACTTCTTCGAGACCGCGCTCGCCTTCATGGCGGGTTACGGCATCCGCGCCTATCTGATCGCGCAATCCTTGAACCAGATCTCCAAAGCCTATGGCGAGAACAACGCCATTCTCGACAATTGCCATGTGCGCATTGCCTTTTCCTCCAACGACGAGCGCACGGCCAAACGCATCTCGGATGCGCTCGGTACGGCGACGGAACTCAGGTCCATGCGCAACTACGCCGGCCACCGGCTGGCGCCCTGGCTCTCGCACGTCATGGTCAGTCGCCAGGAGACCGCTCGCCCGCTGCTGACGCCTGGCGAGGTAATGCAGTTGCCGCAAGCTGACGAATTAATCCTTGTTTCGGGGTTGCCGCCGATCCGCGCCCAAAAGTTGCGCTACTACCAGGATCCCAATTTCACCGAACGGGTGCTGCCGGCGCCGGTGTTGCGGGAGGGTGTGTACGCGGACTGTCCTGCGTCGCGCCCCGACGATTGGAGCGGACAAGTCCGCAATGTTGACCGCCGTCTCGCTGCCGATGACGAAAACGCCGGCGCGGCAATCGAAGAAGAGGGCGGCGTGCAACAGCAGCGTCATCCCGGCCTGCCTGAAGAACACGTCGTCGTCTCTCAGGAGCCTGATCAAGACGACCTCTTCAATCTGGCGGACGATGACGCCGAGGCACTCGCAGACAAGCGTGTCATGGACCGGGTTTCTACCGCGGCGAGCGCCTACGGTATCAACGAGGGAAGGGGCGACGACAAGGACATCATCCCCGGCTTCTAAGTGCTTCCGCGGCTCAGGCGTATCTCGGCGTAGATAACGCCCATAAGCGATTTTGCCGATCTCGACGATGTTCGTTCCCGCCGCCGGCGCATCAGCGCCGGCCAGTCGGAACGAGACATATGAAGTCCCACCGCATCCGCCACCAGTTTCTGCTCGAACCCGCGTTAAGCGGGAAGCTGGAAACCCTCAGCCGCAACCCGTCGACCACAAAATCGGCGATCGTCGCAAAAGCGGTCGAGGCCTTCATCGAGCGGCGTGGCGAGAACGAGCTCGACAATCGTTATGGCAGGCGGCTCGACCGTCTTTCCCGCGACCTCGACCATATCCGAGCCGATATCGAGGTGATCCTAGAGAGCCTGGCGCTCTTCATACGCTTTTCGATCACGCTTCATGCCCACACGCCAGTCCCGGATCGGGCGACACAGGCGATTGCCCAAGAGCGCTTTGACAAATTCGTCGAGCAGGTCGGTCGCCAGATCGCCTCCGGGAAGCGCTCGCTTGGCAACGGCAATGGCAACGGAGGCGAAGGATGAGCTCTCATCCAGAGGCCGACCATCGCCGCCGCGCCATGCTGCGCACAGCCATGGGCTCCGCGATCACCGAGGCCCTTGCCGATCCGACCGTCATCGAGGTGATGGTTAATCCCGACGGCGCGCTGCGGCTCGACAGGTTGGGAGACGGCCGGGTCGACACAGGTGTGCATATGCACCCTTCCGAGGCGGAACGCATCATCCGCCTCGTTGCCTCCCACGTGCGCGCCGAGGCACATGCTGACAATCCGATTATCAGCGCCGAACTGCCATCGGGCGAGCGGTTTGAGGGGCTGCTACCGCCTGTCGTTCTGGCGCCGTGTTTCGCAATCCGCAAGCCGGCGGCAAAACTCTACACGCTGGCCAACTATGTCGCCGACGGCATCATGCTGCCGCTTCAGGCCGAGGCGCTGAAGAAGGCAGTCCGCGAGCGGAGCAACATCCTGGTCGTCGGCGGCACGTCGTCGGGCAAAACCACACTTGCCAATGCGCTGCTGGCGGAAGTCGCCGAAGGTGATGAGCGGGTGATCCTGATCGAGGACACGCGCGAACTGCAATGCGCAGCCAAAGACTGCGTTGCGTTGAGGACGAGGCGAGGCTCGGTCACGCTCGCCGATCTTGTGCGCTCGACCCTGCGGCTGAGGCCCGACCGCATCATCGTCGGCGAAGTCAGAGGCGCGGAAGCCCTCGACATGTTGAAGGCGTGGAACACAGGTCACCCCGGTGGCATCGCCACGGTACACGCCAATTCGGCGCGCTCGGGCCTCTACCGCATCGAGCAGCTCGCCCAGGAAGCTGTTGTCACCGTCCCCCGCCGACTCATCGCCGAGGCGATAGATCTGATTGTCTTCATCGCTGGCCGGGGATCCTCGCGCCGAATCGACGCGATTGCCGAGGTCACGGGCCTCGACGGCAGTGGCGATTACGCCGTTATCCAGCTCACCCTTCCGCAACTCCAGCAGCTTTGAAAGGTTCACCTCATGCGCAAAAAACTTCGATTTCTTTCGTCTGCCGCCTTGGCGTTTCTTCTCACCACCCCAGCTCACGCTGCCGGCTCCGGAATGCCGTGGGAACAGCCGCTACAGCAGATCCTGGAATCGGTGCAGGGGCCGGTCGCTAAGATCGTCGCGGTGATCATCA
Source organism: Mesorhizobium sp. M0317 (assembly GCF_040321555.1). Lineage (NCBI taxonomy): Bacteria > Pseudomonadati > Pseudomonadota > Alphaproteobacteria > Hyphomicrobiales > Phyllobacteriaceae > Mesorhizobium > Mesorhizobium sp. M0317. The sequence continues at coordinate 51,515 of NZ_JAMYRV010000045.1, read as the reverse complement.
TCATCACCACTGGCCTCACCCTTGCCTTCGGCGACACGGCGGGCGGTTTCCGCCGGCTGATCCAGATCGTCTTCGGTCTGTCGATCGCCTTCGCGGCGTCGAGTTTCTTCCTCTCCTTTTTCTCCTTTGGTGGCGGGGCACTCGTCGGATGACCACTGGAGAGCAGCATATCGAAGGGTTCGAGGTTCCCGTTCACCGGGCGTTGACCGAGCCCATTCTGCTGGGCGGTGCGCCACGGGCGGTAGCGATTCTCAACGGCACGGTGGCTGCGGCCATCGGGCTTGGCCTGCAGCAGTGGATCGCTGGTCTCGGGCTCTGGATCGCTGGACACACGCTCGCGGTTTTTGCCGCGAGGCGCGATCCGGACTTTGCCAGCGTGCTTGTCCGCCATCTTCGCCAGAAGGGCTGGCTCGCATGCTGAAGCTCTCGGAATATCGCGGCAAAGCCGACCGGCTTGCCGACCATCTGCCTTGGGCAGCACTCGTTGCGCCTGGCATCGTGCTCAACAAGGACGGCAGCTTCCAGCGGACGTTGCGGTTTCGTGGCCCCGACCTTGAAAGCGCGACCGAAGCTGAGCTCATCGGCGTTTGCGCGCGAGCGAACAATGCGCTGAGGAGGCTTGGCTCTGGCTGGGCATTGTTCTTCGAGGCCGAGCGCGTTGAGGCGTTGGGCTATCCGACCTCGCGTTTTCCCGATGCCGCGTCATGGTTGGTTGAGGAAGAACGCGGCGCTGCCTTCGAGGGCAAGGTCGCGCATTTCGAGAGTTCTCACCATCTGACCCTGCTGTTCATGCCGCCACCAGATGGTCAGGCGCGGGCTGAAAGCGCCCTCGTCGAGTCGCATCATTCAGGAGCCGCGAGAGACTGGCGCGAGGAACTGGCGTGGTTTGGCGATGAGACTGACCGGGTTCTGGATCTTCTGTCGGGCTTCATGCCTGAAGTACGTGCGCTGGATGACGCCGAGACGCTGACTTATCTGCACCGCACGATCTCGACCCGCCGTCATCCGGTCGCCGTGCCTGAAACGCCAATGTATCTCGACGGCGTCCTGGTTGACGCGCCCCTGACCGGCGGCCTAGAGCCGATGCTGGGCGACCAGCATCTGCGCACGCTCACCGTTCTCGGCTTTCCGAACGTCACCCGGCCAGGAATCCTTGATGCGCTCAATCACCAGGATTTCGCCTATCGGTGGGTGACGCGCTTCATTCCACTCGACAAGACGGAAGCCACGAAGACGCTGACGCGCTTGCGCCGGCAGTGGTTTGCTAAGCGCAAATCGATCGCGGCTATTCTGCGCGAGGTGGTGACCAACGAGCCGGTGCCTCTCGTCGACAGCGATGCCGACAACAAGGCGCTCGATGCCGACGCAGCACTGCAGTCGTTGGGCGGCGATCATGTCGGCTTCGGCTATCTCACCACAACGGTGACGGTGTGGGACCAGAACCGTGAAGCCGCCGCGGAAAAGCTTCGCGCCGTCGAGCGCATCGTCAACGGGCTCGGCTTCACCACCATTCGCGAAAGCATCAATGCCGTCGAAGCGTGGCTTGGTTCATTGCCGGGTCATGTCTACGCCAACGTTCGCCAGCCGCTCGTTCACACGCTTAACCTTGCCCATCTCATGCCGCTGTCGTCTGTGTGGGCAGGTCCAGCGGACAACGAGCATCTTGCCGAGGTCACCGGCGATCACGCTCCGCCGCTTCTTTTCGCTGAGACCAGCGGGTCGACGCCGTTTCGGCTTTCCACCCACATCGGCGATGTCGGCCACATGCTGATTGTCGGGCCGACCGGCGCGGGCAAGTCGGTTCTGCTTGCCCTGATCGCCTTGCAGTTCCGGCGCTACGCTGGCGCGCAAATCTATGTCTTCGACAAAGGCAATTCGGCCCGCGCCGCCACGCTTGCCATGGGCGGCGACCACCATCCGCTGGGTGCGGATGGTGCGCTTGCCTTTCAGCCGCTGCGCAACATCGACGACCAGGCAACCCGTGGCTGGGCAGCCGAATGGATCGCCGGCCTTATTGCTCACGAGAATGTCACCGTCACCCCGGAGGTGAAGGAGGCAATCTGGTCGGCGCTCACCAGCCTCGCCACCGCGCCAACGCAGGAACGCACGCTCACTGGCCTGTCGGTCCTGCTTCAGTCCAATGCGCTCAAATCGGCGTTGATGCCCTACACGCTCGACGGCCCCTTCGGCCGGCTGCTCGACGCCGATGATGATCGGCTCGCCATCTCGGATGTGCAGTGCTTCGAGACCGAGGAGCTGATGCACAGCCAAGGCGCTGTGCTGCCCGTGCTCACTTATCTGTTCCACCGCCTCGAGGAGAGGTTCGACGGGCGGCCGACGCTGCTGATGCTCGACGAGGCCTGGGTTTATCTCGACAATCCGCTGTTTGCCGCCCGCGTCCGGGAATGGCTGAAGGTGCTGCGAAAGAAGAATGTGTCGGTGATCTTCGCTACGCAGTCGCTTGCCGACATCGCCGGCTCTTCTATTGCAGCCGCAATCATCGAGAGCTGCCCGCAGCGCATCTTTCTTCCCAATGATCGTGCCGTCGAACCGCAGGCGAGGACGGCTTACGAGCGCTTCGGTTTGAACGAGCGACAGGTCGAATTGGTCGCCCGCGCCACGCCGAAGCGCCACTACTATCTTCAGTCGCGCCGCGGCAACCGGCTTTTCGAGCTCGGACTCGGCCCGATCGCTCTTGCGCTTTGCGGCGCCTCCGACCCGGCCGCGCAGACCCTGATCGACAATGTTCTTTCCGAAGAAGGGCAGGGCAGCTTTGCCGCCCGTTTCTTCAATGCGCGCGGCCTTCAGTGGGCTGCCGAGCTTCTCCAGCAATTTCCTCAACCTAACAAGGAGCAATCGTCATGATCGGACGCCGCCTTTTTACTAGCCTGGTCACCGTTTCCCTGATCGCCAAACCGATGGCTGACTACGTCCAGCCGGCCTATGCGCTCATCGTGTTTGACCCGTCCAACTATACGCAAAATGTGCTGTCGGCAGCACGCGCATTGGAGCAGATCAACAACCAAATCCAGTCGCTTCAGAATCAGGCGACCATGCTGCAGAACATGGCGCGCAACCTTCAGCGCCTGGATTTCTCTTCCGTGGGCCAGCTTACCGGCTCGCTCCAACGGATTGACGGTCTGATGACCCAGGCGAGCGGCCTGAGCTTCGATCTCGACAAGCTGCAGGACCAGTGGCGCCAGCAATATCCGGAAAGCTACGACGCCACCATCAAGGTCAGCGATGTGGCGAGCGCCGCGCGCGATCGCTGGCAGAGCGCCATGCAGGCGTTCCGCCAGACCATGAGCGCGCAGTCGCAGATCGTCGAGAACGTGCAGGCCGATGGCGACCTGCTTACCGATCTCGTCAATCGCAGTCAGGGCGCGGCAGGTGCCCTCGAGGCAAGCCAGGCTACCAATCAGCTGATCGCGCTTTCGACCAAGCAGCAGATGCAGATCCAGACGCTGCTTGCGACCCAGTTCCGGGCCGAGGCCGAGGATGCGGCGCGCAAGGCGCAGTCTGAGGAAGCCGCTCGCGAGACGACGAAGCGTTTCCTGGGCACCGGCACGGCTTATCCCGGCAACTGATCGGCAGTTCTTTAAGACAACGAGGAAGGCGGCTACATGAACGACCTCGGAGTCATCGATCGCTTCATGGAGACCTTTACCCGCTATATCGATAGCGGGTTCGGTCTGCTTTCGGGCGACGTCGCCTTTCTCACCACAATTCTGATCGGCATTGACATCACGCTCGCGGGCTTGGTCTGGGCTTTCGGCGGCGAACCCAACGTTTTTGGCCGGCTTGTCCGCAAAGTGCTCTATGTCGGCGCCTTCGCCTTCATGCTCAACAACTTCAAGAACCTCGCCGACATCATCTACCGTTCCTTTGCCGGGCTCGGCATCAATGCGTCCGCCGGCAATCTGTCCGCCGAAAGTCTCCTGCGGCCAGGCCGGATTGCCGCAGCCGGCTTCGAGGGCGCCTGGCCGCTCCTCAATCAAGCGAGCCAGCTAGTAGGCTTCCCCGAGATTTTCGGTAACGCGCTCACCATCTTCGTGCTGCTTCTGGCCTGGTTCTTGGTCCTCATCGCCTTCTTCATTCTTTCCATCCAGCTCTTCATCACCATCCTCGAGTTCAAGCTCACCACGCTGGCCGGCTTCGTCCTGGTGCCCTTCGCGCTCTGGAACCGCTCGGCGTTCCTGGCCGAGCGCGTGCTCGGCAATGTGATTTCGTCGGGCATCAAGGTGATGGTGCTTGCCGTCATCGTCGGCATCGGCTCCACGCTCTTTGGCGAGTTCGCTTCCGCCCTGCAGGGCCAGGAGCCGGACCTGGCCGCGGCGATGTCGCAGGTGTTGGGTGCACTTGCGCTGCTTGGGCTCGGCATTTTCGGCCCCGGGATTGCGTCGGGTCTTGTTTCCGGCGCGCCGCAGCTCGGTGCTGGCGCAGCACTTGGAACAACGGGGGCCGCAGCCGGATCAACGCTCGTTGCCGGAGGCGCCGCGTTTGCCGGCACGCGCATGGCGGCCGGCGGTAGTCTTGGTGCAATCCGTGCCGGCACAGCTATGGGATCGGCTGCTTCCACGGCCTGGCATATGGGCCGTGCAACAGCGCCTGACTCCGTCCTCTCCGGGGTAGCTGCTGGGCTGCAGGGTGTTGCGAATGCCGCTGGCGGCGCCGCGATGCAGGGAATGCGATCTGCTTCAGAGCCTTTCCGACGCAGCGCCGACGCCGGCCGCGATGCCGGCTGGACAGCGACCGGTGGCACGCCGATCAGGTCGATGAGCGGAAGTTCGCCCGCTGCGGATCCAACCGCGGCGCCTCCATGGGCAAGGCGTCTGCGCTCCGAACAGGCCGCGCGCGCCCATCGCCATGCTGCCACGCAGGTGGTGCGCGATGGCGATCGGGGCGGAAGCGGCGCCAACCCCTCTCTCAACGACAAGGAAGATTAGATGCTCTTCAAGCGACCCGTTCAGCGTTACGGAAAGACGTCCGAGCCTGAAACACCTTATCAAAAGGCCGGTCAGCTCTGGGACGAACGCATCGGCACAGCGCGCGTGCAGGCGAGGAACTGGCGCCTGATGGCCTTTGGCTGCCTGGCCTTGGCCGGGGGGCTTTCTGGCGGGCTTCTATGGCAGTCGGCGCAGGGCCGCTTTGTGCCTTACGTCGTTGAGGTCGACCGTTTTGGTGAGGCGCGCGCCGTCGCGCCGGCAATTCAGGACTACCAGCCTGACGATGCCCAGATCGCCTGGCATCTCGGCCGCTTCATCCAGAATGTCCGCTCCATCTCCACCGATCCGGTGCTGGTGCGGCAGAACTGGCTGTCGGCCTACGATTTCGCCACCGACCGCGCGGCGCTTTTCCTCAACGAGCATGCCAAGGCGAACGACCCGTTCAGTCAGATCGGCACGCGCAGCGTGTCGGTGCAGGTGACCAGCGTCGTCAGGGCTTCCGACAGTTCATTCCAGGTCAAATGGACCGAGCAGATTTTTGAGCGTGGTAGCCTTGCGAGCACGACGCGCTGGACAGGTATCCTCACCATAGTGATCCGCTCGCCGACGAACACTGACCAGCTGCGCAAGAACCCGCTCGGCGTATTCATCAACGCCATCGACTGGTCGCGCGAGCTCGACAGCGCCGCGCCAACCCCCGTTTCCCCTAAGGAGCCCGCCAATGACAAATAGAGCCCCATCGTTTCGTGCTGCCTTCATGCTGTCGGCGTCTGCTGCGGTTCTTTCGGCCTGTGCCTCGAAGCCAGTGCCGCCGCCTCAGATTTCCTATGACCACGAGGACTTCAAACCAGCCGCGATCGAGAAGGCGCCGGAGAAGCCGGTCAAGGTCGTGGAAGTGCCGAAGCGGTTGCCGTTGCCTGGTCAGTTGATGCCCGCACCCGGCAAGCCCGCTTCAGATAAGCGCTCGCCGGAAGAACAGGTCGCCGATGCCAACAAGGCGGCGACGCAACAACCCACCAAGTTTGGCTATGTCAATGCGGTGCAGGTTTACCCCTTTGCCGACGGCGCGCTCTACCAGCTCTACGCCGCGCCGGAGCGCGTCACCGATATCTCATTGCAGCGGGGCGAGAAGCTGACCTCGGTCTCAGCCGGGGACACGGTCCGTTGGGTGATCGGTGACACCGTTAGTGGCTCAGGCGATGACCAGCGCACTCATGTGCTGGTGAAGCCATTCGCGCCGGGGCTTGCCACCAATCTGGTCATCACGACGGACAGGCGATCCTATCACCTGCAGCTTCAAAGCACTGAGAAAACTGCCATGGCGGCGCTCTCCTGGATTTACAGCGAAGACCAACTCGTGGCGCTTCGGCGGCGCAACGCTCAGGCCGAGGCTGAAATGCCCGCGGCCTCGAACGTAGCACTCGAAAACATCCGCTTCCGCTATTCGATCGCCGGCGACACGCCACCGTGGAGACCGACGCGCGCCTTTGATGATGGCAGCAGGGTCTATATCGAATTCCCGCGCCGTATCGACCAAGGTGAGGCGCCGCCGCTCTTCATCGTCGGAGCCGACGGGGACAACCAGCTCGTCAACTATCGCATGCGCGGCAACTACTACATCGTCGATCGCCTCTTTGCTGCGGCCGAGCTAAGGCTGGGCACCAAACAGCAGCAGGTGGTGCGCATTACGAGAACCGACGGTCGGCAACCGCCGCGGCGGGTTTCGCTGTTTTCGCGTTTTGGCAGGTAAGGGGAGGCTCATGACCGATACTTCCCGTCCGAATGCTCTGCCGAAGCTCAATCCCGAACAGCTGCAGCTGCGAGCCTCGCCCCGCCGAGCGGTGCGGTTCAGGCGCGGCATAATCGTCGCGATCGCTGCTGTTGGTTCCGGCGCTGTTTTTGGCGTCACGATGATGGCGCTGCGGGGACCCGCATTGCGCCTGAAACAGCAGACCGAAGAGCTCTACAGCACGGACCGCAAGCCGACCGCCGAGGGACTTGAAACGCTGCCCAAGGACTATTCCGGGAGCAAGCCGAAGGCTCCGGTGCTTGGACCGCCGCTGCCTGGGGATCTCGGCCGTCCTATTGTCGAGCACCAGCGCCAGCTTGGCATCGCACCAGGGCAAGACGTTTCCGCCGAGGCCCAGCGGCTTGCACAACAAGCGATTGAGGCGCGCGAGTCGCAAGTCCTCTTCCGCATCGAAAACCGGCCCCAGCAGACGGAAGCTTTTAGCAATGGGCAGGGCGGACGTTCACCTTTCGAGACGGCGTCTCCGCAGCCAGACACCGAAGGCCAGCGAGCTTCCGTCGCGCCGGCCGAGGGCGACCAGAACAATCAACAGCGCAAGCTCGATTTCATCGGTCAACGGAACACCGACGGGATCTACAACCCGCATGCACTGCAGACGCCGGCTTCGCCCTATCAGATCATGGCCGGCAGCGTGATCGCTGCAAGCCTGATCACCGGCATCAATTCCGATCTGCCCGGCCTTGTCGTCGCCCAGATCACCGAGAATGTGCACGACAGCGTCACCGGCAGCATCCTGCTCATCCCGCAGGGCTCACGGCTGATCGGCACCTACGACAGCGTTGTAGCCTTTGGGCAAAGGCGCGCTCTGTTGGTGTGGCAACGCATCGTGATGCCGGATGGCTCATCTACCGAAATCGACAATCTGCCCGCGACCGACGCGTCCGGCTATGCCGGGCTCGAGGACAAGGTGGATTTCCATACTTGGCAGTTGATCAAGGGCGTCGCGGTGGCCACATTGCTGGGGGTTGGTACCGAGTTGAGGTTTGGGGAAAATGAAAGCGACTTGGTCAAGGCAATTCGTGAATCCACCCAGCAGAACGTCAGTCAAGCGGGCCAACGGATCACTGAAAAGAACCTGAACGTCCAACCCACGATCACCGTCCGCCCTGGTTGGCCGTTGCGCGTCATCGTGCACAAGGACCTCGTGTTGCGGCCATACACGGGGTGAACAGGAGGACTTCATGGCTAACCTGAAACTCGGAAAACTTCCGGACCGGACACCTTCGAAGATCACCATCACCGTTGGCGCCGACTTGAGCCAAGCACTCAACGACTATGCCGCACTTTACCGTCAGATCTATGGCGAGTCCGAAACCGTGGCTGAACTGATCCCCTTTATGCTGGTCGGGTTCCTGGAAGGCGACCGGGCGTTTGCCAAGGCCAGAAAGGAAGGTCTGCCGGCCGTCGACATGCCAGAGAAAAAGCGGTAGCACCCAGGTTCACAATCCAAGTAAAGCACACCGATTGTTCAAGTTCGGTTGCTCTGCCGACACGGCACTCAGGAGGCAATCTCAAGTTCTGCGTGAGTTGACATTTTAGCGCTGCCACAGACACGGCTTGCAAGCGGGATCCGCTCTGCAGGATCTCGGTGACGAGCAACCGTTGCCATGTCTGCCGTTGAGGAATGGTCAATCTGCACCCAACACATCATTCATTTTGCTTAGTAGCTGCCGAGCGCGTTGCGCACTAGCGACTACCACGCCTATGTGCAATTAAGGATTCGGTTCAGGAAAGCTCACATGCGAACGGTCGTTTTGAGCATTCAGCCCAAATGGGCTGCACTAATTCGCTCTGGCGAAAAAACGATCGAGCTAAGGCGGCGCTTCCCTCGCTACCTTGCCGGTTCTGCCGCGTACCTCTACGAATCCTCGCCGAATTGCAGGCTTACCGCAATCCTACAAATGGGCGCGATTCATGAACTTCCGGTCGAGGAACTTTGGCGCGTGCATGGCAAGGCATCATGCGTTGATGAGCGCCACTTCGCAACATACTTCCAAGACCGAGACGCCGGTTTTGGTATCGAAATTCTTCGACACCTGCCTCTAGTCAAAGATTGGCGCCTGGACCGTTTACGCCACGACTTCAGCTTCACGGCCCCCCAGTCTTGGGGCTATGCATCACCTCGATTGGTCAATGCGATTGGAACACGCCCATGAGAGTTTTCGTCGCGGGGCTTTCAAAATCGGGTAAGACGACCCGCTCTCTGCACGCTGCCGAGCATATCCCGGAGCTAGAGTATGCCAGCATCAGTCAGCTCTTGAGGGCGGTTAACGGCATCCTGCCAGTCGCTACACTCGCAGATGGGCTCACCAACCAACGCATGGCGGCAGAAGCTCTATCGGCGTATCCCCGATCAAAGAGGCATCAGATTGTTGATGGCCATGCATTGGTCGAGACGCTAGAGGGGCCACTGCTTGTTCCGGACTCGTTCTTCGACGAAATCGCGCCGGACCTTTTGATCCATATCCTGGATGGTCCAGAACAGATCTTAGCGCGGAGGGTGCCCGGCGCGAACTTTGCGACCACAGCCGAGATCGCTGCGCTTACCGCGTTAGAGCAAGCTGCCTGCGAACGGCTCGCAATTCGGCTTGGCACCCCACTGGTAGCACTGGAGGCTCCGACGCTCGATGAGTTTAGGTGGACGCTCGAAAGCCGGTTGTCGTTCGATCATTGACAGAAATCCCGACAGGTCCGTTGAAGACATACTCGACTCGATTTGATCGATACAGGCTCGGATAAGTTCTGGGTGCCGAAAAACTCCACACGCGGAGCAGCCCGGCAAACTCTGCGATCCGCTCTTCGGGCACGGTGAAAAGCGGGCGGTCGGAATCGAGCCAGTCAAATGCATAGCGAGCCAACGATTTCGCAACTCCACGCTCGCGCAAGGCAGGCTCGACCCAAAGCGTGCAGAGCTTGTGCTCCGCCTCTGAGCGCTTGCAAATGGCTATGCCAGCAAGCGCGCCTTCAACATATGTGGTTACGATATGGCGCTCCCCGCTGTGGAGCCCTGGAATGACCCTGCCGAAAAACCACGGCCGAAAATTCGGGTAAAACCCGTGAACGCCAGCCCGCACCAGCCAATCATAAATCGTGCATGGATCGCTGGGCATGTTCGGCTGAGCAACGGGCCCAGAAAGGATGTTTGCGAAGCCTGGCTCGTTTATCATAGGCATGCTCCCCTCCTGATTCGTGAACCCCCACCTTAACGGCGGGCGCTGAAAAATCCGATAACCCATTCGAGTGGATTTGACCACCGTCGGCCAAATCGGACGATAAAAAAGAGCAAAAAGACCAGGAAGAAAAAGATCGCAGCGTTGACGGCAGCAGCCTGCCACGGGTCCTTAATCTCCCACAGCATTCCAACCAGGGCCGCCAAGCCTGCTTGCGATGCACTTCCCATTGCACCCAGTGCAACAACAACCAGTCCGTAAATCCAGAGGCGGCCAGTGTAGTAAGCACGAAAAGTCGCGAGCGCGGTGAAGCTGTCGACCGTAGATTGAGGCGGGGCGAGCGAGCTCCAATGATAGATTATCATGTTCTGTGCGTTGAATTGCGGTTCATCTCGGAGATACCGTTCCCAGATTTCGGGTTCCAGCCGACGCATTTTTTTGAAGCCAGTATGGGATTGTGTCATTTCCACGGTCATATCCCTGATCAGAAAATAATGAACAGCAGACACATCGATCAGATCTGCCCCGCCGCTCAATCGTTCCAGGATTGCGGCCGAAAAATTGCGCCGCTCGTTTAGACGGAATTCGACGATTTCGCTGGTGGAGATCGTGCTCAGGAAAGCAGAGTCCTTGGCGTCGACTTCAGAAACGAATCCGTTCATGAGGTGGAAGGGGACTCTTATTCGGAGACGAATATACTGATCGCCGATTTTGGCCCGCATTCGGTCAAAAAATTGATCGCGGAGCATGATTACAGAGCCGGCGTCACCTCCTTTCCCGATTGTGGTCAGACTTCGGTCATCTCTTGAGCAGCGCGAAACATAGAATTGCACCTTCTTCGGTTCGTTGAGCGCCGCGAACGTTTTGCCGTTCTCTTGGACCTCCCCTGCCGACAGCGTTTCATTGAAGATTGCGGATAACGTCGATGAGTCGTGCATCACATCGAACAGGTCGAAAATATGGTCGGACTGAATCTCGAAAGGGAGGCTGATCGACAGCGTCCGGAGCGATCTCATTTCCTGGAAGCGAAAGCCGATATCCAAGAGATGAAAGCGCCTCTTGGCCGAGCGCCTCTCGCCCTTCCATATGTTAATGTGGACCTCGACGCGTGGCGCATAGCCGTTGGCGTCGTCTGCAAGCGTGTCATGCCAAATCGCGATACTGCCCCGCATTTCAGTCCCTATAGCCCGTTTTTGTTGTGTGACGCGCACCGCCAACTCTGCAAAACAAATCACAAGTTCACTAACTTTTCCGCCATGTACTTATCCATTTGCCTCGACCGCCAGCAAAAGGGACAAAGCGGCCATAAAACGTGACGCGGCGGTCTCCAATCAGCACGCGCGGACTGGCAACCACGGGTGGCCTACCGTTGGCGAACACGACGGCCCTGCCCGATGCCAAGGGCGTTTTGAAATCTATCATCATTACGTTTTAGGCCGTGCGGTTCGCGGCCCAAGTGAGAACGTCGAGAAACACGAACTGGCGAACCAACTGCCATCGTATAGCCTTCTAATAAGAAAAAATTGTCCCTCCCGTACAGTTCTGGCTTTTTTTCGAGCGTCAGAATGATTTTCGTCGGTTGGGGATTCGTATCGGCGTTTGATGAACGGTCGCTGTTGGGTTCAAAGTGGACGGTCGCGACGGTGTATAGACAGCAGGCTTGCCGCGTCTCCCGATTGAGATCACCCGCGGCGTTTTGCTCTCGAGTTCATCCAGATAATCGGCCCACCATTGCATCATCCTCACGCGCTCTTCCCAGTACTCTGCTCGGGCGTATGCGCGCCGAACGTCGTTGTTCTCAATGTGGGCCAGCTGTCGCTCTATGGCGTCCGGATGCCACTTGCCGCATTCGTTCAGCAGAGTTGATGCCGTTGCTCGAAAACCATGCGCGGTTGCTTCTTCCTTGCCGTAACCCATACGGCGCAGCGCGGCGTTAAGCGTGTTATCGGAAATCGGACGCGAAGCCGATCGAACACTAGGAAACAGCAGCGATCCACCACCAGAGATTTCTCTCAGTGAAGTAAGGACGCTGATCGCCTGCTTTGATAGGGGTATGCGGTGCGGCCGTCGCATTTTCATGCGTGCTTCAGGGATGGTCCACACCGAGTTTTCAAAATCGAACTCTTCCCATTCACCGGCGCGAAGCTCGCCGGGGCGGGGAAACAGCAGCGCTATCAGCTTCAGACCGGCTCGGGTTGTAGGCTGTCCGTCAAATGCATTGATCGCCCTCAGCAAACCGCCCAAGGCTTTCGGATCGGTAATCGCGGCGCGAGACGTTACCGTCGGACTGATGAGTGCGCCTCTGAGGGCGAAGGTCGGATCTGTCTCGGCGCGTGCGGTCGCGATTGCGTATCGAAACACGCTGCCGATGGTGGAGCGCAGTCGCCTGGCCGACTCGTATCGACCGCGAACCTCCACGCGACGGAGGGCGGCAAGGATGGTGGCCGGATCGATCTCCCGAACGCACTTGTCGCCGATTATCGGATAGGCAAAGTCGAGCAGCCATTTGACCTTGCTGATCGTCCGGTCGGCACGTCCCTCCTTCTTTAGCTTGTCAACATATTCGCCCGCGATTGAGCGAAAGGAGTCCTTTGCCGAATCAGCCTTTTGCAAGCTGCGTTCCTTTCCAGGGTCGACGCCAGCTAGCAGGAGCCTTTTAGCATCATCGCGCGCCTCCCGTGCCTCGGCGAGAGAGATAAGGGGATAGCTGCCCAGCGCGAGCAGTTTCTGCTTGCCGTCAAAGCGGTAGGCGAGCCGCCAGAGGCGAGAGCCCGTGGGCTGTACCCATAGCTGCAGCCCGCCCCCGTCAGATAATTTCACGAGCTTGGAAGCAGGGCGGGCGTTTCGACATTTCACGTCGGAGAGGGGCATTCGTCAGGTCTCCCTTGGCTGTTTCGATACCATCAGGATGTCGAATACCAACGGAAATACCATCCCCTCGCCTCGTTGGACCAAATGCGCCCGAAGCGCTCCCTGTCCCGCTTAGTTGCGCAATGCGGCTGCAAAAGACCAACAATTCCAGCCAGTTGCAGAAACTGCAGCGTAGAAGGTTCGGCGAAAGGGAGTGTCGGGAGAAGCGGGGATGGTGCCCAGAGGCGGATTCGAACCACCGACACGCGGATTTTCAGTCCGCTGCTCTACCAACTGAGCTATCTGGGCCTCGCCGACAAACGAGACATCGCCTGACCGGACTTTCAGGAAAGCGCCGTGGAGCACCCCTTGAAAGCGCGTGGGTTATAGCACGGGAATCCGGCCTGTCCAGCGCCTAAGCGCTGATTTTCCGGGGCAATTGTCGCAGACAATACCGACGCCGGCAAAGCAGCAATTGCGTAAGGTCGGCGAAGTGGAATTGCGCGGCCGGCACCGCCCAAACCCTACTTCGGCTCGTCGCTCTCGTCCTCGTCATCGCGCGCGGTGATGACATAGGCGCCCTTCAGCCAGCGGTTGAGGTCGATGTCCTTGCAGCGCTTCGAGCAGAACGGATAGGTCTCGCGCGCCGACGGCTTGCCGCATTCGGGGCAGGGGCGCTTCGGGCGCAGTGGTGTGACCTTATCGTCCAGGCTCATGGCCGCGCGGTATGCCAGCTGGTGTGGACCTTGAAGCCTTCGCCCGAAAGCAGCGCCACCGTCTCGTAGAGCGGCAGGCCGACAATGTTGGTATAGGAGCCGACCAGCTTGACGACGAACGAACCGGCGAGACCCTGGACGGCATAGCCGCCGGCCTTGCCGCGCCATTCGCCGGAGGCGACATAGGCGTCGATCTCCTCGCGTGGAAGCCGCTTGAAGCGTACCCTGGATTCAACCAGCCTTTGGCGCAGCTTGCCGCCCGGCGTAATCAGGCAGATGCCGGAATAGACCCGGTGCGAACGGCCCGAAAGCAGTCCAAGGCAATTGGCGGCGTCGTCCAGCGTCTCGGCCTTGGGCAGGATGCGGCGTCCGACCGCGACCACCGTATCGGCGGCCAGCACGAAACTTGGCGCATAGTCTTCCTCGCTTTTCAGCGAGGCCAGCGCCTTCTCGGCCTTTTCCTTCGACAGCCGCTTGGCCAGCGAGCGCGGATGTTCGGCGCGCAGCGGCGTTTCGTCGACATCGGCTGGCAGCACGCGGTCCGGCTCGATGCCGGCCTGTTGCAACAGTTCGATCCGGCGCGGCGAACCAGAGGCAAGCACGAGCTTCTGCAGGATGCTCATCGCGGTTCGCGCCGGACTGTTACTTGAAACGGTAGGTGATGCGGCCCTTGGTCAGGTCATAGGGCGTCATCTCGACCAGGACCTTGTCGCCGGTCAGCACACGGATGCGGTTCTTGCGCATGCGGCCGGCCGTATGGGCGATGATCTCGTGTTCGTTTTCGAGCTTCACCCGGAACATCGCGTTGGGCAACAATTCCGTCACGACACCCGGAAACTCGAGGACTTCTTCCTTCGGCATTCGATACCTTTGCTTGGATTGCAGTTCCGGCGCCCTGGAGCGCCCAGGCCGGAATTTCGGCGGAACCTATATGATAATCGTGCGCTTGTGAACACGCTTAGATCGCGTCATATGCGACGCGCTCCAAGCTTTCGTTTTATGCATGTCGTTGTCTCAAAACCGGGACCGCTTTTGAGCGACATGCATCAATCCGCCGCGTTTTTTACCTCCGGAAGCAGAAAACGTCGGCTGATGCGCGCTTTCAGCCGTTCTCTCACGTCGCGATAGCTGGCCATGATCTGCTCGCGCCTGCCGCCGACATCGGTCGGATCCGGCATCGGCCAGTATTCGACGTCGACGGCAAGCGAGCGGGTGAGTTCGAGCGCGGCGTGGTGGGCTTCCGGCGCCAGGGTGACGATCAGGTCGAAATAATCGTCCTCGAGATCGTCCATCGAGCGCGGCTGGCGCTCGCCCAGCGTCAGGCCCTCTTCGGCCAGCACCGCGTCGACGAACGGATCGCGCTCGCCCCTGTGCACGCCGGCAGAGGCGACGAAAGTGGCCGGCGGCAGCATGCGCCGCGCCAGCTGCTCGGCCATCGGTGAGCGCACGGCGTTCATGCCGCACAAAAACAGGATCGAGCGGGGCGCCGCAGTCAGGTCTAACCCCGCCAGTGCAGCACGCAGACCAGCGTGAACAGCCGCCGCGCCGTGTCGAAGTCGATGTCGATCTTGCCGGCAAGCCGGTCCATCAACGTCTGCGAGCCTTCATTGTGCAGGCCGCGCCGGCCCATGTCGATCGCCTCGATATGGCTTGGCGTCGAGGAGCGGATGGCGTCGTAATAGCTTTCGCAGATCAGGTAATAGTCCTTGACGATGCGCCTGAGCGGCGTCAGCGACAGGATATGGGTGACGACATCAGCACCATCCTCGCGGGCGACCGCAAACACCAGCCGGGATTCGGCCAGCGAGAGTTTCAGCCGATAAGGCCCGGCGCCGTCATCATTGACCGGCTGAAAGCTGTTTTCTTCGATCAGGTCGAAGATCGCCACCGCGCGCTCATGTTCGACATCGGGCGTCGAACGGCCGATCGACTCGTCGAGCTCGACATCGATCAGCCTTGCGCGGGTTTGATCGCCGTCCGCCATCGCCGCCTACATGTTCAGCCGGATGGCGACGGAGCGGCCATGCGCGTCGAGGCCTTCCGCCTTGGCCAGCGCAATCGCCGCCGGCGCAAGTGCTCTCAGCTGCTCCGGCCCGAGCTTCAGGATCGAGGTGCGCTTGACGAAATCGAGCACCGACAGGCCCGAAGAGAAGCGCGCCGAACGCGCCGTCGGCAGCACGTGGTTGGAGCCGCCGACATAGTCGCCGATGACTTCGGGCGTATGGCGTCCCAGAAACACAGCACCCGCATTGCGCATCCTGGCCAGGAAGCCCTCGGCATCGTCGATGGCGAGTTCCACATGTTCGGCGGCGATGCGGTCGACCAGCGGCAGCGCGGCTTCGATGGTCTCCACCAGGATCACCGCGCCGAAATCGCGCCAGCTGGCAGCCGCCGTCTCGGCGCGCGGCAGGCTCAGCAATTGGCGCTCGACCGCCTGTTCGACTGCTTTTCCGAACGCAGGATCGTTGGTGATCAGGATCGATTGCGCCGACACGTCGTGCTCGGCCTGCGCCAGAAGATCGGCGGCGATCCAGTCGGGATCGTTGATGCCGTCGGCCACCACCAGCACTTCAGACGGTCCGGCAATCATGTCGATGCCGACCGTGCCGAACACCTGGCGCTTGGCGGCGGCGACATAGGCATTGCCGGGTCCGACGATCTTGGCGACCGGCCGGATCGTCTGCGTGCCATAGGCAAGGGCGGCAATCGCCTGCGCGCCGCCGACGCGGTAAATCTCCGAAACGCCTGATATATCGGCTGCCACCAGCACCAGCGGATTGATGATGCCGCCCGGCGCCGGCACGACGATGACGATGCGCTCGACGCCCGCCACCCTGGCCGGCACGGCGTTCATCAGCACCGAGCTTGGATAGCTTGCCGTGCCGCCCGGCACATAGAGCCCGACCGCCTCGATCGCCGTCCAGCGCGAACCCAACTCGACCCCGGCGGCATCGGTATAGCGATCGTCCTTGGGCATTTGTCGCTCGTGATGGGATCGGATGCGGTCACGGGCAAATTTCAGCGCCTCGACCGTCTGCGGATCGGCGTCTTTGTAGGCCTGCGCGATGTCGTCCTTCGACACGGCAATGCCGAGGCTATTGAGGTCGGCCTTGTCGAATTTCAGCGTGTAGTCGACCAGGGCAGCGTCGCCCTCGGCACGAATCCGCGCAATGATGGCACGCACGGCAGTGTCGACGTCCTCCGATACTTCCCGCTTGGTGGTCAGGAAGGCGGCGAAACGCTGCGCGAAACCGGCATCGGATTGGATAAGCGTAATGGCCATCGGCTGCGTCTAGCCCTTTGTTGGAGCATGATCTCTGGACAAACGATTCCCGTTTTGTCCAACAAAAACCGGCACCCACTTTTTGAGATCATGCTCTAGACCCTGTGCACCGGACGCGAGGTGGCTTCCCAAGCGCCGCCTATGTCGGCAAGCCGTGCCTCGATGCATTCGACGTCGAGCATGATCGCGCCGCCGCCGGAAAAGACCAATTCGACGATGCCGGCCGGCTTGCTGATTTCGATAAAGCTGATTGCCAGAAGCGACAGCACCTCGGCCGGCCGATCGCGGGCAATGCCGCTGGTCTTGGCGCCGAGCACGCGGTCGAAATGCAACACCGCCTGGCGCCGCTCATTGTGCGGGCTGAACAATCCGGATTTCGCCTCCCAGACGAAGCGGTTCATGGTCAATATGAAACGCTTGGCCGAAGGCAGGTATTCGAGATCCGAGACCTTCATCACGGCGTCCTGGACGTGAGCCGAGACGATGCTCAGATCCTGATCGTCGAGCGCAATGAGTTTGAGGGCTGCCATGCCGAATGCACACCTGAAAGTTGGTTTCAGCCTTCTGTTAGGCGGTCTTTCCGGTCCGTGCAACCGCGACACAAATTCAACCCGAGGCTAGCGCCTCGGGTTTGAAGTGTTGGCGGTGAATGAAGGCAGCACCAGACGCCTGTCTGTCTGAAGCAACTGCCGTGCGGTCAAGCCGAAATCCGCTCGATCACCGCGCCGCAATTGGAGAGCTTTTCTTCCAGCCGCTCAAAACCGCGGTCGAGGTGGTAGACGCGGTTGACCGTCGTTTCGCCTTCGGCCGCCAGACCGGCGATGACCAGCGACACCGAGGCGCGCAGATCGGTCGCCATCACGGGCGCGCCCTTCAGCTTGGAGACGCCGTCGACGATCGCCGTTTGGCCGGACAGCGTGATGTGGGCGCCGAGCCGGGCCAGTTCCTGCACATGCATGAAGCGGTTTTCAAAGATGGTCTCGGTGATGCGCGACTTGCCCTTGGCCATGGTCATCAGGCCCATGAACTGCGCCTGCAGATCGGTCGGGAAGGCCGGGAACGGCGCCGTCGTTACGTCGACCGGCGAAATGCCGGCGCCGTTGCGCCGGACGCGAATGCCGGAATTGGTCGGCGTGATCTCGGTACCGGTCTGGGCAATCACATCCAACGCGGTCTGTAGCAGCTCGGGGCGGGCGCCTTCGAGCACGACATCGCCGCCGGTCATGGCCACAGCCATTGCATAGGTCCCGGTCTCGATGCGGTCGGGGATGACGCGCACGCGCGCGCCTGACAGCGACTCGACGCCATCGATGGTGATAACAGGCGTGCCGGCGCCGGAAATTTTTGCGCCCATGGCGTTGAGGCATTCGGCGAGGTTGACGATTTCGGGCTCGCAGGCGGCGTTTTCCAGCACCGTCTCGCCCTTGGCGAGCGCCGCCGCCATCATCAGCACATGGGTGGCGCCGACGGAGACTTTCGGGAACACATAGCGATTGCCGACGAGGCGGCCGTTCCTGGTCTTGGCCAGCACATAACCAGTGTCGACATCGATGTCGGCGCCCAGCGCCTGCAAGCCTTCAAGGAACAGATCGACCGGCCGCGTGCCGATGGCGCAACCGCCGGGGAGCGACACTTTCGCCTCGCCCATGCGGGCCAGCAGCGGGCCGATCACCCAGAACGACGCCCGCATCTTCGACACCAGCTCGTAAGGCGCGGTCGTATCGACGATGTTGCGGGCCGAGAAATTGATGGTGCGCGAATAGCCCTCATTCTGCTTCTCGCGGCGGCCGTTGACCGAATAGTCGACGCCGTGATTGCCGAGAATGCGGATCAGCTGCTCGACATCGGCCAGATGCGGCACGTTTTCCAGCGTCAGCGTGTCGTCGGTGAGCAGCGAGGCGATCATCAGCGGCAAAGCAGCGTTTTTCGCGCCCGAAATCGGAATGCTTCCGGCGAGCTTGTTGCCGCCGACAATTCTGATGCGATCCATGAGAGAATGTCCCCTCGGCCCGATAGGCCGGTTTTCGTCAGTTTGAGTATCGGCCCGTCTAGACCATTGGCCGGCTTGGTTCAAGAAATAGGATTTCTGAGCCCCTTTGGCCAAGGTGACCGGCCAGTGTGGCTGATATCGGTCAGTCCTTGTGCATTTTTTCAGCAGCCGGCAGTCCTTCGGGCCGCTGGTCAGGATCACCGGTGCGCCGCGAGCGCGCTTGCGTCTTGCGCTTCGTGAGATTGGCGCGCAGCTGCTCGGCCAGACGGTCCTTGCGGTCAGTCCCGTCCTTTTTTTCCGGATCAGCCTTTTTCGGTGGAATTGTCTTGTCGTCCATCGTTCCGTCCCGCCCGCAACTGGCAGGGCCTGCTGTTCAAGGGATAGCTAGCATTGTGGCGCCGCCGTGTCAGCGAAACTTGTCTGGCAAAGCCTTTCACAGACGCCTTGCGCTTGCCGGTTCTATATGGCAGAAGCCCCGCCATCAGCGGCTGCGGTAGCTCAGTGGTAGAGCACTCCCTTGGTAAGGGAGAGGTCGAGAGTTCAATCCTCTCTCGCAGCACCAGTCAAACCCTTGCTCACAAAGGGTTTGCTGAATAACGAACTCCCTTGTCCCCCACCCCTCAGACGCGAACAACGTGTGAACGGCGACCATGTCGCGGGGGAAAATTCGGGGACTCTGTTCCCTTCGCGTTCTCTGAAGCTTGCGATTGCCGCGCTGGTGCGAGGCCACTTTCGAGCTAAGAGCGATGCGGCTCTGACAACTTTCGAGCCAGCAGCCGCGAAGCGCATACAAACCAGTGACGTGCAATGAACGGCCTTTTTGCTGGCAAGCTAGGGGGCCTATTCGATCACGTCGTCGTCGCACTATCTTCCGCACGAGAGTGGCAGATCGACAATCATCTTCGTTTCGTATCTCGGATGCAACTGGATGGAGCGATTGATGATGCGCAGGCAGAGGCGCTGTGGAACATCGCCGGTTGCCGGCGCCAAACGTTCAGATCTCGCCGAGGGGTGCGGCAAGGCCCCGGCATTCCGACGCAGCAGCTAACCTCTCCTGGCGACAGGAGATCAAATGCGCGTTCCAAGCGTCGCAAATGGAGTGGTTGTGGCGCGCTTCCACCTGAATTCCGTTGTCACTTTACACCCGGTGAGAACGCCGTTGCGGCCGTCATCCGCGCTGAGATCAGGTCTAAAGGCAAATGCACCCTCTCTCTCGGCAGAATTGCGAAATCGGCCGGCCTACTGGGCGATACGGTCGTGAAGCGTTTCTTGCGTAAGGCTAAAAGCGAAGGCTTGATAGACGTTGAGCTGCGACCGGTGACAGGTGGGCGCAGCGATACCAACGCGATCACAATAATCTCTAGTCGGTGGCTAAAGTGGAATGAGATAGGCGAAGCCAGGGGAGTAGGGGGCACGACGGTGCCCCCGATTCAGAGTCTCATTAAACAAGAGCCGGATACTGGGTCCTTACACCGCCGCTTTAGTCGGGGAACGGCTTTAGAAACTATTCAAGCGTCCGAAACATTTGCGGGAGAGCGTGGTCGACTACGGTCCAGTGCTACTCTCTCGCGAGGTCGCATCTCAAACTCGGACGGATAGCTCCGTTGGCCTAGATTGAATGTCGGCATCGCGCCGCATGTCCGCCGTTGATGTCTACTTGGTCGTTCCCCGAAAGCAGACGCTCGGGTCAGGCGGCATGATGTCCGGGTTTGACCCGTAACTGCCGTTCCCCTCGTTCCCGAGGGTATGACGACTCCCCTTCCAATTTGCGATATGGTTCCAGACAGCACCCTTAGGGGAGAAGGACGTGGACATCCCGGGATGGCTAAGTAGCCTTGGACTGGAGCGATACGCTCCGGCCTTTCGCGACAATGACATTGAACCCGAGATGCTTCCTCAGCTAACGGCGGAGGATCTGATAGCACTCGGGGTCACATCGGTCGGTCATCGGCGCCGGTTGCTTACCGCTGTGGCTTCCTTCGGAGACACGTCCAGCCCGTTGCCGATCAAAGCATCCTCGCGTGACCGCGGGAGCTCGCCGGCAAGGCCGCCCGAGCAGGGTGACGCACGGCCACCGCACGCCGAACGGCGCCAGTTAACAGTCATGTTCGTGGACCTCGTCGGCTCGACCGAGTTGTCGCAGCGCCTCGACCCTGAGGACATGCGGGAGGTTATTCGCGCTTATCAGATCGCAGTGTCAGGAGAGATCACCCACTACGAAGGGCGAGTCGCCAAGCTCATGGGTGATGGGGTGCTGGCCTATTTCGGTTGGCCGCAGGCGCACGAAGACGATGCCGAACGAGCGGTTCGCTCGGGCATGGCCGCCGCTGCAGCAACAGCCCGACTTACAGCGCCGGGAGGCCAACCGCTGGCTGCCCGCATTGGCATCGCGACGGGACTGGTCGTTGTCGGTGATCTCGTTGGCGAAGGATCAGCACAGGAAGAGGCCGTTGTAGGCGACACGCCTAACCTGGCTGCGAGGCTGCAAGCGCTCGCCGAGCCGGGCAGCGTTGTTGTAGCTGACGGCACGCAACGACTGGTGGCCGGTCTATTCGATATGGTCGATCTCGGCCACCGGGAGCTCAAGGGTTTCGCAAAGCCGTTCCGCAGCTGGCGCATTGTCGGCGAGACGGCGGCAGAGAGTCGTTTCGAGGCGCGGCAGGACATTGTGACGCCGATTGTTGGGCGGGACCAGGAACTCGAGTTTTTGGTTGACCAGTGGCACCGGGCCTGTGCCGGGGATGGCCGAGTGGTGCTGCTGTCTGGAGAGCCGGGTATTGGCAAGTCCCGGATTATCGCGGCGATGGTCGATCGATTGAGCGCCGGGCCCCCTGCGCGACTACGCTATTTTTGCTCGCCCTATCATATCAACAGCGCGCTTCACCCCGTGGCCGCGCAGGTCGAGCGGGCGGCTGGACTGGATCGCAACGACAGCACCGACACCAAGCTCGACAAGCTGGAGGCCCTGCTCCGCGGGATCGTTCCGGACGTGGTGGAAGCAATTCCGCTGTTGGCGACACTGCTGTCGATCGACACGACCGGCCGATACTCGTCGACCAGGCTGCCACCGCCAGCCCAAAAGGCCCGTACTTTGGCCGCCCTCGTCCAACAAATTGAATCGCTGGCCGCGCGCGAGCCCATCGTCGTCCTTGTCGAGGATGCGCACTGGATCGATCCGACGACCGGCGAGTGGCTGGATATGCTGATTGAACGCCTGCGGAACATGCGGGCACTCCTGATTGTAACCTTTCGACCTGAGTTTCAGCCGCGTTGGATTCAGTTTTCGCATGTAACCGCGCTCTCGCTCGATCGCCTCGGACTCGGTCAAGGAGCAGCGATCATGGATCGCGTGGCGGGTGGAAAGACGTTGCCGCCGGAGGTAGCCAGCCAGATCTTGGCCAAAACCGAAGGCGTTCCGTTGTTCGTTGAAGAGCTGACCAAGACCGTGCTCGAATCCGGTCTCCTTATCGACGCGGGCGACCACTACGTGCTCTCAGGTCCTCTGCTTCCTTTTGCCATTCCGTCGACCCTTCAGGATTCTTTGATGTCTCGCCTCGACCGACTGGGTGCGGTCAAGGAGGTAGCTCAAATCGGCGCTTGCATTGGCCGCGTCTTCCATCACCGGTTGCTGGCAGCCGTGATGGGTGCCAACGAAGTCCATTTACAAGAGGTGATGCCGCAGTTGGAACAATCCGAGCTCGTTTTTCGGCGAGGCGTTCCTCCAGAGTCGACCTATACGTTCAAGCATGCGCTCGTGCGGGATGCAGCCTATCAGAGCCTGCTGAAAAGCCGTCGGCAACAAATCCATGCCAAGATCGCCTCGACGCTGGAGGCGCAATTCCAGGATATTGTCGCGGCAGAGCCCGAGACACTGGCCCACCATTATACGGTGGCCGGCGTAAATGATCTGGCTGTCGCCTATTGGCTGAAGGCAGGGCAACTCGCGCTGAAGCGATCTGCCAATCTCGAGGCAGCGTCCCACCTCCGGAAAGGGCTAGTGCTGGTTGGATCATTGCCCGGATCTGAGGAGCGCCTCTGGCTGGAGCTTTCCCTAGAGAGCGCGACCGGCACCGCAATGATTGCGGCCAAGGGCTGGGGGGCTCCAGAAGTCCTTCAAGCCTTTTCGAATGCGCGAAGGCTCGCCGACACGCTGAACGACAAGCCTCAAATATTCGCTGCGATGCGCGGGGAGAGCTCGTATCAGACCATTTCAGGCAACCTACGAGCGGCCGAGGCCCTGGGCCACCAATGCCAAACTCTAGGTTTGGAGCTTGCGCAAGCTTCCGATGATTCAGGGTACATCCTCGAAGCACATCACCAACTTTGGGGGATCTACTATTACCTCGGCGACTACGGCGCGAGCGAACGTCATGCAAGCCATGGCCTGGCCACTTATGATTATGAGCGACATCATCACCTTGCCTGGGGCTATGCCGGACACGACCCGGGCGTATGCTGTAGGGCGTTTTCTGCACAGATGCTCTTCATGCGCGGCCATTCGGTCCAGGCTCTCGCACGCTCACGCGATGCAATAGCGCTAGCCGAGCGAGACTTGCATCCGGTCAGCACAGCACAAGCGCAGCTAAGTTTCTGCTTGGTCCACCTGATGCGGCGCGAGCCTGCCGAAGCCCTTCAATGGGCGAAGAAAGCTGTCACTTTATGTGATGAATTCGTCATGCCATTGCTGCTTGGCCAGGCTCGTGTGTATTTCGGCTGGGCACTCGCCGGTCTGGGGCAGTTGGAGGAAGGCATTCGGCAAATGCGCCTGGGAATTGCGGGTATCGCCGCAACTGGCGCGGATATGGGCATGGCCTACTACCTTTGCATTCTCGCGCGCAACTGCGGCGAGCGCGGCGATGCAAGCGAAGGCCTTGCCCTCCTGGCGCAGGCTTTCGACACTCTGGACAAATCGACCTCGAAGTATCAGCTACCAGAGTTATTGTGCACAAGGGGTGAGTTGGTTTCAGCGCTGGACCCCACCGATGAAGCCGCCGAAAGCTGGTTCCAGCAATCGCTCTCGGCAGCCCGCGATCAAGGCGCGAAATCCTCTGAACTGAGGGCCGCGCTTCGGCTCACCCGCCTCTATGCCGGCCAAGGCCGCAACGATAAGGCGCGGCATATTCTTGCGCCAGTCCACGCCAGCTTCACCGAGGGGTTTGACACACCTGATCTCGTAGAGGCCAAAGGGCTGCTCCAAATGCTTTCGCATTAGACGGAACGTGGGTGAAGCACTGCATCCAATACGCAAATTCCTAGTTGGACGACGCTGCTGTGAAGGAGAAGCGATATGCAAACGTGGGCTGGTCTGTTGCTAGGCGCCGCCATGACATTTGCGAGTGGACCTGTTTCGGCCAAGGAACTCACTATCCTTTGGGCGGAGTGGGATCCGGCGAATTACCTTCAGGAACTCGGCAACGAGTACGAGAAGGAAACCGGCGTCAAGGTAACTGTTGAAACGACTGCCTGGCCGGGATTCGAAACCAAGGCCTTCGCCGAGTTCAACGCCAGGGGCGACGCCTATGATATGGTCGTCGGCGACTCGCAGTGGCTCGGCGCCGGCTCGACCGGCGGCCACTATGTCGACCTGACCGACTTCTTCGCCAAGAACGACGTGGCCAAGCTCATGGCCCCTGCCACGGTAAAATTCTACGCCGAATATCCTGGCAACAGCGGCAAATACTGGGCGATCCCGCTCGAAGGCGACGCCGTCGGCTGGTCCTATCGCAAGGACTGGTTCGAAGACCCCAAGGAGATGGAAGCCTTCAAGGCGAAGTATGGCTACGACCTCGGCGTGCCGAAGGATTTGAAGGCGCTGCGCGACATCGCCGAGTTCTTCTACCGTCCGGACCAGAAGAAGTACGGCGTCGCGATCTATACCGACAATACCCACGACGGGCTGGCGGCGGGCTTCGAAAGCATGCTGTTCTCGTACGGCGGCGAGCTTGGCGACTACTCGACCTACAAGGTCGACGGCTTCATCAACTCCGACAAGGCGATTGCCGCGCTCGATGCCTACAAGGAGCTGTACGAATTCACGCCTCCGGGGTGGGCCAACGCCATTTTCACCGAGGACAACCAGGCGATCACTGAGAACCTGGCGGCGATGAGCATGAACTTCTTCGCGTTCTTCCCGTCGCTGATCAACGAGGCGAGCAATCCCAACGCCAAGAACACCGGCTTCTTCGCCAACCCTGCAGGACCGAACGGCGACCAGTTCGCCGCGCTTGGCGGGCAGGGCATCTCGATCGTCTCCTACTCCTCGAAGCAGGCCGAATCCCTGAAGTTCCTGGAATGGTTCATCAAGGACGAGACCCAGAAGAAGTGGGCGGCGCTCGGCGGCTACACCTGCAGCGCAGCCATACTGAAGTCGGACGAGTTCCAGAACGCCACGCCCTACAACAAGGCCTTCCACGAGACCATGTTCAAGGTGAAGGATTTCTGGGCGGTTCCGGAGAATGCCGAACTGCTGCTACAATTCAACCAGCGCGTACATCCTTATGTAACCGGCGATTCCGGCACGGCCGAGGAAACGCTTGACGCGCTGGCAGCCGACTGGAATGCGACTTTCAAGAAATACGGCCGCCAGTAGGCCGTCTATTCTGGTGACCTCAATCGCCGTTCTGGCGCAAGGCGGTAGCCACTTTGCCGGACGCAAGCGTCGGTTTTCTCGATCAATTGTCGCGAAGGGGACGGTCCGCTCCCGGCCCCAACGCTGCCGGTCAGCAATGCGCCTCATCTTGGTCATTCGGAGCCAATTCGCTGTTGCCCGATAGCGGACACGACTTGCGGGGAGCTTTTGGTCATGGGTGCGCTATGCAAGTGGCGCGCCTTCCCAAGATTAGAGAGCGAGCGACTGGCCATCAGTGGTTGGAGCACGGGGACGCTGTATGCGATCCGGCTGCGCGAACACGACTGATGAAGAGCCTCCAGTGCCGAAACCGAGATGCAAACTGAAAGCGCGTTCGCTCGCAAGGCAGTATTCGTGTAAGGATTTGGTATTAGCTCCCTCTCTCGGAAAGGGTCCATGGAACGTCGCCTCGCCGCCCTGCTAATGGCTGACGTCGTCGGTTACAGCAGGCTCATGGAAGAAGATGAATCTGGGACGCTTGCTGCATTGACAGAACGGCGTGCTTCTATTCTCGTGCCAACCGTCATCGCTCATGGCGGGCGTGTCGTGAAACTTATGGGCGATGGAATGCTGATCGAGTTCGGCAGTGCCATAAACGCCGTAGCAGCGGCAGTAGACGTGCAGCGAAAAATGGCGGCCGCGAATGCATTGGCGTCGGAGAAACAACGCATCGATTTGCGGATCGGCATCAATCTTGGTGACGTGATTGGCCAGGGAACTGACGTCTTTGGCGAAGGTGTCAACATAGCTGCGCGGCTAGAGGCCTTAGCCGACCCCGGCGGTATCTGCGTTTCCGGCAAAATTCACGACGAGGTGCGCAATAAGGTCGCCTGTCAATTCGAGGACATGGGCGAGCAGAAACTGAAGAACATCTCGACGCCCGTACGAGCCTTCCGCTTAATGGACGCGGATCCTCCACAGTCATCACCTGCGCAGCAACCGCGAACGCTTCGATCGTCGCACACGCCCCCCTCGCTCGCAGTTCTTCCGTTCACAAACATGAGCAGCGATCTCGAACAGCGATATTTCAGTGATGGGCTTACTGAAGACATCATTACAGAATTGGCGCGGTTCCGTGACCTGCATGTGATCGCACGCAACTCGTCCTTCCGTTATCGGGGAGGTGACATCGACATAGTCCGGGTCGGCCGAGAACTTGGCGTGCAGTACATTCTCGAGGGTAGTGTCCGCCGGCTGGGTGACCGCATACGGATTACCGCTCAGCTTGTTGAAACAAGCTCCGGCAATCATCTCTGGGCTGAGCGTTTTGATCGAAATCAGGACGAAATCTTCGCTGTGCAGGACCAAGTCATAAGGACCATAGTCGGGACGCTGATTGGCCGGCTCAAAGCCGTTGGCGTTGAGCGGGCACTTCGAAAGCCGCCAGCGAGCTTAGAGGCTTATGAATGTGTTCTTCGCGCAGATGCACTGCCATTCGACAATTTGGAACCCGAGACAGAGGCCGTAAAGCTCTATGAACGAGCCATAGAACTCGACCCACACTACGGCCGAGCATACGGACTTCTCGCAAACCTGTATTTGAACCGTTGGTCGCGGGACTTAGAGGGTGATGATGAAAAACTCTCTGAAGCTTTTGAACTGAGCAGGACGGCCGTGGCCCTCGATCCGACTGATCCCATCTGCCAGCTGGCTTTGGGGTGGGCACATCTGTATCGCCAGTCTTTCGATTTGTCAGGACATCACTTCCGAAAGGCGCACGAACTAGCCCCAAATAAGCCCGTTGCCTTGACCGGCCTTGGGTTCTTGCACCACGCGCTAGGGAAGCCGGCAGAAGCGATTGGTTTCTTCATTGAAGCACGAGTGGTGGATCCGTACTTTGAACCGACATGGTATTGGCCACAGCTCGGATGTTTTTACTTCTCCGATCATAAGTTCGACGAAGCCATCGCAAATCTCAGCAGATCACCCCAAATGCCATATTGGGTGGAAGCCTATCGATCTGCTTGCTACGCCCTTATGGGCAAACCTGAACTCGCCCGAGAGTGCGCATCAAATGTGCTACGCAAAGCCCCAAATTTTTCATCCATTCGGTTTGTCGCCAAAGAAGGTTTCCAGAGCCAGACCGACGAGCAGCTTTTACTCGAAGGACTCTCCAAGGCTGGATTACCGGAGTAGCTGCTCTGTTCCCGGGCGGATTTATGACGTCGCAGCTGTCGGGCCAACTCCCGCCTTTAGGCAGACATCCGTATCATTGGCCCTATTCGACTGGCTTGGCCGGAAGGATGGCAACGTCGGCCTTTGTGCCAGTCATGCGGAAAGTGGACTTTCCGCTTCCGGCCCCAAGGCTGCCGGACCGCAATGCGCCTAATTGTGGACGGACGTGCAGACTTCGCTGCCACACGAAAGCGGACGCTCAGCCGATCTGGTGGTTGGACTCGCCTGAAAGCCGGCCGTTTAGAGGCGGTCGAAGCTTAGAGCTTTCGGGTCCCCAGCCGCTTTACCATAGCAGGGTCGCGGTGATCGAAGAAGCTGCTGGCCTTCTGGTCGAGCGTCGCCATCTTGGTTAGATCGTCGCCGTCCAGCTCGAAATCGAAGATCGCGAAGTTCTCCGTCATGCGCTCCTTCCGCACCGATTTTGGGATGGCGACGATGCCCCGCTGATTAAGCCAGCGCAGCACCACCTGGGCGATGCTCTTGCCGTGCTTCTGGCCGATCGACTGGAGCACATCGTTCGAGAACAGGCCGTTCTTGCCCTCGGCGAACGGCCCCCATGCTTCGGGCTGAATCCTGTATTCGTCCAGAACCTTCTGCGCATCGTCCTGTTGGTGGAAAGGATGAATCTCGATCTGGTTCACTGCCGGAGTAATCTCGTTGTGAAGCACGAAATCCACCAGACGATCGGGATAGAAGTTGCTTACGCCAATGGCGCGGATGCGGCCGGCGCGGTGCAGTTCCTCCATTGCCCGCCACGCCCCGTACACATCGCCATAGGGCTGGTGGATCAGCCAGAGATCGAGATATTCGAGCTGCAGCTTGTTCATCGACCACCAGAGCTTGGTTGTGACGAACAGTTCGCTTCGGTCGATCCCGTGGTTCCTGATTGCGGAGCCAACCGCCTCCTCGTTCCCGTAGGAGGTCGCGGTGTCGAGTAGCCGATATCCGACATCGATCGCGTCGCGGACACTCCGTTCGCACTCGGCTGGATCGGGCACCTGGAAGACGCCGAACCCCAGGCTCGGCATCCGTACGCCATTGTTCAGGGTCACTGTAGGAATGTTAGTCGTCATTCTCATGTCCTTTCGATAAATGAAGGCTGTGACGCAGGCTCTACGCACTTCCGCTATTGGTCGACGCTCACTTTTGTGAGCCATTTCCGAACATTCTCCGTCGTGCGTCGTTCCTGGAGCCCTTCCATCACGAAGCCTTCAGCGAAACGCGCCTGTGGCGCGGCGCGGGTGATCACCTCGAGACTGTCTCCCAGGCCGTAGCCGCCGTGTAGATTAAACGGGGCGACTGCCATACCGGCGAAGTCATGAGCCGCTAGGAAGGAGCGGATGACTGGGGGGGCGGAGCCGCCCCACGCCGGGAAGCCGAGATAGACCGCATCATAGGTGGCGAGGTCGCGAACAATGGCCTTCAGCGGTGGCAGATAATCCCGCTCGCGCTCTTTCTTCGCTTGCTCCACGGTCGCGAAGTAGTCAGCCGGATATGGCGTAGCCGGTTCGATCTCGAACAGATCGGCGCCGAGGTCGCGGCTGAGGAGACTGGCGATGGTGCGCGTGTTGCCGCTGCGGGAGAAGTAGGCGACCAGAGTTCTACTCCCCCACCAGATGCGGCTGTGGCCTGCGAGATCGAGGCTCCAGCCCCCGCCGCAAGCGGCAGGAGCAGAGATGACACGAGGAGTTTTCTTCGGGTCGGACTGTCGATATTGGTCATGAGCGTAACCTAGGCTGGACGCCGACGTTTAGTGCGATGACACCAGCGTCCTGGTTCCATGAATGGTTTTTGCGGCTGGCGTGCACTCAGCTCTTCGCGGGCGCCTCAACGCCAGAGTAGGCCAGGACAGCATCCGGCAGACGCGCACCTTGGACTTGTATTGCTCGAACCGCCGCGTTGAGTTCCGCGATTTCCTCGGAGGTGAACCGCAAGCCGCCCGCACCGATGTTATCAAGCAGGTGAGTGAGTTGAGTGGTTCCGGGGATCGGTACGATCCAAGGTTTCTGAGCCATCAGCCAGGCCAGCGCGATTTGCGCGGGGGAGCTCTGCTTGCGCTCCGCCCAGCTTTTAAGGAGATCGACGAGCGCCAGATTATGCGGCAGGTTCTCCGGCGCGAAACGGCCCTCGATGCCGCGAATATCCCCCTCGGCGAACCGCGTCCGGCTATCGATGGCGCCAGTCAGAAAGCCGACGCCCAGCGGGCTCCATGGTACGAAACCGATGCCGAGTTCTTCGCAAAGCTGCAGAACATCCTGCTCGGGACCGCGCCACAGCATGGAATACTCGCTCTGCACCGCAGTTACCGGTACGGCCGCGTGGGCGCCCCGGAGCGTGTTGAGCCCCATTTCGGACAAGCCCCAATGCAGGATCTTGCCCTGGTCCATCAAATCCTTGACCGCGCCGGCCACATCCTCGATCGGCACCTGTGGATCGACGCGGTGCTGGTACAGCAGGTCAATGTGGTCCGTCCGCAGGCGCTTCAGCGAGCCCTCGACAGCGAGCTTGATGTGCTCGGGCTGGCTGTTCAGTCCCGGTCGGCGCTCACCAGTCTCCAGATCGATGTTCCAGCCGAATTTCGAGGTAATTGCGACTTTGTCCCGAAAAGGCGTAATGGCCTCGCCGAGGATCCGCTCGCATTCGTGTGGGCCATAGGCTTCGGCAGTGTCGAAGAAGGTGACGCCCCTGTCAAAGGCGGTGCGGATCAGGTCGATCATCTCCGGACGATGGGGAATGGTCGTTTCATAGGTCCGATGCATATTCTGGACACCCAGGCCGATACTGGAGACATCGAGCGTGCCAAGCTTGCGCGATCGGTTAGCGCCACCGTGCTGGCGTGAGTAGAGGCCTGTTGTCCTGTCGCCTTGGTAATTGTAGCTGCGAGCAGCGGCGCCGCCGCGGCGACGCCAAGGAAGCTGCGGCGGCCCATTTTCGGTGCGTGATCGGAGGTCATGTTGGCAAATCCTTTTGATCGGTCGGTTCAACGGTTTACGAAGCGCTGGTGGGACGCCGGGTAGCGGTCGCCCTGAACGGTGATGCCGGCGAGCGACGTTTCAATTCGGGCGAGATCATCTAGCGAAAGCTCAACCTTGGCGCCTCCCAGGTTTTCTTCCAGACGGTTGAGCTTGGTCGTGCCAGGAATGGGCACAATTGTCGGCCGCTGGGCGAGCAACCAGGCAAGGGCAATCTGCGCGGGGGTCGCGTTCTTCTCTGCCGCTATTCCAATGACGAGGTCGACCAGAACCTGGTTGGCTTTCCGGGCTTCCGGAGAGAAGCGCGGCACGGTGGCACGGAAGTCGTCCTTCGCAAACGTGGTATTCTGATCTAGTTTGCCGGTGAGGAACCCTTTGCCCAACGGCGCGAAGGGGACGAAGCCGATGCCCAACTCATCGAGCAGCGGCAGGATTTCCTGTTCGGGTTCGCGCCACCATAGTGAATACTCGCTTTGCACCGCCGCGACCGGCTGCACTGCATGGGCGCGGCGAATGGTTTCGGAACCGGCCTCGGAAAGTCCGAAGTGGCTCACCTTGCCCGCCTGGATAAGATCGCGGACTACCCCTGCGACCTCTTCGATCGGCACGTTAGGGTCGACGCGGTGCTGATAGAAAAGGTCGATGGTGTCGACGCGAAGGCGTTTGAGCGACTGCTCGGCCACCTCGCGAATGCGCGCCGGGCGGCTGTCGAGCCCGTTGGCGGGCGCCCCATCCTTGAATCCGAACTTGGTAGCGATCACGACGTCCCCGCGGACCGGCTCGAGGGCTTCACCGACGATTTCCTCGTTCAGCCCAGGGCCGTAGGCCTCTGCCGTGTCAAAAAAGGTGACGCCACCTGCGTGCGCCGCGCGTATCAAATGAATGGCTTCGCTGCGATCGGTGGCCGGGCCATATCCATAGCTCAGGCCCATGCAGCCAAGTCCGAGAGCGGACACCTCCAAAGTTCCGAGTTTGCGCGTTTGCATTGTCATGGTTCCTTATCGCTTGTCCGGGCGGCCGGTGTCCGGACCAACGCTGCAGCACATAAGATAGGGCAGAGCGGACCGGCGATAACCTGCTACAATCGGGATTAGCCTTTAAGCAGAGCTAAGCAATCCAACTATGCAGAACTTTAATGACCTTGCCGCCTTCGCCGCAGTCGCCCGAGAGCGCAGCTTCACGCGCGCCGCAGCCAAACTGGGCGTGTCGCCCTCCGCTCTGAGCCAGACGATCCGCAATCTTGAGGAGCGGCTCGGCCTCAGGCTTTTGACCCGTACGACGCGCAGCGTTGCGCCCACGGATGCAGGGGAGCGGTTGTTGCGTACGGTGGCGCCACGCTTCGAGGAAATCGAGACCGAACTCGCAAGCTTGAACGACTTACGCTCTACGCCCGCGGGCACGGTACGAATTACAGCCGGCGAGCATCCTGCGATTTCCGTGCTCCAGCCAGCGCTGAAGCAGTTCTTGCCAGATTACCCGGACATCCAAGTCGAGATCATTGTGGACTATGGCTTGACCGACATTGTGGCTGAAGGGTACGACGCCGGCGTGCGCATGGGGGAACAGGTGGCCAAAGACATGGTCGCTGTCCGCATCGGACCGGATCTGCGCATGGCCGTCGTAGCTTCGCCAAGCTATTTTGAGCGCTTCCCAATTCCGAAAACCCCGCAGGATCTGACTGGGCACAGGTGCATCAACATGCGTCTGCCGACTTATGGCGGGCTCTTTCCCTGGGGCCTAGAGAAAGACGGCCGGGAGGTGAAGGTCCGCCCCCAAGGGCAACTGGTGTTCAACAACCTCGGTATGCGCCTAAGCTCGGCCCTGGACGGGCTAGGTGTCGCCTACATGCCGGAAGATCAGGTGCTGCCACACATTCAGGCAGGGCGCCTGGTGCAGGTCCTGGGTGACTGGTGCCCGTATTTTCCAGGCTACCACCTCTACTATCCGGGCCGGCGTCATACGTCGCCGGCCCTGTCGGTGCTCGTGGACGTCTTGCGCTATCGGGGCAATGACAGGCTCCGCTCGGGGCGCGGTAGAGCCGGCTCCATACGTCCTGTGTGATCCGTAGGTGGCGGAGTGCTCAACCATTTGGCGGCTTGCTGCCTTGCAAAAGTGAGCCGCCCCTTACTGCGTGCCTGAGTTGCTTAGGGTCCGAGCCTGAACGGCAGCAATCCGCGGAACGCTGCCCGATAGCGGACTGACGGCTCGCGGCCCCAAAGCTGCCTGTCCGAAAAGCGCCTCATGGCAGTCATTCCTGCGGTCCTGTCCATTCACCAAAAGCGGACATTCCAATGGGCAGGTCTCAGGGTGTTATCTTCCCAACACGGGTCTCGGACGACTGGAATCGATCCGATGCGGATCATGCGACCAATGGCTCGGAGCTATCTTCCTTTGGCTCGGCAGTAGTGCCAGACTGGATGGAGGGAGCACGACATGAGTGAGGCCCGTAAGATAGCTGCGATCCTGGTCTCGGATGTGGTCGGCTACAGCCGGCTAGCCGCCGCTGACGAAGATAGCATCCTGGCACGGCTACGGGTGCTGCGCAGCGATCTCATCGACCCCACTGTCGCGACACATCGTGGTCGCGTCGTTAAGCGCACTGGCGACGGGAGCCTCATAGAGTTTAGTAGCGTCGTGGAGGCTGTGCGCTGCGCGATCGAAGTGCAGAACGCCATGCTTGAGCGCAATGCCGGGGTGCCGGATGATCGCCGCATCGAGTTCCGGATCGGCATTCACCTGGGCGACGTTGTGCAAGAGAACGACGGCGACCTGATGGGCGACGGCGTCAATATCGCCGCACGCCTAGAAGGCATCTGCGAACCAGGGAATATCTGTCTTTCCTAACAGGCCTATTGGCAGGTAAAGTCAAGGCTCGATATCGCAATCTACGATCGCGGCGCGGTTAAGCTGAAGAACATCGCCGATCCGGTCCGGGTTTATTCGCTGCAGGTCGGAATTCCCGCGAAGGCCGGACGCGCGCCACCGGAGGAGGCCCTCGTTCCGGAGAAGCCTTCGCCGCAGCTCGCGCTGCCCGACAAGCCGTCAATAATCGTCCTCCCCTTTGTGAATATGAGCGCTGACGCCGAGCAGGCGTATTTCGTCGATGGATTGACGGAGGATCTGATTACCGACCTCTCCAAAGTGCCCGAGCTCTTCGTCATCGCCCGGAACTCATCCTTTGCCTATAAGGGCAGATCGGTAGACACCCGCCAGATCGCTCGCGAACTGGGCGTGAAATATGTACTGGAGGGTAGCGCCCGACGGGTGGCGGATCGCGTGCGGATCAATGCACAGCTCATCGATGCACCCGCCGGTGGGCACATCTGGGCGGATCGCTTCGACCGGGACCTTGCCGATATCTTCGCGGCTCAAGACGAAGTCGTCGGCAAGATTGTTGAGGCGCTCGCCGGCAAGTTGGCCACGGCAAACCTGAAGGAGCGCTATCGGCCAATCTATCTACGGGGGCGGGCTGAATGGGCACACTCCACAGAGGCGGGCGTTGCGGCCATACCCTTGTTCGAGCGGGCCATCGCGCTCGATCCTAACTACGCGGATGCTTATCGGTGGTTGGCGATCAGTCAGTGCGAGGCCTGGGTCTTCAGAAACTATCCGATGAATCCCCTTCGTCAACAGTCTATGGCGTCGGCAAGAAAGGCGATTGAACTCGATCCCGAAAACTCTGGCACGCATTGGGTGCTCGCGTTCATACTCCTCATCGAGCGCCAATGGGATGAGTCTGCCAAGGAGTGCGAGATTTCGCTCCGCCTCAATCCGAACGATGCCGATGCTTGGGCAAACTTCGGGAATCTGAAAATCTATGAAGGTCGCGGAGTAGAGGCCATCGCCTGCATGGAGAAGGCATTGCGCCTAAATCCGCGCCCGCCGAGCTGGTATTTCTGGTTACTCGGAGGTGCCCAATCCGCGGCCGGTAAGTATGAGGAAGCAGTGAAGACTCTGAGGAATGATGCAACATATCGAACCGAATCCAGGGTTAAATTGGCGTCGATCCTGGCGCTGCTCGGCCGGTTAGAAGAAGCGCGTGAAGAGGCCACGCTATATCTGGCAACAAACCCCCATTTCAGGATGAGCCATTGGGTCGAATCCCAGCCCTATCGCGACCTGGCCTTGCGAGACATGTACCTCGAAGGCCTTCGTAAGGCTGGCTTTCCGGAATGACCAACTTTTTACTCGACGGAGCCACCCTGCTGGAGTCGCGTTTGGGTCTTCTTCCATAAGGTAGCGGCAACCGATAATGGCCGCTCAGCTTGGGCAACGCCAGATAGTGCCAAGAAAAACGCTGTCGTGATCAGGTGTTTTAGCATCGTCCCTATCATGGCGGTCAGGAGCGCGGGTCGGCGGGAACGCCTGTGCCTCGCCGATAAGTTTGAGTTGGTCCTCGCGATGTCATAGCAGAAGCGGGTTCGATGGTTGGAACGTCGGTTAAATAAGGTCGAATCCTCGGAGCGGACACTTCTCTTTCGGCCCAATCTGCCGATCAGCAAGGGATGCCGTAGAAGCCAAAAAGAGACACCCATACGCAGACCTTTTCCCGAGGCCAGAGCATCGGTAAACTTGACCCCTGGACGACGTCGCGAGCGCTAATCTGGCATCGCTACTCGGGCAGCCCAGCCAGCCGAAGGCTCTCTACGATGAAGTCGCGATCCTGCTGATTTCTATATGGGTCGATTTCGACATACCGGCTGATCGTTATATCGGGCATTGCCGATATGAGATTCCCAATCTCCGCCTTCGCCTCACCTAGGTGACCAAGGCGCGCATGGCACATCGCTAGGTCGCCGTGAACGTACCAAAATGGATGGATCTGCCGAGAAAATGCCAAGATCGCTTCTTGATATCGTCGCAGCATTAGCAGAGCCATGCCCCTGATTTCCCAATGCCATGTAGCCGGAATTGGATCGCGCTCAAGCAACTCATCCATCGTCTTGAGCGCTATGGCGAAGTCACCGTTTCGCAAGAGCAACTCTGCCTGATACGCGACGGCGACAGAATTGGCCGGATTTAGGCTGATGGCCCGTTCCAGATGAGACGCTGCCAACTCGTATTGCCCTTTGAGAATCAGGGCCATTCCGAGTAGCGCATGCCCTATGGAATCACCTTCATCGAAAGCGATGGCGGTTCGGGAGGCCGCCGCCATTTCGTCGAGCGTATTCGCTTGCGCGTTTTCGAGGTACTGCACGTACAACGTCGCGGCTCGCATAGCATAAGCAACGGCGTATTCAGCATCTAGCTGGAGAGCCCTCTCTACAAATGGCATTGCTCGTGCAGCATCATGCAGGGCAACATACTTTTTTGCCAATTGAACGCATTCATAGGCCGCCAGGCTCGGGAGGTTCCGCTTGCTCGCATCATTGGCCATCGCCAATTGAAGGCGCGATTCGAGCGTCACAACGATGGTCCGGACAACTTCGTCTTGGACGACGAAGATATCTTCAAGTTCACGATCATAGCGTTCGGCCCAGAGTTCCTGACCAGTAGTGCTGTGGATAAGTTGTGCCGCCACACGGACGCGTTTGCCGATGCGCCTCACGCCACCGGCTACGATATATTCGACATTCAGTGCCTTTGCGATTTCCTGAGTACCAAGGCCCTTCCCCTTGAACGAGAAAGATGAATTCCGGGCAATCACGAACAGGTTTCGGAAGCGCGAGAGCTCAGTCAGAATGTCTTCCGCGATGCCTTCGGCGAAGTAATCTTGCTCTGGATCTCCTCCCATATTGGAGAAGGGCAGCACGGCTACGCTGCCTTTGGTCCGCGTCCCCGAAGCGTGCGCCATGGCGGCGGCCTTGGGCAAAGCAGCGTCCAAAACGACATCATACACGCGTATTGGCCGCTCAATGTTCTTAAGGCTGTGCTCGCCGGTATCGTCGAAAGCCAGTTCGAGCTTGTTGCCGACATTTTCACGAACAGAAGCGGACACCGACACGCCACCGGGCTTGGCGATGGCCTCGATCCGGGCGGCGATGTTCACGCCCTCACCGAAAATGTCATCGCCCTCAACGATGATGTCGCCAAGATTGATGCCGATGCGGAACTGAATTGAGGCGCCAGCGAGGAGATTGCGCTGCGCCATCGCACGTTGGATCGCTGCTGCGCATTCCACAGGGCCCACCACACTTGGAAATTCGACCAGCGCTCCGTCGCCCATCATCTTTACGATGCGGCCGTAACGCGCGGTGACAGCGGGATTGAAGGTATCCTGCCAAACCTCCCGCAGCGCCGCAACGGTACCTGCCTCGTCGATTCCCATCATGCTGGAGTAACCGACAACGTCGGCTGCAAGGATGGCCGAAAGCCGGCGCGTCGTCTGCTGTTCCACCATACCGGTCCCAGAGTCGATGGGCTGAGGAATGTTAGACTGTACGAGCTATTCTTGGTGTCCGGAAGTTGCGCACGTGGTTACCGGCGCGATTTGGCTCCCGATGAGACGGTCGAATTAAGGCGCGCGGGCAGCGACCGAGCGAAGACAGAAATCGCAAAGCGGAAGGGCGGATGCATGAAATTGCTCTGCATGCTGAGCCGAGCAGCATGCCGAACTAGATCAGGTCGATGCCGAGCTTGTCGGCCACAGCACCGGCAGCGGCACGCTGATGTGGGCAACCTCAAGGTCCGAAAGGAAGGCCGGCGCAAAACAATGATTGACCCGATGGAGAGTCGGACCGACGCTCAACGTTGGGCCGCAAAAGCATCCATAGCCAGATGGGCCAGTTCGCGCTCGTGCTCCCTATATTCTTCTTTTGTGTACTGATAGCCAGCGAAAGACTTTATCGCCTCCTCGTACTGTCCGTCATCATGAATGCCATGCCCATAGTCTTACGGAGAGAGGCGGGAAGGAACAGTGGACTGGCGCGGATAGTTTTGAGCGATCTCTCGATAGCCTCGCTCGCCTGTCCCGCGCAAAGCAGGTAGTACGCCATCATGTCATTGAGATCAGCGTCATCAGGTGTCAACTGGAGGCCGCGCTGGAACGTTTCCGACGCCGCGTCGAACTTCTTGTCGAGCATAAGGCACATACCACGAACACCCAAGCACCTGCTGTCCTCGCCGTCGAGCCGCACGGCGAGTTCTGTTTCTGTGTTTGCGTTTTGCAGCGCAAGTGGGGCGAGCGTTTGCCAATAGACGCGAACGTGCATATGGCCCACCGCCGCATGAGCGCGGGCAAAGTTTGGATCAAGCTTCACCGCACTTTCGAATTCCGCCATGGCTTGCGGAATATCATCGTTGCGCCAGCGATTGACGATCGCCATACCGCGCAAATAATGGTCATAGGCGCCCAAGCTCTCAGTCGGTTTGCGCCGCGATGCTTTCACGACGTCGGATTCAACATATCCCGGAACGGCGGCCACGATGCTTCGAGTCACTTCGTCCTGAACTGCGAAGATGTCTTCTAGGTCACGATCATAGCGTTCCGCCCAGACGTGACTACCGGTCGCTGCCTCAATCAGCTGGGCAGTGATGCGCACGCGCTTGCCGACCTTGCGAACGCTGCCCTCCACCAAGTAGCGCACGCCAAGCTTTCGCCCCGCTAGGACTGGGGCTCGGGCCAACCGATCGTTTTCAGCCACGGCTGGCCGTTGTCGGCGGACGACTGGGATGCCCAGATGACATTCTTCCTTCATCACGGGTATCGGGTGATCGCCCACGACCGGCGCGGCCACGGCCGGTCCGACCAGCCCAGCAGCGGAAACGACATGGACCACTGGGTTGCCGATCTCGCCGCCCTGACTGAACACCTCAACCTGCGCGAGGCGATACATGTCGGGCACTCGACAGGTGGCGGTGAGGTGGCTCGCTATGTCGCACGCCACCGCAACCGGTCGGAATTTTTCCGTTACGTCCCTGAGCATCCGTTCTACGGGTACACCCTCGATGGGGCCAAGCCTTCGGAGGCAATCATTGCGAACTGGTGGCGCCAAGGCATGGCCGGCGGTGCCCTCGCTCACTACGCGACTGTCGACTCTTGGCTCGAAGATTACACTGAGGACCTCAAGAAGATCGCCGTGCCGGTGCTGGTGATGCATGGCGAGGCTGACCAAGTCGTCCCGTTCGCAAGTTCCGTGCCGCGCGCGGTTGAATTGCTCAAGATCGGGTTGCTGAAGACTTATCCCGGCTCCCCTCACGGCATGCTAACCACACATGCTGACGTCCTCAATCCCGACCTGCTTTCGTTCATAAGGTCTTGACGACATCTCTCATCCATCATCGTCTAGAGAATGCTGACGGCGGTCTCTTCGCATTGGTCTTCACAAGCCCATGCAATTACCTGACATAATTTCCGTACAGTATTCTATGTCAGGTTTCCGGTCGATTGCAGTACACGATATTGGCTAGCTTATCGCTGAGCGGTTCTGGCTCTTATGACAAGGACCTCCGGGAGCTCTGCCTGCTGATCTCGCGGCGTTAAGAGAACCGTCGCAGCTTTGCGATGTGGTCGGAGTTGCGTAGAAGCCCGCCGGCGTGAGCCAGCGGGCTTTTCAATTGTCCTGGGAACCACGCGCAACCTGCCAAGTTGGTTCGGTGCAGCGATCTGGTGCGGATACCCGGTTCCGCTGCCAGCCGGTCGGCAAAACGGTCGGGCCCGCGCCATCAATCAGCGCTCTGCATCCCGAGCCTCCGTGGACCAAATATTCCCAACCACTAATGGTCGATCTATATGATGCCCTCATGGCAACTCTGCGGTACGACGTCAGGCGGGAACCGGATGGGACGTGGACGGTGTTCGACGTGTTCACCGGGCTGCCGGCTATTGTAGCGGGCCACCCATCTGTCGACCTTCCAGACATGGAGTACGCCGAAGAGCTGGCAGCCATCCTGAATGCCGACGACCTGAAGCAGAGGCTATCTCACGGAAGGTTCCACCCGGAGGGTTCGCCTGACTGAGGTGGCATGACAAGTTGGCCATCCGCCCGCCTTCGTGCCCCATTAGGGCGCCGAGTGTCGGCCTCTGTTGTAGGGAACGGGGTTTTTCATCACGCGCAATTGCATCTGGTCAATGCTTGCGAGGCGGCAAGGCTTCCGCATCGTTCATTAGGCCAGCTTGTGCCCCGTTACAAATGTTTGCTAAAGCCCGGTTTGCGTCGTGTTTGCCGGCGATTATGTCATTGACAAACGAAGCTCAAATAGGAGCTAAACCGATCCAACATCCGCAAGCGGAGCCGGACGTTGGTGATTAAGCAGCGTTGACAAGGCCGTGATGATCTGAGGCAGGGCGAACGGCTTCGAGATCATGATGCTTTCCGGAACACCCTCAACGCCCCAGTGAACCGCGCTATCCCCGCTGATATAAACCACAGTTGGTGCCTCTAAGATACTTGGCTAGCTCCCATCCGGTTTTCCCCGATCCTAGTCGCACGTCTGTAACCAGGCTGCTGAAGCTTTCCGGCTTCTCGTTAAACACCTCAATGGCCGCTTCGGCCGTGGGAACGGCTACAACCCGAAAGCCAGCCTCTTCCAAGGTCGTTTCAAGGTCGAGCAAAATCAGTGGCTCGTCTTCTGCGACCAGAACCAAACTGTTTTCCATCCCGGAATGCACCCCTAAATCCAGCGTCGAACGCACAACGCGCGCGTTAGTTCCACAGATGGTTGTGGTACGCCGCTGCAATCCTCGCTCAATGCGGGCGTGCGCTACCCTGCCGTAGGGAATGGCCGGTGCAGTTGGGCAAGGTTGTGGGGGCTTAACCGCACCGGCCACTGCGGGAAGATATGAGGCCCCCCGCGCCGCCTAAGATATAGGCGTATCAGCAACCGAGCAAATTATCTCGCAATGCCATCTTGAAGGCTCAAACGCGAAGCCAACTTAGTTCCGAGAGAATGGGCGGAATTGGTAACCCGATGTCCAACCCCGGTAGCATTGAGCATCTTTGGGCTTTGGACCTTGCCGACCTGCGCAAGGAGTTTGAAAAGTTTGTTCAAGAGCGCGGGACAACGCCTCTTGAGTGGGACGAGCACACCAAGCTTTCCTTGAAGAACGAAGGGAGCGCTGCCAGGAACCGGACACTACCAGGCAGTAGGGGATTCACTCAGACCGTCAACGACGGAAGCCAAGGTCGACGAAGCCGACGAATAGCCATTGCCGTATGAATCCGTACGGTCGTTTTTGATTGGAGAAAGTGTTCGGCGGGCCTATAAAGATGGCGTTTACCATTGCCTTATTGGGAGGATGCGATGGTTGCAACGCCCAAAGATATCGCTCAAGCGGCCACTGCGACTGCGGCCACCTTGCTGATGTGGCAGATGTCCATGGCGGAACCCGCCACATTTCGCCGTGACATGGATCAGTCGCGCCGGGCCATCCGAGCCTCTCGCGAACTGCTGGAGCGCCTCCGTCAACGTCATCGCAACGACATGGCGCAAAGTTGGGAAGATGCCAATCCGGCTACCGTTGCCGTCTCCGCGCTCCAAGCCGACGTTCTCCGCTCAGCATCCGATGCCTAGTCAGGGAAACCGGAGCGCCTCAGTGTCAATGGCGGGAACTGGCTACGAGCTTGGTGCGCGATTTCACCGGGTGCGAGCGGATCGAGGCTGCGTTGGTGGATTGGATCGTCGGCAAGTAGCCGCAGCCCCCAGCGGCCCAGCAGCCTTAGGGGTTTGGGAAAAGCAGCAGCAGGATCAGCAGAGCCTGCGCGACGAGACAAAACGATAGATAAATCGACATGATGATCATGGCCGGATCACCAAGGTGACGAGGTGCAACCATGTTCTCGGTTTCGGGCATCTCGACGATCGGCCAGAAGCATCTAGGCTCGAACGTGTTATCATTATCTGGAGCCACCTGGCGCCGGCGCGGTTCTGCGATATCGGTGGCAAGTAGAGGGGAGTCCACTAGTTTTGCCTCCGCCCATCTTGCAACCTCGGCAATTTCATTTTTCACGGCGGAATCCTCAGCA
Organism: Mesorhizobium sp. M0317; assembly: GCF_040321555.1. Lineage (NCBI taxonomy): Bacteria > Pseudomonadati > Pseudomonadota > Alphaproteobacteria > Hyphomicrobiales > Phyllobacteriaceae > Mesorhizobium > Mesorhizobium sp. M0317. Next base: position 10,071 of record NZ_JAMYRV010000045.1, on the reverse strand, counting down.
ACGGCCGCCCTAACTTTGAACGCCACATTAGGTTCCGCTAAATATTTGGCGGCTCGCTCGTCGTACTGAAAACTTCGCCTTCGCGCTTTTGGGTCATGCGAACGCACGAAGCTTGTTTAGGAAAATTGAAATCTATTTCGCGCGCACATCCAGAAAGGAGGCCGCGATGGGCGATCCTCACGGTCATGTTTTGGCCGAGCAGTCTTTTGAAAGAAGCGCTTATACCGATTACCGATCGAGCCATCAGACCACAGGCTACGGGACCGACTACGTCAAAACTTTCCGCTCCGGCTATTATGCCGCGTTGTGGTTGCGCGTCGAACGCCCCCTCATCGAAAGCATTCTCAAGCCTCTTGGCGGGCCGGACCTTAGCTGCCTCGACTTCGCATGCGGCACAGGCCGCGTCACAAATGCAGCAGCCACACTGTTTGGCGAGGTCGTCGGCGTCGATGTCTCTCAATCCATGCTCGCTTGCGCGCAGGTTCCAGGCAACGTCAAGCTGATTAAAGCCGATCTGACCGTTCACCCCCTGGCCAGACGATTCGACGTGGTGACGGCTTTCCGATTCTTCTTAAACGCAGAAGACTCTCTTAGGCAGGCCGCACTGTCGGCCATTCATGAGCATTTGAAGGACGGCGGGTTGCTGGTCTCGAACATCCACATGAACGCAACCTCGCCGATGGGGCTGGTCTGCCGCTTTCTCAACCGATGTAGTGGGCGCGTCGTGCGTAGTACGTTGAGCATCCACGCATATCGCCAGTTGCTGGTTGCCAACGGCTTTGCAGTCGAGCGGGTCATCGGCTACGGCTTCTTACCGCGACCCGGGTGGCTGCTACCAAAGCTTTGCGAAAAGTTGGTCGGACCTGTTGAGACGCTAAGCAGGAGAGCTGGTGTCCCGGCGCGCTTTGCTCAAAATTTCTTGGTGGTCGCCAGAAAGCAATAGTCGCTGATCCCGCTTGCCTGCACCAGGATCGCGGCCCCGCGGATGCGGTGCCAGACGATCTCGCCGGCGATTGGCCGCGCACTTGCGCGGCGAGGATGACCTGCGGCATGCATCGCTGCAGGATTTCCGCGAGGGCGAGGATCAATAGGCATTGCTTCTTTTTGGCGGAACCGAGGGTTTGATTCCGCGTTGCTGCAGACTTAAGTTCTATCTTGGGTAGGACCTTAGTCTGATTCGATGATTTCAAGAAAACTTGCCGCCAGTGCCAAAACCGTCTCCGCCTTTCTCAACTTGATGGGAAATGAGAAGCGGCTTTTGATCATGAACCACCTGGCCGAGGGCGAACTTTCGGTCGGTGTCCTCGCCGAGAAAGTTCAACTCAGCCAGTCGGCTTTGTCGCAGCATCTTGCCAAGCTCCGCGCCTTCGGCCTTGTCGACACCCGACGCGAGGGTCAAGTAATCTACTACTACTGCTCATCCGGCGCAGCGCGCGATTTGCTAGCTACGCTGGACGGCTTCCTGACGACCGGACGACCGCTCGCGGGGCCAGGTCCGCACTACGTTGCCCAAAGACTTCGCAGGGTGCGAATGGCCTGAGAAGGCAAATCTACGACCTAAACGGGGCGACCCGAACCAAGTGGATCGCTAAGGTTCGATGGGCCTCACGGGACACGGGCGGCCCGCGTCAGCCTGTAAAGCGGAGCGGGCCTCAACCGTCGACATCGGTTGGCAGCGGGACACGCTGCAACCACCCAACTCACGCGCCCGAGGCCTGTTCCCCGGACAGACAAAAAGCCCGCCGCCTATGCTTTTGCGCGCAAATAGTTCGCGCAGTTCACTGGCGCTAGTCGACCATGTCGCGCAGCGGCTTCTTGCGCTTCGGCGGCACATAGGCCTGCACCAGCCTGACCTTGTCGATGTCGACCGTGACCGGCGGTCCTAGGATAATTGTCACCTTGCCGCCTTCCTCGTCGACATAGGTGACGTTGCCGACGAGTTCGATCTGCTGCCCGCGCTTCACCTTCGTCGTGCGATCGACGATCGAATGCGGGAAGTTGTAGCTGGGTATGCTGACGCTGACGTGGTCCTCGTCGACCCGCCTGCGCACCGTGGCCGTTATCGCCACCTCGTCGCCAATGCCTATTCCCCGAGCCATAAGAGGGATTCTGGAGCTGGCGGCCTGTTAGTCAAGAGATTGCTAATATGCAACCGGAGGCGCAAAGTGTCAGATAGATGAAGCTCTTCTTGATCGCGCTCGCCGTCGCTCATAACTGGTATACCGGCTACCATGATCCGGTCACCCGTTATGAATGCTGCGACAAGAAGGATTGTAGGGTCATCAGCTCGCGCTATGTCGAGCCTTTGCCGGGCGGCGATTTCAACATCCGCACTGGGTCCAAGAGCCGATATTTCATCTCTAAGAAGCGCGTTTTAGAGAGCGAAGACAGCCAGTATCACATCTGCACGTCGCCCCCGAATACGACTATCCGCTGCTTCTTTGCGCCCCACGTGGAGGCGAGCCGATAGCGGCCGATTTCGGTTTCGGGAACCGCAACGAACCAAGGCTCAAGTGTTGCACGAATGAGACAGTAAATTTGTCGAACTCTGGTACATATTAGATCCGGTTAATGTGGGGACGATGATGCGCAGCCTTTCAATTGCAATTGCAGGTATTTTGACGATGCTGGCCGGAGCGGCATTTGCCGCAGACCCGATGGCCATCGTTCCATCTGAAAGCAGCGCCATCAACTGGTCAGGAGCCTATATTGGCGCCGTAGCCGGATATGGTTGGAACAGCGATCACTACGATTTCGGCCCCCCCGGTGTCGATGTTGATTCGGATGGCTTCATTGGCGGCCTGACCACAGGGTACAATTGGCAGCGGGGCCAGATCGTGTTCGGCGTTGAGGGCGACGTGTCATACGCCAATATTCACGGCAGCGCCCTTGAGGTTCCGTTTGTGCCGCCATGCGGCAATGAAGGCTGTACAGCCGATGTCGACTGGTACGGGACTGGCCGCGTGCGCGTTGGCTATGCGTTCGAGAATTTCCTCCCATATCTCACGGGCGGCTTTGCTGTCGGTAAGGTCAAGGGCACAGCTGACCTGGGAGCCTGCGGCTTTACGCCAACATGCGGCTATGACGAGACCAGGTGGGGCTGGGCGGCCGGCGCAGGACTTGAATGGGCGCTGAACCAGCAGCTGTCGTTCAAGGCTGAGTATATGCACGTCGACCTGGGCACTCCCGAGTTCAACACGCCTTCTTCTGTCCCATCGACCGACAATATCGATTTCGACACGGTCCGCGTAGGCATCAACTATCATTTCTGAGTCTCTATGCCTTTCTGTCGTCGGTTTATTTTTAAGGAGAAAACCTTGGTGAAGAAAATCTATTTGAAGCCGACGTTGGCGAAGCGCGGTAAACTGTCGGCTGTGATCGCTGGCGGTCTATCCTCCCCGGGCCCCGTGGCAACATAAGTTCTGTTACCGCCACATTCCGGGCCCCTTGCGTCCAGCTTGGCGGAATGACTGCTTTACCCCAGCGTGCCAGGAGCTTGAACTGGTGAAGCTCCGCGACCGTTTCGGCCCAGAGGCGCCGGCCATGAGCCGATGACCTCATTCCCAAGCTGAAATGCGCCTAGTGCGGCAGCAAGAAAGTCGGGCTGATCTACTCGCCGGAGTCGCGGCCGAACGCCTATGGCAAGGCGAAGGGCAGCTAACGAGCCAGCGCCATCCCAGGGCCAACACCCATGGCCTATGGCGAGGCCAAGGAACAGCTTTGCCGACGAGGGGCGCGGACAGGGCGCCACACGTCCTGGCGGGGAGCTTTGAGTGCTTCGGAGAGATCGTCAAACATCGTTTCATCGGTCGAGTCTAGATCGAGACAGCGAATCTATGAATCCCCTTGGAACATCGTCGCCTCGAAACACTTCGGGCGGTCGCACTGTTCCCTTTTCAGTGTCTCCCAAAACTGCCCACTACCTGAACGGTCGTGGGCTTTTTTGTACGTTAGCGGAACCTGAAATTTGGGGGCTTGTTGATAGAACGGCAGCGAGTGGGTGTTCGCTGCTGGTCGAGGTCCCGCAAGACTCGGCCGGGCTCGCATCACCTGCCCCGGTCGGTGCGAGCCCACCGTCGCGCGACCAAGCGAGACTCCCCTGTGTCGGTCCCTATTTGATACTAGGGGACGGCGGTTAATCATCACGATGGTTTATGGCACGTTGTGTCGAACATGCCGAGCGCCGGGCTCGGGCTGCAGCAAGTGCTGGTCGATAGCGGCGGCCTTGAACGCCGCAAATGCTACGGCCGGACTGCAGCTTCCATCCTTGGCCTCCGCGATCAATCGGCACGCATCCCTATAGGCCGCCGCACCCTTGTTTGGCCACTGCCCCTGGAGCGCTTCCTCGGCCTCACTGATAGAGGAAACCGTCATTGATTTACGGTCTACCAGCTTAACGAACAGCGGTAAAAAGGTGCCCATGGGCACAACCTCCCGACCTTTTAGTGCGCCGAACGCAACAAGAGCTTTTTGGTTTCCATGCCTATTTGATTTTTTGACCCATTTCCGCGCAAGCCAATTTGAATCGGCGGGTTGGGATGACCCAGTCATGGTGAACGGCTTTCTAAATTGCCAACTGGAATCCCTACAATCGAGCATCCAAGAGACACGCCGCGTACTAGAGGCTTCACGGAAGCTGTTGGAAAAGATTGCCGAGCACGAACACCCTACCCAGCCGTAGGAATGGGCGGTGCAGCCCCGCCACGTTTCGCCAAACATGGATTAAACTCGATTCAGCAGTCGAGCTTTTTGCGTCCTACGCGTCCAGTTCGAGCGGCTCGTGCTCCGGATCGGCATGATAAGTGACCTGGCGAAAATTGCGCATGTCGATCTGTTGCCCGCAAACAGGGCAAGGGAGGAAATGCGCGAGTTCGCTCGCGGGCGGGCCTTCATGTCGGTGCCCGATCAGTGGCCTGCCGAGATCAGATAGCCTGGTCATTGTTTCCGCAGCGCCTTGGCTTCCCGCTCCAACGTCTCGCGTTGGTTGCCGTGCTTCGCGATCAGCTCTTTGACCTGCTGGGGTGTGATGCCGGTCTTTGTTGCGAAATATTCAACTTCATAATCCTCGTCGGCTGAGACACGGTCCCGATCGCGAAAATCCCGCTTGCTCTTGTCATCGGCCATATCTTTCCTCCTTCGCTCATCCCGCAACGTCGAATTGACGTGTTTTGTTGCACCAAAAGCCGTTTTCCGGTTTCGGAACCATTTTAGCTTAAGCTTATTGAATGGCGGGGTGTGGGTGTGTTCATGCGTTTAAAATTCATCCGGCCAATGGAGCCCGAGCTTTTCGATGTGCCGCCGGCCGGCGACGATTGGAGCCACGAAATCAAGTTTGATGGCTACCGCACTCAGGTCATCAAGGATGAAGACGGCATCTCCTTCTTCACAAAGAAAGGCTTCGACTGGACGGCTCGATATCGCTATCTCGCCGAAGAGGCGGCGGCGATCGACGCCGAAAACTTTATCCTCGAAGGTGAAGCGATCAGTGATCAACGATGCCGGCCTGTCGGACTTTCACGCGATGCAGGCGGTGATTGGGCTGCGTCGGCCTTCACCGGATATCTATCTGGTCGCGTTCGATCTTCTGTTCCTGAACGGCCATGATCTGCGCGGGGCTTTGACGGTGAGCCGGTGGCCGCCTTCGGCAAGACCAAGACTGTCAACGACGAAATGGAAGCCGAGGTCGACGAAGCCGCCGTCGAGCGCCCTACTGGAACCTAAGCGCTGGATCGAGCTTAGGCTTCATGAGCACACGCGGCGTCAACTTTCTCGATCGCTGGATCGGCAACAATCTCCCCGAAACGGCTAAGACCGACGCCGTTTCGGTAAGTGAGTACATGCACAAATTGTATGCCGACGCTAAAGCCTTGACGATCAAGCGCGAAGAGATCGACGAAGAGGTTGATAGCCTATATCGGACGCTGGTCGATGCCGTCGTGCACTTTGCCCCAGGTGTTCCCGAATGAGCAAGCCGGCCGTCCTATTCTTGAACCAATGGATAAAAAAACACGATCTATCCGACGCCGGTGCGCCGAAAGAGCGAGCGGAGATCGAGCAGCTCGCAAAGCGGCTAATCGCCGACGCGGAGGCTGAGGGGATTGCGGAAAGCGAGCTGACCGAGGCGTTCGACGACAAGGAGGTCGACAGCCTTTATCGTACCCTCCTCGATGTTAATTCTGGTTCTGGGCAACCAGAATGAGTGTTCGCGGCCTGAACCTTTTGGACAAGGGATAGCCGAGCAGCTGCCCATCGTGGGGGAGGGGCGATCCGATCGCCGCCGGTGGCAGATAAGGGCCTCATGCGAGTGCAGGCGGCGCTTTGAATTGCGCCAACTGTGGCAGAAAAACAACTGCATGAATCGGCGCGCTCTGCTACCAAAAAAGGCAGTTATGGGAGATCACATATGAAGAAGCTGCTTTTCGCTTTGTCATTGTCGTTGCTGACGTCGTCAGCCTTTGCTGCCGATACCATCGTTGCAGAAGCCGCGCCGGTCTTTAGCTGGACAGGGGGGTATGTCGGCCTTCAGGCAGGCTATGCTTGGGGTGATGGTCGCGTTGACCAAATCGGTGGACCGGGCTTTGTAGACACAGACCCTGATGGGTTCCTTGGAGGCGTCTACGCCGGTTACAACTATCAGATGTCGAACAACATCGTGATTGGTGCGGAACTGGACGTCGTCTATGCGAATGTTGATGGCAGCGGCCAAGTATTCGCCGCTCCTGGTTTTCCAATTCTGGGCGCCAGCGTCACCGAAGAACTCAATTGGAGTGGGGCGGCAAGACTTCGCCTAGGATATGCAGCTGATCGCTTTCTTCCTTATATCGCGGGTGGCGTTGCGTTTGGCGACATCGACATAAACAATAATAACGGTCCAGGTTCGTTCGGAGATACGTTCACAGGATGGACGATAGGCGCGGGCTTGGATTATGCCATGACTGACAATCTGCTGCTGCGCGCCGAGTACCGCTATACTGATTTCGGTTCAAAATCGTTTGGTGCGCCGTCCGATTCGTCTGTTGATCTAAAGACCAACGAAGTTCGCCTCGGCATCGCCTACAAATTCTAGTCCTCGCAATTCCCAATAAAAAAGCCTGCCGCTTGCCGCGACGGGCTTTTCTTTGTGCACCGTTAATTCGGGGGACCGTGGCATCTGCATGAAGATGGCCGGCGCCGCAATGGGAGCATTGCCTGATCAGCGCCGGCCGGGCGGTAAAATCAGGTCCGCCGCAACTCAATCGATAGCTGATTCTTGACGTTGCGTCAGGTGGGGTTCTGACTACGCCTTCTTCGCCCGATTCACCGGCGCCTTAACCTCAGCCTTCCGACCTAGACCAGACGCCTTCGCAAGGGCCGATCGCTTCGCGGCGTAGTTCGGCGCGACCATCGGGTAATCGCGAGACAAGCCCCACTTCTCACGGTATTCGTCGGGAGTCACGCCAAGTAGGCCAAGGTGGCGTTTCATAGACTGGAATTTCCGGCCGTCTTCCAGGCTGATGATGTAATCCGGGAATACAGACTTTTTTGGATTTGCTGCAGGCACAAGCTCTTTCGAAGCCGGTGCGATCTGGCTGCTCAAAGCTGACAATGAAGCGTGCACAGATGCAATCAGGTCGGCAAGTTGGCAACCGGTAGTGGGTTCTTGGCTACGTATGCGGAAACGACGTCCGCTGTAAGTTCCGCCAGTTCGACAGCATGGTTGTCTTCGTCAGTCATGTGTTGGTCCCTTGTCTTTGAGGCCTCTCTAATGAACCAACTCTACGTGCGCAAGCTCACATGTGCCTGCGGTGAAGTGGCCACATTCCACGCTTGGTCACCGTATGAAATAGCGATATTGATGCGCTTATAGGTATCGCTCGCCCTCGTCGCGGTGCTTCAGGCAGAACCAGTGCGATAGCTGCCTCGGTCGGGCGAAGCCGAAGCCTCCATCCTCACCGCAGCCCGGGTGCTCGCACGCATGATTGTCGACCCGCCGTCGATCGCGCGGAGCCGCTGTCATGTGCCTTCGGCAAGCCGGCTCGGTTCGTCGCTCATAGGGGGTTGATCGGCCCGACCAGGCCGGGATGGTCGTTGGGCAACTTGTTGACGGCGCTGGTGTTCACCTCACGCGAATGAGAGGCTGTCGATCATGCAATTGCTTCATCGGGTCTGCGGCAGGCTCCGTGATGATGGTGCAACTGGTTATGTCGAGATTAGAATTGTAAGCCCAAAGGCCGGCGAACGAGAAAGGCGCGTGGCCTGGCTGGTAGATTTGCCAAGGATCCTTCTTGCCGTCGGCTGGCGATATCGTCCACTCATAGAAGCCATCGACAGGGATCAGACATCGCTTTGACCTGAAGGCATCGCGGAAGGCGGGCGCCGTATCGATGCCCTCAATCCTCGCATTGAACATCGCGCCTTGGGCATCTCCTTCGCCCAGAAAGGAACCAGCCACCAGCGCCCTTCACGGAGCCGGTGGTTGCCATCCTCACCGGCAGTGACGAACGGCACATCCTGTGTCGGCGCAATGTTGTAGCGCGGCTCGTCGTTGCGGCCTGTCTCCGCAGGCGCCGTCAGTCTGTAGAGCCGGTGAATTTCCGACCACGACAGATTTTTGGTGTAGCGTCCGCACATGGCTCTGCCTCAGTTGCGCAGGAGTTCAGGCACGCTGAGCGGGCCAACGTCGAGAATTCTCCTATACTCGACGCTGCGGCGCCAGACGCCGCGGATTTTGCCCTTTTCGCGATTCCGCTTCGCGCCCCCAGGCGACGTAACTTATCCGGCGCGGCCAGCGTAACATTTGGGCACGACACCGCCCGTTGTGACATGATGGGGCCAAGCCTAAACCTCGATGTACAATGGCGATAAGCTGATACCTATGTTCGGCCTTACGCGAACGTCCGCTATGCGCGCGTCATGTCGGCCATAATGGAACTTCGCCTCTGTCCGGGAGCAGTTAGAGCAGAACAATGCAGTAGGGGCGTCGGCGCAGGTCATCGCCCTTAACGGCTTCTGACTGACTGCTGAGAAGCGCGAGCAATCAAGGCGCTACCACCGTGCCACCGACCGTCTGTATTTTCTTTAGATCTCGGATAGGTTTTGCCGGTATTTGTCGGGAAAAGGAGCCGAAGTGATGACCGACATCTGGCATTCACTCCTCGCCAACCTTGCCCTGGTCTCCATTCTCGTGGTCGCCTGGGACCTTGTGGCGGATTTCACCGGGCGTTTCTCGCGGCGGATGCAGTCGCTGCTTCTCGGCTTGGTCATGTGCGTTGGCGCCGTCATCTCCATGGCGACGGCCCTGTCCGTCTCCGGCTTCGTCGTCGATCTGCGCGCCGCCTTCATTGCTGCGGCCGCGTTCTTCGGCGGATGGCCGGCAATGCTCATCGCCACGGCCGGCTCCATTGCCTATCGCGCCCATCTGGGCGGGCAGGGTGCAGGTGCTGGTGTCATGGGTATCCTCATTACCGCAATTGTCGGCATCGCGTGGCACCACATCGTCGCGGCCCGATCGCGCACCATGTACGACATATTCGGTCTTAGCGTAACGGTCGCTCTCGCCGGGCTTATCACGCTCCTGGTCATCCCAGCGCAAGCCCTTACCGGTCTTGTGCAGCAGAGCATGTTCCCGGCCCTCGTGTTCCGCTTCCTAAGCACAATCATCATCGGCGTCCTGCTCGACCGGCAGCAGCGTCGGCGGGAGCTCTTGATGTCCAACATGACCTACCGGGCCATGGTTCGCGAACTGCCGGATTGCCTGAATATAAAGGATGTCGACGGCCGCTTCATCGCCGCCAACCCCGCCACCGCCGAAATGGTTCGCGCCGCTTCGGTCGACGATCTGATCGGCAAGACGGATTTCGATTTCTACCCCAGGGATGTAGCCGAGCGCTTCCGGCAGGATGAGATGGGCGCGCTGGAGGCCGGGCAGACGTTGCGGATCGACCAGCCGGCGCTTTTCCCGGACGGCCGGCAAGGTTGGCTTTACACGCTCAAGGCCCCCTTCCGCGACGAGTCGGGCAACATCGTTGGCGTCATCACCTACAATCGCGACATCACCGAGCAGAAGCGCACCGCCCAGCTCAAGAACGATTT
>NZ_JAMYRV010000044.1:0-61767 GCF_040321555.1 Mesorhizobium sp. M0317 | reverse complement strand
GCTTCTTCTTCAACAGATTGCCGGCGAGGAAATCGAGCGGGATTTCGTTGCGCCGGGTCTTGTCGAACAGATAGCGGCTGCCGCGTATCCAGGTGGTCATGATCAGCCCCATGAGGCAGGCAACGGATATTGACACCCATCCGCCTTCCACGATCTTGACGACATTCGCCAGGAAGAAACCCATGTCGATGGTGCCGAACAGCAGCGCCAATGCCAGGGCGAGCCCAAGCTGCCATTTCCACAAATTGCGCATGACAACGAACAGCAGAATGGTTGTCATCAGCATCTCGCCGGTCACCGAAATTCCGTAAGCGGAAGCCAGCGAACTCGAGCTGCCGAAGCCGACAACCAGCAGCATCACTCCCAGGGCGATGAGCAGGTTGACGCGCGGCATATAAATCTGGCCGCTCTGCATTTCGGACGTGTGCTGCACCTCGATGCGGGGCAGCAGGTTGAGTTGCACTGCCTGACGTGCCAGCGAAAAAGCACCCGAGATCACCGCCTGACTGGCGATCACGGTGGCGGCCGTTGCCAAGCCGACCATTGGCATCAGCGCCCAATCCGGCAACATCTCGAAGAATGGATTGGTCGGCCTGCCGCCATTCGCCAATACAAAGGCGCCCTGGCCGAAGTAGTTGAGCAGCAGGCAAGGAAACACCACGGAAAACCACGCGAGCACGATCGGCTTGCGCCCGAAATGTCCAAGGTCGACATAAAGCGCCTCGGCCCCCGTTACCGCCAGGAACACTGCACCAACGGTCACGAAAGCGGCGGTCGGCGTGCCGGCTAAGTAGGCGATCGCATAATACGGGTTGATCGCCAACAGCACCGAAGGATCATCCATCAGGTGGTAGAGCCCGGAAACGCCGATGGCCAGGAACCATAGCGCCGTCACCGGCCCGAATACTGCCGCCACCTTCCCCGTGCCGAAGCGCTGCACGGAGAACAGAAATGCCAGGATGACCAAGGTGATCGGAACGACATAGGCCTCCAGCGTCGGTGTCACCACTTCCAGGCCCTCAACTGCCGACAGCACGGAAATGGCCGGAGTTATGATAGCGTCTCCGAAAAAAAGCGACGCCCCGCAAAGTCCGATGCCGAGGATAAGCTTGGCGCCTTTTGGATAGGCGCTGCGCGCCAGCGCCATCAGGGACAGCGTGCCGCCCTCGCCCTTGTTGTCGGCGCGAAGCACGAAAGCGACGTATTTTATGGTGACGATAATCGTCAGCGCCCAGACGATCAGCGACAGCACGCCCAGGACATCTATGCGCGTGTCGGTACCAGGCGAAGCGTGAAGCGCCTCGCGGAAGGCATAGATCGGGCTGGTGCCGATATCGCCGTAGACGACGCCAAGCGCGCCCAGCATCAGAACTTTGGTGCTGTGCTGTTCAGTGTGGGAGTGGTTCGGTTGTTCGACGGGTTCAGCCTCGCTACCGATGCTGGAAAGAGCCATCGACTACTCCCCGATCACCGCGCGGTGCGCCTTGCTTGCTGTCATGCGATATCACCTTCGACACGAGCCTTCCACCGCTACCAACCGCAAGCCTTCAGAAACCGCCCCACCGTGCCGGCCATGCCATACTCCAACGCATCGGCTGTCAACCCGTGTCCGATAGACACTTCGGCCAATGCCGGAATGCGCTTTGCCAATGCCGGGAGGTTGTTCACCACCAGATCGTGCCCGGCATTGACCTGGAGCCCGGCGGCGAGTGCGGCATCCGCGGTTTTTCCCAATCTTTCCAGCTCCTTCCGCGCCTTGGCGGAATCGGAATGGTAGCTGCCGTAGGGCCCGGTATAGAGCTCGATGCGGTCGGCGCCGGTGTCGCGCGCGGCATTGACGCCGGTGGGATCCGGATCGGAAAACAACGACACGCGGAAGCCCCCTTTTTTCAGACGCTTGACGATCGGGTTAAGGAACGCCGCCTCGGCGGCAAAGTTCCAACCATGGTCTGATGTCGCCTGCGCCGGATCGTCGGGCACCAGCGTCACCTGCTCCGGCTGGTGCCTTTCCACAAGCGCCAGAAAATCCTCGGTCGGGTAGCCCTCGATGTTGAACTCCGCCTTGGGAAACTCGTCGTCGATCAGCGCCCGGATCTCCGGCAGGTCGGAATGCCTGGTGTGGCGCTCGTCGGGCCGCGGATGAACCGTCAGCCCGTGCGCGCCGGCCGCCAGCGCCAGGCGGCCGAGCCCGGTGACGCTTGGCCACGGCAGGTCGCGGCGGTTGCGCAGCATGGCGATGGCGTTGAGATTGACCGAGAGTTTCGCGGGCATGGCGTGAGGTCCGGCTGTTTGTGCAGCGCATCTATACTGCCTTTGATGGGAACAGACAGGGGCTTTCGGGTGTTCCAGTGATGACATCTGCTCGCAAGGGGGAACCCAGCCAATGAATTTTCTCCAATCCGTGCCCGCGATCCGCCGCCTCGAAACCGACCGTGAGGACCTTTTCGCCATCGACGTCGTCGGCCATGTATCGGCCGCCGACGGCGAAAATCTGTTCGGATTGCTGGAGGCTGCCTACGCGCTGCACCCGAGGATCGATGTCTTGGTGCGGCTGGTCGATCATGAGGGCGTCGACTGGATCGATATGGACGACGAGACGCTGAAACAGGGCACGGTGCACGCCCTAGAGCATATCGCCCGGTGCGCGACGATCGGTGAGCCCGACTGGATAGCGGATGCGCGGAACTTCCTTCCGGCTTCGCCACCCATCGAGTTCAGGCACTTCGCGGCCGAGGATGAAGCGGATGCCTGGCAATGGCTGGGTGCGACGCCACTCAGCCCTGCTGCGCCGGCTGCTACCTGACGCCGGCTATCTAACGCCAGCTATCTAACAATCGTCAGCCGCTCTGCCGCCCGCGTTATGGCAGTATAGAGCCAGCGCTGGCGGGTTTCCTTGAACGCCCAACTCTCGTCGAACAGCACGACATCGTTCCACTGCGAACCCTGCGCCTTGTGCACGGTCAGCGCGTAGCCATAGTCGAAATCGTCAAAGCGCTTCTTCTGCTGCCAGGGGATATCGGCGTCCGGATCCTCGAAAGCCGACTTGAGCAGCTTGATCTTGGCGACGCCGCGGTCGGGATCGTCCTCCTCGGGCGAGACCAGAAGGTTGATGCCCGGCTTCACCGTCTCGCGCGACGAGGTCATCACCTTCCACAGCGAACCGTTGAGCAGGCCCTTGGCGGGATCGTTGCGCAGGCAGACCAGCTTGTCTCCGGCCTGCGGATAATCGGCATTGAAACCCTTCAGCTCGCGCAGGCGCTGATTGTAGCGGCGGCGTGTGCGGTTGGTGCCGACCAACACCTGGTCCGCCTTCAGCACCAGCTCCTGGGTGACGTCCTCCTTGCCGATGACCTGCGCGCTGCCGTAGTCGCCGCGCATGAACTCGCGGCCCTCGCGCACGTCGAGCGCCAGCTGGATGATCGGATTGTCGCGCGCCTGGCGATGGATTTCGGTCAAGAGCACATCCGGCTCATGCTCGGTGAAAAAGCCGCCGCCCGAGATCGGCGGCAGCTGCGCCGGATCGCCAAGCACCAGGATCGGCGTGCCAAAACTCAGAAGGTCGCGACCAAGCTGCTCGTCGACCATCGAGCATTCGTCGATGACCACCAGCTTCGCCCGTGAAATAGGGCTTTGCCGATTGAGCGAGAAGGTCGGCGACATCGAGGTCTTGCCGGTCACCTCGTCCGACACCGATTCCTCGCCTTTCGGCCGGTAGATCAACGAATGGATGGTGCGGGCATTGACCGCGCCCTTGGAGCGCAGCACCTGCGCCGCCTTGCCGGTGAAGGCGGCGAACTGCACCTGGCCGTCGACATGCTCGGCAAAATAGCGCGCCAGCGTGGTCTTGCCGGTGCCGGCATAGCCGAACAGCCGGAAGACCTGCGGCCGGCCCTCTTTCAGCCAGCGCGCCACCGCCTTCAACGCCTCATCCTGTTGGGGAGAGAATTCCATCAGCGCGAGAGACCGGATTCGCAAGGGAAAGACAAGGCCGCCACCATCAATGCCGGAGGCGCTCAGGCTAACAGCGCCGAAACCGAACGTAAAGGGAACAAGCATTGAGAACGGAGGGCAATAGCTTCAGATAATGACAAACCGCCAGCGCTGCCCCTCATTGCCCTGCCGGGCATTTCTCCCCGTATACTGACCGGGAGAAAAAGGCTGGCCGCAGCCTCGGCGCCATCATGAGATGCTTGAGATTGGCGAAACCATGGACGCGAGCGACCCTCTCCCCGTCGTACGGGGAGAGGATGCCGGCAGGCAGGTGAGGGGCGGCGCAAACATCGCGAGGACTTCATCCCTCACCAATCCCCGGATCGTTCTCCAACAAAATCGGCTTGCCGTGCGGGGTTGCATGCGCGGCGCGTTCCCAGGCGGCGGCGAGCGTGTCGACATCGTTTTTGCCGGCGACGCCCTTGGTCGCCAGCAGCGTTTCCAGCGCTGCCAGCCAGTGCTCGTAATAGTCGTGGCCGTCGCTTGCGGCGCCCGGCTTCTTCACTTGCGCCGACAGCGCATCGGCCCATTCGCTCCACGAAAACAAGCCCTTGTCATGCAGCGCCACCGTCATGGCGAAGGCTTCGGCCTGCCAGGGTTCGGCGAATACCGGTTCGTCCAGACCCGCCGGCAATGCACCTTCAGGCCGGCTCAAGATAGCTCTCCCAGGCATCGATCGAGACGGTCAGCGTCGAGTCGGCGCCCTCGCCCCAGATTTCCAAGCCATCGAAGACCACGGTATAGACCCATTGCGGGTTTTCACCGTTGCCACGCGCGTTGCTGTCAGGAAAGACGAAGCCGTCACGCACGGCCTCGATGATTCCGTGCTTGCCGCGCGCATAACGCGGCAGCCTTGTGTGGGCGGTGGGATTGAAATTCCTTGTCCGCACCGGATCGCCGGCCTTGAAGAGCGGCGCCGTCTCGACCGGCCGGTCGCAGGGACTGCCCTTGGCCAGCACCGCCGGCACGTTTTCGGCCTTCAGCACCCTTTTGGGAGTCGCAGCCGGATCGACCGCCCGACCCTCCGTCAGATCGCGCTCGCTGACGAAGCCATGGCGCTTCAGCAGCACCTCGAGCGCTTTGATCCATATCTGGTAGTAGCTTGAGGAATAATAGACGGCCGGATGCAGCGATTCCCTGGCGTGCCGGCTCTCGTCGATGTTCCAGGCGCCCATGGCGCCGGCGGTCAGCGTCACGCCCAGCGCCCGCCTCTCCCAATCCGTATGAAAATACGGTTCGTCCTTTTCGGGCACGACCGGCCCGAAACCCATCTGTCCGCCTAGATCCTGCGGCCCGTTCATGCCGGTACCTTCTTTGTCCCGGGTTCCTTAGCCACCGCCGTGCCGATCATCGCATCGCGGCTGACCAGTTCGGCGAGCTGGTCCTCGCTCCAGCCTTCGGTACCGCTAGGCCGCATCGGCACCACGAGATAGCGCAGTTCGGCAGTCGAATCCCAGACGCGGATCTTTTTCTCCGCCGGCAAGGTCAGCCCGAACTCCTCCAGCACGCCGCGCGGATCGATCACGGCGCGCGAGCGATAGGGCGGCGCCTTGTACCAGACCGGCGGCAGGCCGAGCACCGACCACGGATAGCAGGAGCACAGCGTGCAGACGACGAGGTTGTGCGTCTCGTCCGTGTTGAACACCGCCTGCATGTGCTCGCCCTGGCGGCCGGTGTAGCCCAGCGAGGTGATCGCCGCAGTCGCGTCGCGCTTCAGCCACTCGGCAAAGGCCGGATCGCTCCAGGCTTTCGCCACCGCCCTGGCGCCGTTGCGCGGCCCGATCTTGGTCTCGTAGGTGTCGACGATGACGTCGATCGCCGCCGGATCGATCAGGCCTTTTTCGGTGAGGATGGTCTCCAGCGCGCGCACGCGCGCCGCAAACGGGTCAAGTTCGTTGTCGTGGTCATGATCATGGGACATGACCGCAGACTAGGATCGCCAGCCCATGGCCGCAAGCATGACGGCTTGGGCCACGGGCTATCGCCTATTCGGCGGCGGCCTTCTGGGGTTCGATGAGCCGGTCCTCGGGGCCGAACAGCGACGCCTGCTCGCCGGTCGCGACGGCATGCAGCGCCGGCTTGTTCTTCTTCGAGGAGAAAAAGCCCATCAACCAGCCGGAGAAATTCTCGAAATAGACATAGATCACCGGGGTGACGAACAGCGTCAGCGCCTGCGACGCCAGGAGGCCGCCGACCACGGCGACGCCGAGGGGCTGGCGCAGTTCGGCACTGGCGCCGGTACCGAGCGCGATTGGGAACGTGCCCATCAGTGCCGCCAACGTCGTCATCATGATCGGCCTGAAACGCATCAGGCACGCCTTGTGTATGGACTCCTTGGCCGACATGCCTTCTCGTCGCAGCTCCAGCGCGACGTCGACCATCATGATGCCGTTCTTCTTGACGATGCCGATCAACATCAGGATGCCGATCACCGCGATCACCGACAGGTCCATGCCGGCAAAGCGCAGCGCGACCACGGCGCCCAGCACCGCCGAAGGCAGGCCGGTCAGAATGGTCAGCGGATGGATAAAGCTCTCATAGAGGATGCCGAGTACAATATAGATGGTCAGAATGGCGCCGCCGATCAGCAGGCCCTGATTGGCCAGCGAATCCTGGAAGGTCTTGGCGGTGCCGGCAAAGCTGGTCGAAATCGCCGGCGGCATGCCGATCTGCTCCTTCAGCGCGGCGATGCGGGCCGTGCTGTCGCCCAGCGCCACGCCTTGCGGCAGGTTGTAGGAGATGGTCACCGCGGGCAGCTGGCCGAGCTGGTTGACCGTCAGCGCGCCGGCGGTGCGGTCGACCCGGGCAAAGGCGCCGAGCGGCACCAGGCTGCCGCTTGCCGTCCTGACCTGGATGGCCAGCATGCGCTCGGGCGACCATTCGATGTTGGGATCGAGCTCCATGATGACTTCGTAGCTGTCGGCCGAGCCAAAGATCGTCGAGACCTGCTCCGTGCCGAAGCCGCCATAGAGACTGGAGCGCAGCGTGTCGGTGTCGATGCCGAGCGACGCCGCCTTGTCGCGATCGACCACCAGCGTCGCCTGCAATGAATTGTTCTGCAGATCGCTGGTGACGTCGGTGAAGTTCGCATGATCGGCCGCCATCGCATCGTTGAGCTTTTGCGCCCATGTGTCGGTCAGGCCGGTATCGAGGCCCTGAACGACGAGCTGGTAGGCGCTGGCGGAAGAACGCGCGCCAAGCCGCAGGTTCTGCACCGGCTGCATATAGGCATCGATCCCCGGCACAGTGGCCAGTTGCCGCCGCAGATCCGACAGCACCTTGTCGATGTCGGGGCGCTGGCTCTTGTCCTTCAGCTGCACATAGAGCTGGCCCTGGTTCAGCGCATTGTTGCCGCCGCCGGCTGACCAGGCGACATGCGAGACATAGGGCGAATGCGAGAAGACACTTGCCGCCTGGTTCTGCAGCTTGACCATGGCGTCGTAGGAGATGTCCTGCCTGGCGATCGTCGTAACCGAGATTTGACCGATATCCTCTTGCGGGAAAAAGCCTTTCGGCGAGACCTCGATCAGCCAGACCGACCCTGCCGCCGTGCCGGCGAAGACGAGGAACACCAGAAAAGTGTGGCGCAGGCAGAAGGTCAAAAGCCGGTCATAACCGCGGGTGACGATATCCTGCTTGTGGCCGGGGGCATGCTTGTCGCGATCGGCCTTGGTCACCGACAGCAAGCGCGAACACAGCATTGGCGTCAGTGTCAGCGACACGAACATCGAAGCCAGGATGGCGACCGTCACCACGACGGCGAATTCGTTGAAGATGCGGCCGATGACGCCGCCCATTAGAAGCACGGGGATGAACACCGCCACCAGCGAGATCGAGATCGAGATGATGGTGAAGCCGATTTCGCGCGCGCCCTTCAGCGAGGCATCGAAGGCCGAGAGACCGTCCTCCTCCATGTGGCGAAAGATGTTTTCCAGCATGACGATGGCGTCGTCGACGACGAGGCCTACGGCTAGCGTCAGGCCCATCAGCGAGATGTTGTCGATGGAAAAGCCGAACAGGAACATGGCGCCGAGCGTCGCGATCAGCGAGATCGGCACCGCCACGGCCGGAATGATGGTTGCGGTGACACGGCGCAGGAAGACGAAGATCACCATCACCACCAAAGCGATGGTCAGAAGCAGCGTGAACTGGACGTCGTCGACGGCCTGGCGGATCGAGGTCGAGCGGTCGTTGAGCAGCCTGATGTCGGCGGCGGCCGGCATCTGATCCCTGAACGACGGCAGCATCGCCTTGACCTTGTCGACGACGTCGACCGTGTTGGCGTCGGGCTGGCGCTGCACCGCCAGAATGATGGCGCGCGTGCCGTCATACCAGCTTGCAGTCGTCGTGGTCTCGACCGAGTCGATGACGCGCGTCACCTCGCCCAGCCGCACCGGATGGCCGTTCTTGGTGGCGATGATGAGGTTGGAGAACCCGGCGGCATCGGTGAGCTGCGTATTGGCCGTGATGGTCAGCTGCTGCTTGTCGTTCTGCAAGACGCCGAGCGGCGTGTTGGAGTTGGCCGACGCGATTGCCGTCTGCAGCTGGTCGATCGAAATGCCGCGCGCCGCCAGCGCCGTCGGGTCGATCTGCACGCGCACCGCATATTTCTGCTGGCCGAAGATCGACACCTGCGCCACGCCGTCGATGGTCGACAGCGAGGGCGAGATGACGTTTTCGGCGAAGGCGTCGAGATCGGTGAGCGGAACGGTGTCGCTGACCAGCGACATCAGCAGGATCGGCGCGTCGGCCGGATTGACCTTGCGATAACTCGGCGGCGCTGTCATCTCGGGCGGCAGTTGCCGCTGCGTGCGCGCGATCGCCGCCTGCACGTCGGCGGCCGCCGCGTCGATATCCCGGTTGAGCACGAACTGGATGGCGATCGACGTGCGTCCCAGCGAATTGCTGGTTGAGATCGAATCGATGCCGGCAATGGTGGCGAACTGCTTGATCAGCGGCGTCGCCACCGAAGTGGCCATGGTTTCGGGTGACGCGCCGGCCAGGTTGGCCGAGACGTTGACGACCGGGAATTCGGCGCTCGGCAATGCCGCCACCGGCAGGAACTTGTAGGCAAACAGCCCGCCCAGCACGAGGGCGAACGACATCAGCAGCGTGGCGACAGGCCTGCGTATGCAGAATTCGGAAATCATTGGGCGGCCCCACCGGCCTTAGCCGCTTCGGCGACCTTGGGCGCGGCCTGACCGCCGGCAGTTGCCTTGCCTTCATGCACGGCGGCGCCGTCCTTCAGCCTGGTCTGGCCCTCGACGACAACCTTCTCGCCTGGGTTGACTCCCTCGCTGATGGCGCTGTTTTCGCCTTCGGTCAGCGCCACCTGCACAGGCCGCATCTCGACCGTGTTGTCGGGCTTGACGACATAGACGAACGGCCCCTTCTGGCTGGGCTGCACGGCAACGGTCGGGATGGATGTCATCTGCGGCATGATGCCGGCGTCGAGCACGACATTCACATACTGGCCGGGCCACAGTGAAAGATCGGCGTTGGGAATGCTCGCCCGTGTCGCGATGGTGCCGGACGCGGTGTCGACGCTGGAATCGACGAAGTCGAGCGTGCCGTTGCCGATCGGCGTCGGATCGCCATCCTTGGTCAGCGTCACCGCGCCTTGCTGCGGGTTGGCCAGCGCCTTGTGCAGCAGCGCCAGGTTGCTCTCCGGCAGGTTGAAGTTGACTTGCAGCGGATCCATCTCGGTGATCGTCACCAGCGGCGTGGCCGTGCTCGAGTTGCCGTTGCTCAAGGTAACCAGGTCACCGACCGAAACGTTGACCGCGCCCAGCCGGCCGGCAATCGGCGCCTTGATGCTGGCAAAGCCGAGCTGGACATTGTCGGCGTCGATCGTCGCCTTGTCGGCATCGACCGTCGCCGCCGCAGCCTTTTGCGCCGCCACCGCCTGGTCGTAAGTCTGCTGCGTGCCGGCCTGCTTGGCGACGAGATCCTTGGCGCGCTGAAGGTCGGAGCCCGAACTGGTTAGCAGGGCCTGGTCCTTGGCCAGCGTCGCCTGATCCTTGGCAAGCTGCGCCTTGAGCGCCCGGTCGTCGAGCGAGAACAAAAGGTCGCCCGCCTTCACCATCTGGCCGTCCTTGACGTCGATCGATACGATCTGGCTGGACACGCGGGCGTTGATGTTGACCACGGCCGGCGACGACACGAAGCCGATGGCATAGCGGCGGATCGGGAAATCGGCTGTCGTCGCGGTGGCGGAAACGATCGAGGCCGAACGGGTGGCATTACCGCCGGCGCCGGATTTGCCCCCAGCCTTGTCGGCCGAAGCCTTGTCCGATCCAGCCGGCTTGTCCGCTGCTGCCGTCTGCCTGGCGCCCGGCAGCATCTGCTGCAGACTGCTCATTGCCGCCGGCGAAAAATAGACCCATGCCGCGGCGACACAGGCCGCTGCCACCACCACCGCCAGAACGACTTTTCCGCGCATCGACTAAAAGCCCTATGATCCGACACGCCGAACCCGGTGGTCTCATTCTACCCAATCAGCGGCGCCTTGCCGCGATCTCGCCGAAGTAGATAGGACGCACATTTGTCGGAAAAGGGCCAAAACACGGCATTACGAAGATTTAATGTGCACTGCACAATGACTATGCAGCCGGCTCAACAGTCGGAAAACCAGCCAGGATGCAGTTGAGATTTCCAGGCCGGGTGCGTCTATTTCAGCATCGGCCAGAGCGTCGCCGCCAAGAGCACGCCCATGGCGATATTGAACCATTTCAGCCGCACCGGATCCGACAGGAATCCGCGCAGTGCCGTGCCGAAGCCGGCCCACACCGAGACGCTCGGCAGGTTGACGACGGTGAAGGCGATCGCGGTCAGCGCCAGCGACAGGAACGGGTGGTCCGGATTGGAGTAGACGGCCATGGCGGTGATCGCCATCACCCAGGCTTTCGCATTGACCCACTGGAATGCGGCTGCCTCGATGAAGCGCATCGGCCGTGCCTCCGTCTCACCCTTGCTGGACAGCGAGCGCGACATGGCGATCTTCCAGGCGAGATAGAGCAGATAGGCAGCGCCGGCGATCTTCAATCCGGTGTGCAAGCCCGGAAACGCCGTCAGCACCGCGCCCAGACCAAAGCCGACGGCAAGCAACAGCACCAGGAAACCCATGCTGATGCCCAGCATATGCGGAATGGTTCTGACGAGGCCGAAATTCACGCCCGACGCCAAGAGCATGAGGTTGTTCGGCCCCGGCGTGATCGAGGTCACGAAGGCGTAGACCAAAAGTGCAAGGAAAGCGTCGAGGGTCATGACGGCTCACAAAGGTCAGCAATGCTGACTTAAGTCGACAGGGCGTTGGAAGCAACTTCATTCGATTGGTCCAAAGCGCTCCGCCGTGCGCATGAAGGCCTACATCCCTTGCGGGCCGCGGTTCATCGCCGCCACGCCGGTGCGGCAGATCTCGACCAGGCCGAGCGGCTTCATGATGGCGATGAACTGGTCGAGTTTCGAGCCCTTGCCGGTAATCTCGAAGATGAAGTGCTCGGTGTTGGCGTCGATGACCGAAGCGCGAAAAGCGTCCGCCAGACGCAGCGCCTCGACGCGGGCTTCGCCGGTGCCGGCGACCTTGACCAGCGCCAACTCGCGTTCCAGCGGCCGCTCCTGGCCGAACTCGTGCGAGCGCACGGTGAGATCGACGACGCGGTGCACCGGCACGATGCGTTCGAGCTGGTGCTTGATCTGCTCCAGCACATGCGGCGTGCCGCGCGTCACGATGGTGATGCGCGACAGGTGCTTCTCGTGTTCGGTCTCGGAGACGGTGAGGCTCTCGATGTTATAACCGCGGCCGGAAAACAGGCCGATGACCCGGGCAAGCACGCCGGGCTCATTGTCGACCAGCACGGAGAGCGTGTGGTTCTCCGGCTTCTCCGTTTCCTTGGCGATGAAATAGGCGGAGCCGGTCGGTTGAAGCTGTGCGTTCATGACATGAATCTCGATTTCAGACTTTGAGCTAATTCTCTGTTTGCGCACGGCTTCTCGCGACAGCCATGCCCCGGCTTGGACCTAGACCAGTTCCCTGCCCTTGGCGTCGATGGCGTTGGCCACGGCTTCATCGGTCGCCTCGTCGGGCAGGAGCATTTCATTATGCGCCTTGCCCGACGGGATCATCGGGAAGCAGTTGGCGAGCGTCGCCACCCGGCAATCGAACAGCACCGGCTTCTTCACCGCGATCATCTCCTTGATCGCATCGTCCAGCTCGTCCGGTTTCTCGCAGCGAATGCCATGACCGCCATATGCGTCGGCCAGCTTGACGAAGTCGGGCATCGCTTCGGTGTAGGAATGCGACAGACGGTTGCCGTGCAGCAATTGCTGCCACTGGCGCACCATGCCCATATACTGGTTGTTGAGGATGAAGATCTTGATCGGCGCATTGTGCTGCACCGCCGCGCTCATCTCCTGCATCGTCATCTGCACCGAGGCATCGCCTGCGATGTCGATGACCAGCGCATCCGGGTGCGCGATCTGCACGCCGAGCGCCGCCGGCAGGCCGTATCCCATCGTGCCCAACCCGCCCGACGTCATCCAGCGGTTCGGCTTCTCGAAATGATAGTGCTGCGCCGCCCACATCTGGTGCTGGCCGACCTCGGTGGTGATGTAGGTGTCCATGTCCTTGGTCAGTTCGTAGAGCCGCTGGATGGCATATTGCGGCATGATCACATCGTGGTTCATCTTGAACGCGAGCGAGTCACGCGCGCGCCATTTGGCGATCTGCTCCCACCAGGGATGGAGCGCCTTCTTGTCGGCCTTGCCGCTCGCCCGCCACAGCCGCACCATGTCCTCCAGCACCCGGCCGACATCGCCGATGATGGGCACTTCCGTGTGCACGTTCTTGTTGATCGACGATGGATCGATGTCGATGTGGATCTTCTTCGAATTGGGCGAGAAGGCGGTCAGCCGTCCGGTGATGCGGTCGTCGAAGCGCGCGCCGATGCAGACCATCACGTCGCAATCATGCATCGCCATATTGGCTTCATAAGTGCCGTGCATGCCCAGCATGCCCATCCAGTTCTTGCCCGATGCCGGGTAGGCCCCGAGGCCCATCAGCGTCGAGGTGATCGGGAAGCCGGTGAGGTCGACCAGTTCGCGCAGCAGATGGCTGGCTTCCGAACCGGAGTTGATGACGCCGCCGCCCGAATAGATGATCGGCTTCTTGGCGCTGGCCATCAGTTCGACGGCGGCCTTGATCTTTTCCAGGTCGCCCTGGAGCTTCGGCTGGTAGCTGGTGCGCGGCGCCGCCTGCGGCGGCACATAGATGCCTTTGGCGAACTGCACATCCTTCGGAATGTCGACCACCACCGGGCCGGGGCGGCCGGTCGTCGCGACATGGAAGGCCTCATGGATGGTGGCGGCCAATTCGTTGACGTCCTTCACCAGCCAGTTGTGCTTGGTGCAGGGGCGCGTGATGCCGACCGTGTCGCACTCCTGGAACGCGTCGGAGCCGATCAGCGAAGTCGGCACCTGCCCGGTCAGGCAGACCAGCGGGATCGAATCCATCAGCGCATCCTGCAGCGGCGTCACCGCATTGGTGGCGCCCGGGCCGGAGGTCACCAGCATGACGCCGGCCTTGCCGGTCGAGCGGGCATAGCCTTCGGCCGCATGCCCTGCGCCTTGCTCGTGGCGGACGAGGATGTGCTCGACCTCGTCCTGCTGGAAGATTTCGTCATAGATCGGAAGCACCGCGCCGCCGGGATAACCGAAGACATGCTTGACGCCGTTGTCCTTCAGCGCCTGCACCACCATTTCGGCGCCAGTCATTTCCCTGTTTGGCATTTCGCGCCGTTCGTTCTGTCCGTTGCTCATCGGTCTGGTCCCGTACTTCTAGCCATGAGGCGATTGCTGGTCGTTTAGTCGTGTTTCGGCAATAAAAAAGGCCCCCGATGGGAGCCTGTGTGTTGCGCATGGGAGGTTTTCGCCCGGCGGTTACACCGCCTTGCCCACGCGCTTTCCTACGAGAATGAGTGCCTTTTTCATCGTGGCGGACACTACGAGGGTGAAAGGCAAGGTGTCAACGGGAAAAACGCGCGATGCGAAAGACAAAGCAAGTGGCCCGCCGCCTCTGGTCGGCGGGCCACCGCGGCGCATACGATACCCCTCAATCGCACCGCGCCGGGAACAAGAGCCACTGCCGTGTCACGTCAGGATCAGCACGATCTTGTACGTATCCGGGTCGACGATGACGATGCGCCCGTCGGCCAGCACGAAGTACTCATAGGATTCGTAGGCCGGGACGATCTTGACAATGCGCGCCGGCAGACGGTGCAGGCGCACTTTGTGCCGCGGCACCTCGATGCCGACCGAAATGTCGAAGTCGACGTTCTTCACCGGCTCAACCCTGGTCTCGTGGATGATCTGCGTGACCTGCGTCTTCTGCTCGACGGTCACGTTGTTGATCGAGGCCGTATTGCCCTGGTCGGTCTGAACGTTTGTGTTGCCCTGAGCGTTCTGCTCGGTGGTGGTCCCGGCCTTGCCCTGGGCCTGCTGATCCGTGCTGGTGCCGGTCTGGCCCTGAGCGTTCTGCTCGGTGCTGGTCCCGGCTTTGCCCTGAGCCTGCTTCTCGGTGCTGGTGCCGGTCTGGCCCTGAGCGTTCTGCTCGGTGCTGGTCCCGGCCTTGCCTTGGGCCTGTTCATCCGTCTTGAGCTTGGCCTTGCCCTGAGCCTGCTTCTCGGTGCTGGTGCCGGTCTGGCCCTGAGCATTCTGCTCGGTGCTGGTCCCGGCCTTGCCTTGGGCCTGTTCATCGGTCTTGAGCTTGGCCTTGCCCTGAGCCTGCTGATCGGTCGTGGCGCCGGCCTGACCCTGAGCATTCTGCTCGGTACTGGTCCCGGCCTTGCCCTGTGCCTGTTCACCCGTCTTGAGCTTGGCTTTGCCCTGAGCCTGCTGATCGGTCGTGGCGCCAGCCTGGCCCTGTGCATTCTGATCGGTCTGTGACTTCATCTTGCCTTGCGCCTGTTCGCCGGCCTTGCCGCCGTTCTGGCAATCGGCCGCGCCGGCGGCACAGTTGTCGCCGCCGCTCGGCTGCACGGCCTGGGTCTGGGCGATCGCGGCGCCGCACCCGACGCCAAGCGCAATCATGCTCGTGATCAACACATGTTTCATCTGCTTTCTCCTTAAAGAGTCCGTCCCTCAGCCTAGCCAACTCTGCCAAAAATACTTTGTTCCACATTTTGTGAATAAAATCGGTCTTCTAAGAAGACCAATGAATGTAGGAAGTAATTTTGCAACAATCAACCTACAAATTGCATCAAACAATCAATGCAACGTAACATCTGCTGAGCTTGTGATCCCACACCAGCCTCACAAGCTTAGAAGTACTCCCGTCGTCATGACCAGGATGGCTACCCCGAAAACAGGCAAGAGCAACCATCGTGCCTGATGGACGCTGTTGTCCATTAACGCCTCCCACAAGTGCTGATCTCAACGATGCCGAGAACCCTGTGTTCCGCCCTGAGGAGGCTCTAGGACCTCTACAGCCTGGCACCAGACTTTGGCCCCTCCCCCTATCGTCCATTGGCCCGATGACGCCCGGACCGAAGCCCCACACGGGAACGCAGCCGCGAAAAGCCCGTTCGGCTTGCGGTGTGTATCAACCTCACCAACACCACCGTATCGGAATCGAGCTCGCGCAAGATGCATGAGCGTTGCTCGCATGAAGGAGAGAATCATGACGACCATGTACCAGTCGACCGCAATTGCCGGATTCTTGCTGCTCGCGAGCGCGGGCGTAGTTGCTGCTCAAGACGTCATCATCGCGCCGGAGCAGGAAACGGTTGTGCGCGAATACGTGAAAAAGCAGCCCCTTGCGTCGGTGAAGATTCCAGGTGTCGAATTGAACGTGGGGACCGCCATTCCCGACACGGTGGAACTGCATGAAGTGCCGAGCGTCAAGTATCGCTACGTTGTGGTCGACGGGCGAACCGTGCTGGTCGACCCCGGCACGCGGAAGATCGTCAAGATCATACAGTAACGCTGATCCCACCGCCGTTCCCCGCGGGTGGCGGTGGGATCATGCCCTGAAATTGCGGTTTCCCCGGCAATTCAACCTAGCGCTTGCTCGCACCATCGACCGTTCTAGTTGTAGGATGGCTTAGGATTTTGGCACGGCCAAAGCTCGCGGGGTCGGTTGAGACGTGCGCTACATTGATAGTCTCTATCAAAACTGGAACAGGCTATCGTTGGCTTGGCAGTTCATCATAGTCGGAAGCATTGGGCTGCTGTCGCTGATGCTGGTCGTCGGCCTATGGGTCACCTCGCAAATACGAGATGGAGTGATCCGCAACTCTGCAAGCACGACCGCGCTTTACGTCGACAGTGTCATCGCGCCAATCCTGCCGGATATGCGCAAAAGCCAGCAGCTCAGCGACACCGTTAAACGGGCACTCGATGAAACCCTGGACCAGGGTGCTCTCGGAAAAAAACTGGCGTCGTTCGTGCTTTGGCGGCGTGATGGCAAGGTGCTGTACGCCAAAGACGCGGCTCTTATTGGCCAGACCTTCGAGCCAAATGCGAACTTGCTGCATGCGTTCGGCGGAAACGTGGTGGCGCAATTCAATGATCTGGACGAAAATGAAAGGAAGGAACGGAAGAGCCCCACCGCCTCGCTGCTCGAGATCTACAATCCGGTTCGAGAGCCGTGGTCGGGCGATGTTGTGGCCGTTTCCGAGTTCTACGAGATAGCCGACGATCTTCAGGGCACTTTAAACTCGGCACTATGGTCGAGCTGGCTGCTCGTGGCTGGCGCGACCGCGGTCGCCTTGGCGATGCTCTCGGGAATCGTGCTTCGCGGCAGCAGCACTATCGAAACGCAGCGTTCAGCGCTTGAGACACAAGTGGCGGAGCTTCAGTTGCTTTTGGAGCAGAATTCCGCTTTGCGGGAGCGCGTCCAGCAGGCGTCGCGCCGCGCAACGGCAATCAACGAACGTTACTTGCGTCGCATCGGGTCTGATTTGCATGACGGTCCAGCTCAGCTCGTCGCACTGGCTGCGCTGCGCATGGACAGCCCTCTGCTGCTCGATCCCGCCGCATCCCCAAGCCACCGCAAGACCGAGATCGCCGATATCCATCATACGTTGGATGAGGCGATGCGGGAGATCCGCGCCATCTGCACCGGCCTCGTGCTGCCACAGATCGAAGCTTCGACAGTCGCGGAGATATTGCGGCTTGCGGTTGCCGAACATGAACGCCGTACAGCCTCTTCCGTATCGCTTTCACTGCCATCTCGCCTGCCCGACCTGGGGACCTCCGAGAAAATAAGCATCTTTCGCTTCGCGCAGGAGGGGCTAAACAATGCCTGGCGACACGGTCTGGGCAAGGGGCAGGCTGTTAAGGCGAGAGTGACGCAGGGCAAGCTCCTCATTCAAGTGCTTGATCACGGCCCTGGATTCCAGTCGGGATCGTGTGAAGGACTTGGACTCGCCGGTATGAGGGAACGTATCGAAAGTATCGGAGGTCACTTCGAGACCTTTTCGAGCCCCAGGGGGACCCGGCTGACCATAACGCTCAACATCGAGGACCAGAAATGACCGCTCCCATAAGGATTGCCATTGTTGATGATCATCCGCTGTTTCGCGAGGGTGTGGCTCGCAGCCTCGCCGAAATCGGCGGCTTCGAAGTCGTTGGTGCGGGCGAAACCGCGACGGATGCCGAACAGCTTGCGGCCTTGGCAAATCCCGACATATTGCTGCTCGACATCAGTTTGCCGGGAGGGGGTCTGGCCGCAGCGGAAAATATTCTTGCAACTCAGCCTGACTGCAAGATCGTCATGCTCACCGTCTCGGAGGCGAACGCCGATCTGGCAACGGCGCTCAGGCTGGGCGTACGCGGATATGTGCTGAAAGGGATTGGGGCGGCATCGCTGGCCGAGGTGCTGACTTATATAGCCGCAGGAAAAAAATATGTTTCGCCGACCCTGTCAGCGCAGCTTTTGAATGAACTGATCCGGCCGGAAAAGCGCACAACCGATCTCGTTGCGAATCTCTCGGGACGCGAGCTTGGGATAATCTCCTTGGTAGGCGAAGGACTGAGCAATAAAGAAGTCGCCAAACGTCTCAACCTGCAGGAGAAAACGGTAAAACACCACATGACTCGGATATTTCAAAAGCTAAAGGTGCGAAACCGCACCGAAGCAGCCATTCTTATGCACGCGCCCAAAACGGGTCTTGTATAGGGAGATCGGGGCTTGTCTGAAGGTCGGATGCTGGTTGGCGAACCAACAGTTACAGCCCTTTCAGACGAGCAATGTCGGAGGCCCTTACGGCGCGTTCGACAATTGTCCTTCCAAGCGGATCCTTCATAGTGAAGCGGCCGGCCTCGATGCTTTCGCTGAATCCATCGCGATGCACGACCTGGATTTTGGCGCCCTGTACCGTCACCGTGTCGCCAGCGGCATTGACTTGGCTACTGGGAGCTTGGCTACCGGGGGCGTTGTCGCCGGCACCATTTTTTCCCTTTCCGTTGGCGTTGCCATTCCCGGCGTTGCCGCCTGAGCCATTACCGTTACCACTACCGTTACCACTACCGTTGCCACCACCGTTACCATTGCCATTGTTTCCGCTCTTGGCGCTGGCAGCGGCGAATTCGATCTTATAGCCGTCGACATGGCTCAACCGCAGACCAAGCACCGGCATCGTCACCGCAACCGCCGCGAATACGCGCAAGCTAAAGTACGCCCAGCGACGCACGGATGAAAACAGGGGCTGCCTTTCTCCATTCATGCCACCATCACATCATGATGTGTCACGGTATTCAAGAATGAACAGCCCAAAATTGCGGCTTACAAACGCTGAGGAAACTCTCTTTTCGTGCTTTCAGCTCGATTCTCAGACCTTCGTCTGAGTCAAATATACACCGAAGTCTGACCTACTGATCTTGGCCGCGCCGACGGATGTCGCAATAAAATCCGCGGTGACAAGGCTCGTCACCGGTAGGGATCGGCAGCGAGGCGCGAGCGCCTGCGGCACGCAGACGCTTGCGGCAGGTCTCCGGCATACGGTTAGCGCATGCTCGCCGTGAAGCGGTAGCACATGCCGTTCCTTCCCGGATTATGATCAGGCGCGATTGGCGAAGTCGCGGACAACCCGTTGCAGCAGCGGCATGTAGTCGCGAAATGCCCGGGTCTTCATGTTGGCGATCTTGCCGGCCTCGTCCCAGATGCGGACCCGAACCGCTTCCTCGTGGAACGGGTTCTTTCGGAACTCGGCCACCTCTTCGGCGTTCATCGGCCCGCCTTGCAGCGACAGCGTGTGGACCGCGGCCTGCGACAGCCTGCCGAAATAGGTCGGGTCGGTAGCGCAGAGGTAGCGCTTGGCCGCGACATGCAGCCTGACGCATTCGACGATCACCGGTGGAAAGAACGGCGCCAGCACCTCGCCGCCGGCTTCGTCATGATGCTTGTCCTCGATATCGTCGGGCGAATAGGTGCCGAACTCGCTGGTGTAGTGGCCGATATCGTGCAGCAGTGCTGCCGCCACCAGCACATCAGGCGCGCCGTCCTTTTCGGCGAACCAGGCGCCCTGCAACATGTGCTCCGACATGGTGACGGGTTCGCCGAGATAGGATTCCGCCCCTCGGCGTTCGAAAATATCGGCGATGAATTCGATGATGGTGTCCGCGTTCAAATTCTGGCTGCTCATTCCGCGGCTTCCTTGAACTCGTGTTCGATCGCCGACAGCGTCGACAAAAGGCCATCCTTGTCGGCGTAGCAGCCCTGCAGCCAGCGCTTGCCGGCGCCGGAGAATTGCTTGCGGGCATGCATGACGCGGGTGTTGTCGACGATGAAGGCCTGGCCTGCCTCGAGCTTGAAGGTCACTTCGAAGGACGGATCCTCGATCAGTTCGGCAAACCGGCGATAGGCGGCGTAGTAGGCCTCCATCTCCGCGAACGGCACATCGACCGTCGGCGCCAGCGAGCGGTTGTTGAAGCGGATGGCGATGAGTTCGCCATCCGGCCCGAGCTCGATCATCGGCCGCTTGGCCTGCAATCGCACGCCCGACGACCCCGCATATTCGAAACGCGCCGGGTATGAACTCAACAGCCGGAAGCCTTCGGGGTTTTCGGCCTGCAGCGCGGCCGCCACGGTAAAACCATCGACAACGCTGGATTCGCCACCCTCCACCGTGTTTTCGATGCAGGACAGGATCTGCAAGGTCGGCACCGGATCGCGATAGGGATTGTCGGTATGCGCCTGCAGGCCAAGATTGGTGTAGGCCAGATTGGTTGGATTGACCTCGGCGCGCACCTCGAACCATCGGCCGTAATTGGTCTCCCTGATATAGCCGAACAGATCGGACACTTTGCACAGCGCCCCGGATTCGGCCGGCAAATCGTCCATCACCGCGAAGCCGTAGGTCTTCACCGCCGACAGCCATTGCCGCAAGACGGCGCGGTCGCGGCTGGCAGCGAGATAGCCGGCGCGCGGCACCGAATTCTGCATAGAGGCCCTGGTCCATCGCACGGTGCCCTCGCCTGTCCAGCCGGGCTGTCGGGCGGCATCGCGATCATAGGCATTGGCGCTCAGCCAGGCCGCGGGGAAGCGCACCGTCTTTCCCTCCGGTTCGAAACTGACTTCAAGCGCATCGCCCTTGATCGCGGCTGCGCCGATCCATGTCTGCGCGGGAATGTGGAGAATGGTGATCAGCCGCTGGCCGTTGCCGGCGCTGCGCGTCTTGTCGTCGAGCGCATTGTCGCGCAACCACACTGCGTGAAAGCGAGTGCGCGCGCCATCCTTCCACCCGAGGTCGATCGTCCTTCCTTCGTCGCCGATCAGCGCCTGGGTAAGCATGGGGATCCGTTCCTGTCCGCTGCGCCCCGCAGCCAACTCCGCAGGGTTTCCGGTTGCATCGTGATGACGTTGAAGGCATAACTCAAATTATCATTTTGCGGCCAAAGGCCATAAACTGTTTATGACTGAAACAACCTTGCCCTTGCCCCCGCTTGACTGGCTGCGGAGTTTCGAGGCCGCCGCGCGGCTGTCGAATTTCACCGCCGCCGCGGCCGAGCTTGGCCTGACCCAGGCTGCGGTCAGCCAGCACATCCGTTCTCTCGAAGAGCGGTTGAAGCAGCCGCTGTTCATCCGCCTGGCGCGCGGCGTCGAATTGACGCCGGAGGGTGCCGCCTACCTGCCGCATCTGCAATCGGCCTTTGCCGTGATCGCCAACAGCACGCGCGAGCTGTTCGAACCCAAGACCGTCCAGAGCGTGACGATACGCTCGCCGATCTCGTTTGCCGTGCTGATGATCGCGCCAAAGCTGCCGCAAATGGCCAAGGACCTGCCCTTCGTCCAGCTGCAGATCGAGACCATCCACACACCGGCCGATTACGGCGAGCGCTTTGTGGGTCTCGACATCCGATTCGGCATTGGCTCCGGCTCCTTTGCCGGACGGCAGGCCGACCGCCTCACCCGCGAAACCTTGACGCCGATGGCGTCGCCAAATATCGCAAAGGCCAAGGATTGGACAGGATTGCCGAGACTTACAGTGGTCGGCGCGCGGGAAATGTGGGGCGAGTGGTTCGCCGTCGCCCGGATGAAGCCGGCGCTCGGGCCCACGCACAAATTCGACAGTTTCGTTACCGCACTGGAGGCGGCGAAGCACGGCGCCGGCATGGTGCTGGGATCGCGACCGTTGGCCGACGCGGCACTGCGCGAAGGATCTCTCGTCACCCTGTCCGGCTTTACGCTGTCGAGCGGTGCCGGCCACTATCTGACCGCACCTTCGGGCGCGCATCTGAGCCCGGCCGAAGAAGCGGTCCGCCGCTGGTTCGCAACGGTCTTCGGCGTCCCGATTTCCCGATAAGCCCCTGAATACGCGGCAAACTATTGGACGACGTGACGCGGCGCATAATTTGTCGCGATACTGCGCCAGGCCGGACGTCAAGCTTCGGCAGGGTTCCGCTCGCTAAAGGCGGCCAGGAAAAATCGCGGAGGAAATTCAATGCTCGACAAGGCCCCCAACAAGAAGCTTTCCGACCTGCTCGATCGCTTCGGCGCGGCACTCGCCGCCGGCGACATCGACAAGGCGGTCGCCTGCTTTCAGGAGGATTGTTTTTGGCGCGATCTCGTCAGCTTCACCTGGAACATCAAGACCATGGAAGGCCGCGACCAGGTGCGCGACATGCTGGTGAGCCAGGTGGCGAAAACCAACCCATCGAACTGGGCGATCGCCAAGGGCGAGGACGCCACTGAAAACGATGGCATGCTCGACGGCTGGATCAGTTTCGAAACGTCCGTGGCGCGCGGCTTCGGCCACATCCGGCTGAAGGACGGCAAGATCTGGACGCTGCTCACCACCATGGTCGAGCTCAAGGGCCATGAGGAGCCGGCCGGCTTCGACCGCCCGCTCGGCGCCAAGCACGGCCATGGCAAGAACCGCCCGACCTGGAAGGAGGAGCGCGAGAAGGAGGCCGCCGAACTCGGCTTCAAGACGCAGCCCTATACGCTCATCATTGGCGGCGGCCAGGGCGGCATCGCGCTCGGCGCGCGGCTGCGGCAGCTCGGCGTGCCGACCATCATCGTCGAGAAGAACGAACGGGCCGGCGACAGCTGGCGCAAGCGCTACAAATCGCTCTGCCTGCACGATCCGGTCTGGTACGACCATCTGCCCTATATCGACTTTCCCAGGAACTGGCCGGTCTTCGCGCCCAAGGACAAGATCGGCGACTGGCTGGAAATGTACGCCAAGGTAATGGAGCTGAACTACTGGTCGTCGACCGAGGCCATGAGCGCTGTCTATGACGACAGCAAGAAGGAATGGACGGTGGTGGTGCGCCGCGACGGCAAGGACATCACGCTGAAGCCGAAACAATTGGTGCTGGCCACGGGGCAATCCGGCAAGGCCAACATGCCGAACTTCAAGGGCATGGACACATTCAAGGGCGACCAGCATCACTCCTCGAAGCATCCGGGACCCGATGCCTATGTCGGCAGACAAGCTGTCGTCATCGGCTCGAACAACTCCGCCCACGACATTGCAGCAGCCCTTTGGGAGGCCGGCGCCGACGTCACCATGGTGCAGCGCTCGACCACGCACATCGTCAAGTCGGACACGCTGATGGAGATCGGCCTGGGCTCCCTCTATTCGGAAAAGGCGGTCGCGAGCGGTATGACCACAGCCAAGGCCGACCTCGTCTTTGCCTCCCTGCCCTACAAGATCCTGCACGAATTCCAGATCCCGGCCTATGCCGAGATGAAGAAGCGCGACGACAAATTCTACAAGGGCCTGGAAAAGGCCGGCTTCATGCTTGACTGGGGCGATGACGGCTCCGGCCTGTTCATGAAATATCTGCGGCGCGGCTCGGGCTATTACATCGATGTCGGCGCCTCCGACCTGATCATCGACGGGTCGATCAAGCTGAAAAGCGGTGTCGACGTGAAGGAGATCAAGGAGCACTCCGTTCTGCTCTCCGACGGATCGGAACTGCCGGCCGATCTCATCGTCTACGCCACCGGCTACGGTTCGATGAATGGCTGGGCGGCCGATTTGATCTCACGGGAGGTCGCGGACAAGGTCGGCAAATGCTGGGGCCTCGGCTCCAACACCACCAAGGACCCAGGCCCCTGGGAAGGCGAGCTGCGCAACATGTGGAAGCCGACGCAGCAGGAGGCGCTGTGGTTCCATGGCGGCAATTTGCACCAGTCGCGCCATTACTCCCAGTTCCTGGCGCTGCAGCTGAAGGCGCGCATGGAAGGCATCGCCACGCCGGTCTACGCGCTGCAAGAGGTTCACCACAAGGGTTAGGCAGCGCCGCCGATGCGCTTCCAGTAGATGAGCGTGCCGGTCAGCCCGCCATGCGGTTTCAGGGCAAAGTCCGGTATTTCGCCAGTGAGCGTGAAGCCGAGTTTTTCGTAAAGGCCGGAAGCGCCCTCCTCGGTTGCGGTGTCCAGCACCAGAAGCGTGCGGCCTTTCTCGACGGCGAGCGTTTCGGCCGCCCGCATCAGCCGGCTCGCTATGCCCTTGCCGCGGTGTTCGACGCGGGTCATGAGCTTGGCGATCTCGGCCCGGTGCGGCTGATTGACCGGAAAGTCGAGCAGCAAGGTGACGGTGCCGACCAACGCGTCGCCATACCAAGCGCCCAGCACCGCTCTTTCGCCTCTCTCTGCTGCCATCAACGAGTTGCTCCAGAAAGTTTCCGCCGCTTGCCTGGATAAGGGATGCATGAAGCTGACGGAGCCGCCGGCCGCGACCGTCTCGATCAGGAGGTCGGCCAGCATGTCGCGTGTTCCCGCAGTCAGCGACCTGATTTCGATGGGACTCACCTGCACTTTCCCTTGCTAATCCAGACGCGCGACGCGGCGCCGCTTTCGTCTCGCCTTGATCGCGGCGATGCGATCGGTGTCTTTCGGCTGCAGATGCAGCCCGCGTTCGAGGATTTCGAGCGTGTATTCCTCATACGTCAGGCCAAGCCGCTCGGCCTTTTCCATGCGCATCAGCATCACGTCACGGCTTGGCGCCTTCCACGCCTTGGCATGCGCTGCCTGCCAGGCCAGGAAGATGTAGGGATCGCCCTTGCCCCATGGCGGGCCCTTGTAATCATCGAGCGGCGGTCCGCCATTGTCGGAGCGCTTGGGACGTCTTGCCACGATTTCAGCCCCTGACCAGCGCAACCAGATAGTCGGCCGGCTGCGGTCCGACGGCATGGAACGTGCAGTCCGACGGCGCGCCGAGCGCCAGGCAGTCGCCGGGCTCGAGACTATGCACCATATCACCCTCGGTGAACTCAAGTCGCCCGGAGATCAGCCACATCTGCTGCTTGATGAAGGCATAGGACGCCGCCGGGAAACTCACACTGGCGCCAGCCGGCAGTTGCACCCGGATCAATTCGAGCGGCGTGTCGGAAACCGGCGACAGATGCCGACGGACATAGCCCGTACCGGGGTCGCGCCAAACCGGCTGCTCACTCTCGCGCAGCAGGCCGCCACCTTGCTGCTCGGCGCGTGCTATCAGCGTCGACAGCGTCATGCCGAAAGCAGCGGCGATGCGCACCAGCAGCGCGGCCGTCGGGCTGGTCATGCCGCGCTCGATAGTGCTGAGCATGGCTTTGGAGACGCCGGAGCGGTTCGCCAGGTCGGCCAACGACCAGTCCCGCAAGGCTCTTTCGGCGTGGATTCGTCTGCCTATCGTGGCCGACATGTCATTCGCTATATCAGTCATTCGTCCAATATATCGAATATTTGGATTCGGAAAAGAGGCCGGCCGGTTGAATTTTCGCTGACGGGTTAACCCCTGCTACACCATCCCGCATCACGCCACCTTAACCCCGTCTGTGTAGGATCGACGCTCCACGAGAATGGGGATCGGATCGTATGTTTGTCGAGCGCGAAGCCTCCGTCGGCGAACCGACCTCGCAGGAGCGCCGCCGCGCAGAGCAGAGCGACAAGCGCATTCTCGGCAACGTCGTGCAGTGCGACGGTGCGCGCGCCACCATCAGCGCCTATGCCGACGACATCGAAGGCGCGGTCACCGGCCTGTGGACCGTCGGCAAGATGATCTCCATCAATCTCGGGACATCGCGCACCGTTGGTCTGGTCTACGAAATCGGCAAGTCGGATCGCGCCTGGAGCAATGAGGGACAAAATCCCATCGAGGTCAGCGTCGAGCTGATCGGCGAAGTGCGCGACGGCGCCGAACCGGGGGCCAAACCGGTGTTCGACCGCGGCATCACCACCTATCCTCATATCGGCGCCATAGCGCACCGCATCCGTACCCGTGATCTGCAGGCGGTCTACGATCTCGCCGGGCGTCATTCGATCACCATCGGTACGCTGTCGCAGGATGAGTCGATCGACGCCAACATCGCCATCGACGACACGCTGGCGCGCCATTTTGCCGTTGTCGGCACAACCGGCGTCGGCAAATCCACCGCCATCTCGCTGCTGCTGCGCAAATCGATCGCCGCCCGGCCCGATCTGCGAATCCTCATTCTCGATCCGCACAATGAATTCGCGGCATCCCTGCCTGAGTTCTGCGTCCGGGTCGATTCCAAGACGCTTGATCTGCCGTTCTGGATGTTCAGGCTCGAAGAATTCGCCGAAGTGCTGTTTCGCGGCCGAGAGGTCGTGCCGGAAGAAGTCGATGTCCTGCGCGACCTGATCCCCGCCGCCAAGAACCTCTATCGCAATCCCAATTCAGGCTCTTACGTGCGCCGCGGCAGCGATGCGCTGACCGCCGACACGCCGGTGCCCTACCGCATGGTCGATCTCATCAAGCAGATCGACGAGCGCATGGGCCTCTTGGAAAGCAAGAACGACCGCCCGACGCTGAAATCGCTGAAGACGCGCATCGAGTCCGCCGCGTCCGACCCGCGCTATCGCTTCATGTTCAATTCGCGGCTGATCGAGGACACGATCCACGAGACGATCGGCAATATTTTCCGTGTGCCGCATCATGGCCGCCCGGTGACCTGTTTCGAGATGGCCGGCATGCCGTCCGAAGTGGTCAACTCCGTCTGTTCGGTGCTGGCGCGCCTGGCCTTCGACCTTGCGCTGTGGAGCGAGGGCCGGCTGAAGCTGCTGTTGCTGTGCGAGGAAGCGCACCGCTATATGCCGGCCGATCCGCGCCTAGGCTTCGCCCCGACAAGGCATGCACTGTCGCGCATCGCCAAGGAAGGCCGCAAATATGGCTGCTATCTCGGCGTCGTCACCCAGCGCCCGGGTGAACTCGATCCGACCATCCTGTCGCAATGCTCGACCTTCTTCGCCATGCGGCTGGCCAATGAGCAGGACCAGGCGATCATCCGCTCGGCGATCGCCGATTCCTCCGCCTCGACGCTGGCCTTTCTGTCCTCCATGGGCCAGCGCGAAGCCATCGCCTTCGGTGAAGGCGTGGCGACGACCATGCGGCTGAAGTTCGAAAAACTGGCGGAGAACCTGATCCCCGGCACCGCCAAGCGAGAGCAGGACGAGTTCTCGCAGGACGGCAACGACGTCGATCTCGCCGCCATCGTCGAGCGGCTGCGCAACGTCCCGAAACCGCAGCAGCAGATGGCCTTCGCCGAGGTCGTGGACTCCGGCCGCCAGGCCGGCGATCCCGATTACCGCAAGCCGGCCACCGCCCAGCGCGTCCAGCCCGACGACGATTTCGACCTGCGCTACGGCCTCAAGCCCACAACCTTCGGCATGCGCCCGCAGAACGATTGACCTTCAGCGTAGCGACTTTTTTGCCGGCCAATTGAGAAGCCGCCGGAGCGCCAGGGCTCGGCTTCGTTGGCCGCTTGGGTAAATCACGCCAGAAAATTCGTCAGGCTGAGTCGGTCGGTGTCGACTTCGAGAACCGGAGCGGAGCGGACATTGAGTCCGTGAGCACCGGCCTACGCCGGCCGTAGCCATAGCTGCCGCTACCACCTCATGAGTGCTTCGGCCGGCGAAGGCCGGAAGCGCAGAAGACGGCATCAAACGGCCAGCCTCACGAATTTAAATGCCGGGATTTCAGGCGCAGACGCGGTTGCGGCCTTGCCTCTTCGCCTCGTAGAGCTGGCGGTCGGCGCGGCGGTAGAATTCCTCGGCGGTTTCCTTCCGATCCCAGACGGCTAGTCCGACGCTGGTGGTGATCTTGAGGCGGACATTGCCCGACAGCACCGACATGTTGGCAATCGCTTTGCGGATGCGTTCGGCGAACTTCCCCAACAACTCCGCATCCATGTTGGGCGTGACGACGGCGAACTCCTCGCCCCCAAGCCGCGCCACCACATCGTGGTAGCGCGTCATGCCTTTGAGGCAATTGGCGACTGCCCTAAGCACCTCGTCGCCGACATCGTGGCCATGCGTGTCGTTGACCTGCTTGAAATGATCGAGGTCGAGGATCATCAGCCCGACGGGCTTTTCGATGCGGCGGAATTCCTCGAGATATTCCTTCAGCGCATCATCGAAGTAGCGCCGGTTCTGCATGCCGGTAAGGCCGTCGGTCAATGCCGCATGCTGCAGCGTTTCCGAGCGGGCGCTGAGCGAAACCGTCATGGCGCGCAGCTTGCCCTCTTCCGTGGCCTGCCTACGGATCAGCGGGTAGATGAAGAACACGCCGAAGAACAGCGCTGTCGCCAGCAGCACCCCGGTGACAAACAGCAGCGTGTTGAGATAGGCGATCCTCTCGACCCGGGAAGTCGTATCGTGACCGACCGCGATGAACTGCAATTGACCATAGGCATAAAGCGTCACCAGGCCTGCGGCCAGGATCACGAAAATAAAGACGAAAAATGCGGATTCCGCCTTGTGGAAACGCATCTGCTTCCCGTTGCAAAGTACCCGCCGGATCTATGGCATGCCGGCGCCTTACGGACGGTTAATCCAGACAACCGGAGCGGGAATGTTCATTCCTACTTCTGTTTCTTTAATTGTATTGGCAGCACGAAAATCAAATCGCGGTTTGCAAGCGGCCGCCGGGCTGCAATCTCAGCCATTCCGGTCCCAGCTGATGGCGAAACCACGTCGTTTGCCGTTTGGCATATTGCCGCGTCGCTGCCTTGCAGCGCTCGATGGCCTGAGGAAAGCTGATGTCACCCGCCATGGCAGCCGAAAGTTCGCGAACGCCGATCGCCTTCATCGCCGGCAGGCCGGGATCGAGGCCAAGCGCCGCAAGCCGTTTGACCTCATCGAGCGCGCCGAGATCGAGCATGCGGTCGAACCTTGTTTCGATCCGCTCGACAAGGGGGGCGCGGTCCGGCTCGATAACGAAGAACCGAGCGCTGTCGCGGTCGATCAGCGGCCGGCCGCGCGCTGCCTGCCATTCTAGGATGGAGCGGCCGGATGCGTCGAGCACCTCCAGCGCCCGCACGATGCGCTGGCCGTCGGTCGGCTTCAGCTGCATGGCGACCGCCGAATCCTCATGCATCAGGATGCGGTGCAGCTTGGCTGCGCCTTGCTCCTTTAACTCGTAGCGCCAGCGGTCGCGTACCTGCTGCGGAATGTCGGGCATTTCCGAAATGCCCTCGGCAAGTGCGCGAAAATAGAGCCCGGTGCCGCCGACGAAAATCACCGGACGTTCAAAGCCGGCGTCATCGGGCTGTCGGGCGAGCGTGCCGTCATCGATCAGCTTCATCACGTCGCGCAGCCAGGCGCCGGTGGAATAGGCGGTGGAGGGATGCACGTGGCCATAGAGATAGTGCGGCGCGCGGCCGAGTTCGGCGGCGCTCGGCCGCGCCGTCAGCACGTCGAGCACCGAATAGCCCTGCATGGAATCGGTGTTGACGATGACGCCGCCCTTGCGCTCGGCGAGATCGAGCGCCAGCGCCGACTTGCCGCTGGCGGTCGGCCCGGCTATCAGGATCGCGTCCTTCACGCGGCCCTCGCCCGCCTGCCCGCCCTCGCCTAGCTGCTTGGAAGCCTCGATGCCGCTCATTGCCACGCTTGTGTCCCACCCCGTCCGCCGCGCGATGTCGGCCTCGCTTGCGAATATGGCCTCACGGTCGGTCGGCGCAAGCGCTGTTCGCTGGCTGGGCGAAGGCGTCGCCTGCGACCTGGTGCTGCCCGAGGGTGCGGAAGCCGCTGAGGCAAGTGCCGCCTTGCGCTTGGCACTTGGCTCCGAGCCGGTCGACGTGATCGTTCAGCAGGCCGAAAGCCGCCGCAAGACAATCCTGCTTGCCGATATGGATTCAACCATGATCGACCAGGAATGCATCGACGAACTCGCCGACGAGATCGGCGTCAAGGACCGCGTTGCCGCCATCACGGCACGCTCGATGAACGGCGAGATCGCTTTCGAGCCGGCGCTGCGTGAACGCGTGGCGCTGCTGAAAGGCCTCGATGCCGCCGTCGTCGACCGCATCATCGCGAACCGCCTGACGCTGGCGTCGGGCGGCCGCGCTCTGGTGCAGACGATGCGCGCCAATGGCGCCTGGACGGCGCTTGTCTCCGGCGGCTTCGACGTCTTCACCAGCCGTGTCGCCGCCATGCTCGGCTTCGAGGAAAACCGTGCCAACCGCCTGATCGAGGAGAACGGGCGCTTTGCCGGCCTGGTCGCCGAGCCGATCCTCGGCCGCGCCGCCAAGGCCGATGCGCTGAACGATATCTCGGCCCGCCTCGGCCTGACGCCATTCGATGCGATTGCGGTCGGCGACGGCGCCAACGACCTCGACATGATCCGCCTGGCCGGCACCGGTGTCGCGCTCCACGCCAAGCCGGCCGTTGCTGCCGAAGCCAAGGTCCGCATCGACCATGGCGATCTCACCGCGCTGCTTTATCTCCAGGGCTACCGCCAGGAAGAGTTCGCCCAATGAAGCCGATGCGCACCGAGCGTCTCATCCTGCGCAACTGGGAAGACCGCGATCGCGAACTCTTCCACCGCATCAATTCGGACGAGCGGGTGATGGAATTCTTTCCGTTCCGCCGCGACCGCGCCGAGACGGATGCCAAGATGGACGAGTTTCGGGGCTGGATCGCAGAGGACGGCTTTGGTTTTGCCGCCGCCGAGATCGCCGCGACTGGGGAATGCATCGGCTTCGTCGGTCTCTTAAAGACCGATCACGTGCCGTCCCTGCCTTCCGATACGATCGAGATCGGCTGGCGGTTGGCGCCGGAATTCTGGCGCAAGGGCTATGTCACGGAGGCCTCCGAAGCCTGGCTCGCCTTTGGCTTCGAAACGCTTGACCGCGACGAGATCGTCTCCTTCGCCGTCGCGGCCAACCGCCGCTCGACGGCCGTCATGGAGCGTCTTGGCATGACCCCTGACCCGGCTCGCGATTTCGACCACCCATCCATCCCTGACAGCCACCCGCACCTCAAGCGGCATGTCCTCTACAAACTGTCGCGCACGGACTGGCAGGCACGAAAAAGGGCGGCTCCCTAGCCGCCCTTTCCCTGAAGACAATCGGTTATGGGGCTTTCCGGACTCAATCCATCCGGATCGTCACGAAGCGCAACTCGCCTGTCTTGGACGCCAGCATCAAGAGCGCATTCTTGCGGCCCTGCTCCTTCAGCGCGCCGATCCGGTCCATCACGTCCTTCGGGGTCGCGACCGATTCCTGGGCGATTTCGGTGATCACCTCGCCGGCCTGGATGCCGCGCTCGGCGGCGGCCGAATCCTTGGTGACGTCGGTGATGACGACGCCGGAGACGTCGGCCGCGATGCCGAATTTTTTCCGTGTGTCGTCATTGAGCTCGCCGACGGTCATGCCGAGCACCGAGGCCGTGGAGACCGCGGGCGCCTTGTCGCCGCCCTTGTCCTCATCGGTAGTGCCGTCCTCACCGGCAGCGACCTTCTCGCCGTCCTCAAGCCGGCCGAGCGTCACCTTCACCGTCTGCTCGACGCCCTTGCGCACGATGATCACGTCGACCGCCTTGCCGACCGGGCTTTCCGCCACGACGCGCGGCAGGTCGCGCATTTCATGGATGTCCTTGCCATCGAACTTGATGATGACGTCGCCGGCGAGAATTGTGCCGTTGTCGACCGGTCCGCCCTTGATGACGCCGGCCACCAGCGCGCCCTTGGCGGTCGCCATGCCGAGGCTCTCGGCGATGTCGTCGGTCACCGGCTGGATGCGCACGCCGAGCCAGCCGCGACGGGTCTCGCCGAACTGGCGCAGCTGGTCGACGACGCCCGAGGCAAGCTGCGAGGGGATGGAGAAACCGATGCCGATCGAGCCGCCCGACGGCGAGATGATCGCCGTGTTGATACCGATGACCTCGCCCAGGCTGTTGAACAGCGGCCCGCCGGAATTGCCGCGGTTGATGGCGGCGTCGGTCTGGATGAAGTCGTCGTAGGGGCCGGAATTGATGTCGCGGTTGCGGGCCGAGACGATGCCGACCGTCACCGTGCCGCCAAGGCCGAACGGATTGCCGATCGCCATCACCCAGTCGCCGACGCGCATCTTGTTGGAATCGCCGAACTTCACCGCCGTCAGCTTGTGGCCCTTCGGGTCGACCTTGAGCACCGCCACGTCGGTCTTGGTGTCGGTGCCGACCAGCGTCGCCTTGAGCGTCACGCCGTCGGAGAAATTCACCTCGATATCGTCTGCATCGGCGATGACGTGGTTGTTGGTGACGACAATGCCTTGCTCGGCGTCGACTACGAAGCCGGAGCCCAGCGACTGCACCTTTTGCGCGCCGCCATCCTTGTCGCCGCCACGGTTCTTGAAGAAGTCGTCGAAGAAATCCTGGAACGGCGAACCCTCCGGCAGCTGCGGCATCGGCACCGCGCCCGGACCTTCCGTGCCCTTCACGGTCTGCGAGGTCGAGATGTTGACCACCGCACCGAGCAGGCCTTCGGCGAGGTCGGCAACCGAAGCCGGTCCGTCCGCGGCCACCGTCGGCGTCACGAAAGCCGGAACGGCAAGCGCGCCGACCATAAGTGCCGCAGCACCTGCGATGAACGTCCGCCGCGCCGCGCGCAGAAGGGTGTTGGATGTCATCGAAAGCCTCCCGGATTGCTGAAAAGAAAAAGCGCTTCGGCAAAACGCCGCGTCGCGTCATGTTGGCAAGAAATACGGCACGTTTGCGGCTATGGCCACATCAGGAGGATAAATCCTCCGTTACACCTTAGAGCGGTTCGCCGTTTCGCGGAAACGGCGAACCGTTCAATCCCTTTGCTTTTACGCAATTCCGGACGGAAAACCGCTCACACTTTCCTGGAATTGCAGATCAGCGGTCCTCAGCCACGCACCAACCAGACGATGCCGACGCCGATGGCGATCGCCACCAGCCCGACGATGCGCAGCGCAATTTCCGGCGTCGACAGCACTTCGCCGGCAAGACGTTTGGCAAGGCCGGGAAAGCCGCCATAGACCAGACCCTCTACGACGAGGACCAGGCCTATGGCCGCAAGGAAATCCTGCACCGCCCTACTGGGCGGGTGCAGGTTGTGCAGCCGGCGCGGCAGGTGCCGTCGCCGGCGCGGCGGTGCCGTCGCCGGAGCCGCAGGTGTCGCCGGCTTCGCGTCCGTACCGTCCGGATTGCGGAAGAAGCGGAAGAACTCCGAGTTCGGCGAAAGCACCATCGTCGTCCCGGAGTTGTCCAGCGCCGTGCCATAGGCATTCATCGACCGGTAGAAGTCGAAGAACGCCGGATCGCGTTTGTAGGCGTCGGCAAAGGTCGCACTGCGCTGGGCTTCACCTTCACCACGCAGGATTTCCGATTCCTTGCGCGCCTCGGCGACGATTTCCACCACTTCGCGGTCGGCGCGGGCGGTGATGCGCTGCGCGGCCTCTTTGCCGCGCGCTCTCAGCCGTTCGGCCTCGGCCAAACGTTCGGCCTTCATGCGGTCGAAGGTCTGCTGCGAAACCTCAGCCGTCAGATCGGTTCGGCGGATGCGCACATCCTCGATCTGCAGGCCGAGCGAGGTGGCGTCGGGCCGAAGCTGATCGCGCACTTCGCGCATCATCACGGCCCGCTCTTCCGAGAGCGCCGCCTCGAAGTCGCGCAGACCGTAGACACGGCGCAGCGCCGCATCGAGACGCGTCCTCAGTCGTGCTTCGGCCAGTGTGATCTGGCCGGACACGGCTGAGCGGAACACCCGCGGATCCGAGATGCGGTACGCGATGAAAGCGTCGACCTCGTAGAACTTGCCGCCCGAAACCTGGACGCGGATGTTGTCGAGATCGAAGCGCAGCACCCTGTTTTCGATCAATTGCACGCTGTCGGCGTCGAAGAAGGCGAAAGGCGCCTTGAAATAGATGCCGGGTTCATTCTTCACGTCGACGATCTCGCCGAACCGCAGCACGAGCGCCTGCTGGCGCGCGTTGACCACGAAGACCGAGGAGTAGAGCAGGAACAGAAGCACGGCCGCGATGACCGCGATGATGGGAAGACGATTGGCCATCACTGGGCTCCTCCCGTGGTCGCGCCGGCCGGCGCCGGCGCCTTCGGCTGCAGTGCCGGCAGCGGCAGATAGGGAACGACCCCTTGCCCATTGCCCTGTTCGACGATGACCTTGTTGGAATCCTTCAGCACCTTCTCCATCGTTTCCAGATAAAGCCGCCGGCGCGTCACGTCGGGCGCCTTGGCGTATTCGTCATAGACCGAGATGAAGCGCTGCGCCTCACCTTCGGCTTCCTGGACGACACGGTTCTTGTAGGCTGCCGCGTCCTCGCGGATCTGCGCCGCGGCGCCACGCGCCTGGCCGAGCTTCTGGTTGGAATACTGGTTGGCCTGCTCGACGAACTTGTCTTCGTCCTGCTCGGCGCGCTGCACTTCGTCGAACGCGTCGGCCACTTCACGCGGCGGCGCCGCGTCCTCGATCGAAACCGCGTTGACGTTCAGGCCGGCCTTGTAGCCGTCCAGCGTCGTCTGGATGATTTCACGCACCGACGCGGCGATGCCCTGACGGTCGTCGCGGAAGATGTCCTGCGCCGGTCGCCGGCCAACCGCTTCGCGCATGGCGCTCTCTGCGACCTGCTGCAGCATGCCTTCGGGATCGGAGACGTCGAACAGATAGGCCCGGGGATCGGAGACCTGATAGGCCACCGAAAACTGGACGTTGACGATGTTCTGGTCGCCGGTAAGCATCAGCCCCGACGAGTTGCCGCTCGTCGCGCCGCCACCACCGATATCGACGAGTTGTTCGGCGATGTTGGCCGTCTCGACGGTTTCGACCGGCCACCAATGGAAATGCAGGCCCGGCTGCGACAGCTCCGCCTTCGGCTTGCCGAAGCGCAGCTCGACCGCAACCTCGTCCGGCTGCACGGTGTAGACCGCCTTGAACGCCCACAGCACGATCAGAGCCGCTGCGATCAGCGCAAAGACGGCCGGGCTGGCGCCGCCGCCACCGGGCAGCGCGCGCCGCAGCCGGTCCTGGCCGCGGCGGATGATGTCTTCGAGATCGGGAGGTGACCCCGGCGGGCCGCTAGGCCCCTTCGGTCCCTGCCCCCAGGGTCCCTGATTGTTGCCGCCGCCGCCGCCCCATGGGCCGCCGCCACCGCCGCTCTTGTCGTTCCAGGGCATGAATGTCCTTTCGCTTGGAATTCCCTCGGCGCCGGCGTTGCGGCGCAAAATCCAGTTGT
Organism: Mesorhizobium sp. M0317; assembly: GCF_040321555.1. NCBI lineage: Bacteria > Pseudomonadati > Pseudomonadota > Alphaproteobacteria > Hyphomicrobiales > Phyllobacteriaceae > Mesorhizobium > Mesorhizobium sp. M0317. The sequence goes on along the minus strand of NZ_JAMYRV010000044.1, from coordinate 26,850 downwards.
TCTTCTATAGGGACGCAGCGATGCGCTTTCAACGCGATCCGCTGCCGAGCATGTCCGTTTTGGACGTTCGCGACCCTTTTATCGTCTCAATGCACGCCGCGGCGTCGCTCGTAAACCGAATAGCGCGTCGCATGGCTGTCCTTTTCACCGGCCGGAACGTCCTGAGCGCTGACAAGGCGCCACAAATCCGGATCGATGTCGGGAAAATGCGCGTCGCCATCGACCGCCGCCAGCACATGGGTGACGTGCAGCCGGTCTGCCAGCGGCAGCGCCTGCGCATAGATCTCGCCGCCACCGATGACGCAGATTTCGTCGACGCCGTTCATGCAACGCCCGCGCACCGTGGCCAGCTGGATCGCGGCTTCCAGCGAGTGCGCCACCTCGATGCCCTCGGCGCGCCAGGCCTTGTCGCGGGTCACCACGATGTTCAATCGGCCCGGCAGCGGCCGGCCGATGCCTTCATAAGTCTTGCGGCCCATGATGACGGGCTTGCCCATCGTATCGGCCTTGAAGCGCTTGAGATCGGTGGACAGCCGCCACGGCAAGCCGCCGTCGCGCCCGATGACGCCGTTCTGCGCGATGGCGACATAGATTGCGACGTCCATCAGTTGGCTTCCCCGGCGCCGTCATCCGACGGCTCCAAGAGCAATATGTCGATGTTGTGCTCGGGATAGAAATCCTGCGCCTTCGTCTCGAAGGTCGTCGGCCCGACCTTCTTCACATTGTCGCTGCAAAACGAGATCAGCGCTTTCGGATTGCCCTTGTCGACGGTTAGTTTGAACCTGCCAATGCTGCCATTGGCCCAGTTGCCGCCGGTGGTCAGGATATAGGCAATGCGATTCTCGTAAAAATGCGGATAACCGTCAGCCTTGGCGGCCTGCCGCACCGCATTCTCGAAGCTGTCGTCCATGCAGTAGCGGGTCTTGTAGGTCGTGTACTGGCCGCCCTCGGAGAACTTGCCGTCATAGAAGAAACTGACCGATGACGTGCCGCCGACGCTCGGTTTGTAGCGGTGCGAGACGTGGACATCCTTGTTGGCCGGAAAGGTCGAGCGCCACCAATAGGTCGAGCGCAACTGCCACCACGGCGTATAGACCTTGTTCGCCTCGGTACCGTCGCTGCCCGTATCCTCGATGATGATGCCGCGGTTTTCCCAATCCTCGGCGACCGTTTTCGGCAGCTTCGCCAGGGCCGCCTTGGCCGCATCGCCGAACGGATTGAACGGCACGTTCTGCGCCTTCAGATCGGCGCCGATACCGATGCCGACAGCGAACACTTTCTGCTCGAGCTGCGGCTTTGCCGGCGCTCCGTCGATCGTCACCTCGAAGCCAAGGAAATTGTCGCTCTGGTTTTCCGGGATCGCCGGCATTTCCTCCGGATTGCCTTCGATGTCCGGCAGCGGAAAAGCGACGATGGCATTTACATCCTTGTCGGTGTTGTTGTGGAAGACGTAGTCGACCGTGACCTTTTCCGGCGAGATATAGAGGTCCTCGCTTTGCATCGACACTGCGTCGCTACGCGACAGGATCAGGCCACCCGTGCCGAGTTCGGCGGTCGTATCATTGGCCAAAGCGGGCGCGGCTGAAAGCGCCAGCGCTACGGTCAGGACATATTGCAACATCGAAGCCCCTCGCCAAGAATGCCGCGACCCTAGCCGTTTCAATGTGGCGTTTCAAAGCCTTCCGTCTCCCAACAGGACGCCACAGTGTCTGGACACGGCAATCGGCGGTCTGGACTAACAGGTTTCGATCGGGCAGGAGTTCGCGTCATGCGCAAGCTTCTCGTCATCGGCATCGGCGCCGGCAATCCCGACCATATGACCGTGCAGGCCCTATCAGGCCTAAACCGGGCGGACGTCCTGTTTATCCCCGACAAGGGGGCGAAGAAGAACGACCTTGCCGAATTGCGCCGCCATATCTGCGACCGTTTCGTCAGCAATCCGAAATCGCGCCGCGTCGAGTTCGACGTGCCGGTGCGCGCCGAGCCGGCGCCTTCCTATCGCTCGACCGTCGATGACTGGCACGAGGCCATCGCCCAGATCTATGAGACCCTGATCCACGACGAACTTGCCGAGAACGGCTGCGGCGCCTTCCTGATCTGGGGCGACCCCTCGCTCTATGACAGCGCGCTGCGCATTCTCGAGCGCGTACGGCTCAGAGGCAATGTCGCATTCGAATTGGAGGTCATTCCCGGCATCACCGCCGTCCAGGCGCTAGCCGCCGGCCACAAGATGGCGCTGAACCGCATCGGCGACCCCGTGCTGATCACCACCGGCCGCCGCCTCGCCGAACAAGGCATGCCGCACAATGCCGGCAGCGCCGTGGTCATGCTCGACGGCAAATGCGCCTTCAACACGCTGGCAGACAAGGATCTGATCATCCACTGGGGCGCCTATCTCGGCACACCCGATGAGATCATCGTTTCCGGTCGCCTGGGTGATGTCGGCGAAGAGATTGAGAGGACGAGAGAAGAAGCCCGGAAAAGAAAGGGCTGGATCATGGACACCTATCTGCTGCGTAAAGCAGGAGAGCCCGAGGAATAGCGCGCTCAAAGGTCGAGTTCCTTCGCGCCCCCCTCCGTCCTGCCGGACATCTCCCCCTCTAGTGGGGAGATTGGCCGTCACGGAGGATTTCGCCAATCGCCTAACAGATTAGCGCCCGTCTACGGGCGAGCTGATCTCCCCCCTTGCGAGGGAGATGTCCGGCAGGACAGAGGGGGGTGTGACGGATCGCAAGCTTCAACCCTCACACAGCATCAATCTCGGCCTGCAAGGCGTCCATATGCGTGGCCGCCGCTGCCGCCGCAGCGCGCTCGATAGCGCGAAAACGGCTGACGACTGCAAGGCCAACTGAGGTCAGCTGTGCGCCGCCGCCCTTCTTGCCGCCGGTCTGCGCCGCGACCAGCGGCTTGCCGAACACACGGTTCATATCTTCCACCAGATCCCAAGCGTGCTTGTAGGACATCTCCATGCCGCGCGCCGCAGCCGAGATCGAGCCGAAAGTGGCGATCTGCTCCAGCAACTCGATCTTGCCCGGACCTATGCGCCCGTCGGGATCGAGATTTATCCGCAGGCTCAGCGACGGCATCTCTTGTCCTCCACGGTCACACTAGCCCCTCTCGACCCATAGCGCTATTCCAAAACGATATAGCGGCTATCAGCCATCCGCTTCGGCCGGCAGCCCGGCGCCGGTGTTGGCACGGTCGAAACTGACCGTCTTGATCACCGCGAACACCTTGCCGCCGAGTTGAAGGTTCAGTACCTGCCTGGATTGTTCGGTGATGCGCGCAAGCACGGTTGCGCCATTGCAGTCGATGCCGATTTCGACCGTCGGCCCCTCGCCCGAGCCGATTGCGACGATGGCGCCCGGCAGGATGTTGAGCGCACTGAGACCTTTCGGCTGTTCGGTGGCGATCATCACGTCGCGGGCGCGGATTCGGATGCGCACAGGCGCGCCGACCGAGACCGCCAATTGCGGCACCCGGATTTCCCCCGCCGCCGAGCCGAGCACGGTCATCCCGAAGATCTCGTCATGGCGCAGCACCTTGGTGTCGAGAACCGCGCCGCCCTCGCCGCGTTCCTCCGCCGGCAGCAATTCGAGCCGTTGCATGATCGCGCCGGTCGGGCCTGAGGCAGCGACCTTGCCTTGCGCCATCACCACCACGTCGCTGGCCAGCCGCGCCACCTCGGCGACGGAGTGGCTGACATATACGATGGGCAGCTTGGTCTCGTCGCGCAGCCGCTCGATATAGGGCAGGATCTCGGCTTTGCGCGCATCGTCGAGCGAGGCCAGCGGCTCGTCCATCAACAGCAGTTTCGGGCTGGCAAGCAGCGCCCGGCCGATCGCCACGCGCTGCTTCTCGCCGCCCGAGAGCTTTGCCGGTCGCCGGTCGAGCAGAGGACCGATGCCGAGCAGTTCGACGACCGCGTCGATATCCGCATAGCGCTCCGCCGGTGGCGTGAACCAGCGGCCATAGCGCAGATTGCCGGCCACGCTCATATGCGGAAACAGCCGCGCGTCCTGGAACACCATGCCGATCCGGCGCTTGTGCTTCGGCACGAAAATGCCGGCATCGGTGTCGACCAGCACACAGCCGTCGACCGCGATACGGCCCTTGGTCGGCCGGATCAGGCCGGCGATCACGTTGATCAGCGTCGTCTTGCCGGAGCCCGATGGCCCGAACAGCGCCGTCAGCCGCCCGGCGCTTTCGAAACGCGCGTCGACGGCGAAACCGCCGAGCCGATGGTTGATGTCCACCAGCACGCTCATTCGATGTCCATCCGCCGGCCGACGCGCCGCGCCAGCACTTCCGAGGCGACCAATGCGGCCATCGAGATGACGATGGAGATTAGCGTCAGCCTGAGCGCCCCGTCATCGCCGCCAGGCACCTGCGTGAAGGTGTAGATCGCCGAAGGCAGCGTCTGCGTCTCGTTGGGAATGTTGGAGACGAAGGTGATGGTGGCGCCGAACTCGCCCATCGCCTTGGCGAAGGACAGGATCGAGCCGGCGATCAGCCCGGGCAGGATCAGCGGCAGCGTGATGGTGGCGAAGACCCAAATCGGGTTGGCGCCGAGCGTTCCCGCCGCTGCCTCCATTTTGCGGTCGACCGCCTCGATCGACAGCCGGATCGCCCGCACCATCAGGGGAAAGCCCATGATACCGCAGGCCAGTGCGGCGCCGGTCCAGCGAAACGAGAAGACGATGCCGAAATCCTCGGCCAGGAACGCTCCCGCCGGCCCGCGCCGGCCGAAGGTAAGCAGCAAGAGATAACCTGTCACCACCGGCGGCAGGATCAACGGCAGGTGAACCACGCCGTTGAGCAGCGTCTTGCCCCAGAATTTTCCGCGGGCCAGCAAAAGCGCCATCAAGATGCCCGGCGGCAGGCTGAACAGCATCGCCACCGTCGCCACCTTGATCGACAGCCGGACCGCATTCCATTCGTCGGGAGTGAGGTCCAGCAGCCAGTTCATGCGTCAGCCGCTACCTTAATTGCTCGGCGTGAGCACGGTGAAACCCTGATCCCTAAACAGCTCCACCGCCTTGGCGGACTGCAGGCACTTCAGGAAAGCCGGGGTATCCTTGTCCTTCGAATCGGTGGTCTGGGCAACCGGATAGATGATCGGCGGGTGCGAATCCTCCGGGAAGGTGCCGACCACCTTGACTCCCTTGTCGGCATGCGCGTCGGTGGCATAGACGATGCCGAGCGCGGCCTCGCCCGTTGAAACCAGCTTGAGCGCGGCGCGCACATTCTCGGCCTGCGCCACCTTGCCTTCGACCGACGACCAGACGCCGAGCGATTCAAGTGCCGCCTTGCCGTATTTGCCGGCCGGCACCGCCTTGACGTCGCCCATGGCAAGCCTGCCGTCGCCAACCAGCTTGGCCAGGTCGAAGCCTTTCTCGATCCTGGTCTCAACCTTGGAATCCTGTGGCGCCACCAGCACGATCTGGTTGCCGAGCAGTTTCACCTCGGTTTCCGGCTTGGTCAGTCTCTTGTCGGAGAGGTACTTCATCCAGTCGAGATCGGCCGAAATGAACACATCGGCGGGCGCCCCGAGTTCGATCTGCTTGGCCAGCGCCGAGCTCGCGGCGTAGGAGACGGTCGCCGCTTCACCGACATCGGCTTCGCAGGCCTTGGTGACGGCGTCGAGCCCGTCCTTGAGGCTGGCTGCGGCAAACACGATCACCTTGTCTCCCGCGTGAGCCGCCGGCATCACGGCCATCAGAGCTACGGCAAAGCCGCCAATCGCGATTGCCCTCATACCAAAACCTTTGTGCCCCAACATGAAAACTCTCCCTGGGCTTGAAATCTGCTGGCTCGACTCCTGCCGACCGATATATCTGGATGAATATAACAAGGGAAGGCCGCCTCCTGCGAAAGCGTATGTTCGGCATCGATTGTTCTGGTTTGGACGTGCACCGAAACCCGGAAAGGAACTCCGATGAAGATCAGCGCCCGCAACATCCTCAAGGGAACGATCGTCGAGATCGTCAAAGCACCTCGCCTGTCCGCAGTGATGTCGCCGGCTCCGTCGTCACGCTTCGATCACCAACGAGGCCGTTGCCGATCTCAAGCTCGAAAAAGGCAAGCAGCCTATGCCATGATCAAGGCAACCGACGTCATGGTCGACATCGATTGAGGGTCGGAATTGATTGACGGTGGACGGATCAGACCGCGATCGGCGCCTTGATCGACGCGTCGGCAAAATAGTTTTCCAGCCGGAAATCCTCGAAGCGGAAGGCGAACAGGTCCTTCACCTCCGGATTGATCCACAGCGTCGGCAGCGCCTTGGGTGTGCGCCGCAATTGCTCGCGCGCCTGCTCGAAATGGTTGGAATAGAGATGCGCATCGCCCAGCGTATGGACGAACTCGCCGGGCTTCAGCCCGGTCACCTGCGCCACCATCAGGGTCAGCAGCGCGTAGGAAGCGATGTTGAAGGGTACGCCGAGAAAAATGTCGGCCGAGCGCTGGTAGAGCTGGCAGGACAGCTTGCCGTCCGAGACGTAGAACTGGAACAGGCAGTGGCAGGGCGGCAGCGCCATCGCCTCCACTTCGGCCGGGTTCCACGCCGAAACGATCAGCCGGCGTGAATTCGGATTCCTGCGTATCTCCTTCAGAACATTGGCAATCTGGTCGATCGACCCGCCATGGCCATCCGGCCAAGAGCGCCACTGCTTGCCATAGACCGGGCCGAGATCGCCATTCTCGTCGGCCCATTCGTCCCAGATCGAAACGCCATGATCTCTAAGGTATTTGATGTTGGTGTCGCCGGCCAGGAACCACAGGAGTTCATGGATGATCGACTTCAGATGCAGCTTCTTGGTGGTGGTGACGGGAAAGCCGCGCGACAGGTCGAAGCGCATCTGGTACCCGAACACCCCACGCGTGCCGGTGCCCGTGCGGTCGCCACGGTCGGCGCCATTGTCCAGCACATGCTGCAAAAGGTCGAGATACTGGCGCATCGGCTTCGCCTCGATTCGGGGTTACTGCCATCATAACCGACTGGCCGCCGGCCGAACACAGCAAAAGGACCAGAACGCGGCTTGCCCCATCACTCTTCAAGGGTTAGCGCTGCCCCTCACCTGCCTGCCGGCATCCTCTCCCCGTATAGGGACGGGGAGAGGGGCGCTGTGATCAGCGGTTTCGCCAATCACAAGCGTTCGAGAGAGAGAGCCAAGGCTGCGGTCAGCCCTTTCTCCCCGTCACTATACGGGGAGAAATGCCCGGCAGGGCAATGAGGGGCGGTGCTGACCTCCGGTGAGGAGCAAAATCAAACGCGCGCTCTGCCTATCGGCAATAATCTCTACAAAGAGCCGAGCTTGCCCAGATCCTTGGCGACCAGATAGTAGAAAGTCACGCGGCTCTTGGAGCTGTCGGCGGCCAACGCCTTGCAGGTCTTCTCGATCGCTGAGTCGGCTTTCGCCCCGTCGGTCACGCCGAGTTTCTTGGCAACCCAGTTGGTCTTGACGCGCTCCAATTCCTTGGGGTCGGTGCAGGATACCAGCGAGGAATCGCGGTTGCGCAGCGCGATGCCCAGATGTTTCACAATCTTGGCAACCACATCGGCATTTGCGGCGGCGTCGTATTTCTTCACGTCTGCGAGATAATCGGCCATCAAATTTCCCCATGTCGGCGCCACGGGATCCGATCGATGAGGGCTGTGGCGCGCTGCCGCAACTTGTGCGCTCGGTCGATACTCCTCACCATCGCAAAGCTTCGGTTGAGACCGCGCGCGAGTCAACCCTCGGCGCCGCAGTTTGGTGCGGCCAAGAAGTGTCATTGCGGCCTTTCATTTTGTGCGCCCGCCCCCTATATTCGTTTTGTCGGCTTGACCGACTATGGCGATAAATGGGCGATGTAATAAGCCGTTCGGACCCGGGGGCGGTACCCGGCGCCTCCACCAAGAACCGCTCTGTGATCAGAGCGGCTGTTGCTGGGGGCGAAATAGGATCGACGAAGGTGTAAAGATCGTACTTTTGCCCGGCATGGTACCACCGTCATCGGGCTAAACCTGTAGTTGCAAATGACAACTATGCGGAAGCACGTCTCGCCGCGTAAGCGGTGCGATAGCTTCAAATCAAGCCCTAGAGGTTCGCACTTCTAGGCGGGGTTCGGAGGTACCTGGCAACAGAAACCTCCACTTCTCCCCTCCTCGATATCGTACGCTCAATGCCGGCTGCCGCTGGCCGGATTTCGCATGACGATGGGCCGCGAAGCCTACACCAAATTGAGCCATGAGCTGGTGCAATTTGCCGCTGGCGTCGGTCGAAGGCCGTGGTTCTGGCCGGGGCCGGATTACCCCAGACGTGAAAAAAGGCCGGGATGACCCGGCCTTTCCGGTCGATTGCGGTCAGCTTACTCGGCCGGCGCTTCAACGGCTTCGCGCGAGCGGCCGAGCGTCAGTTTGGCCAGCGTGAACGAGATCACCGCGCAGAGCGTGATGCCGACCACCATGGGCAGCGGGGTGCCGTCGAAGAAGATGCCGGCGACGCCCATCGCCAGCGCACCGATGGCGAAGTGCAGCGTGCCCATCAGCGCCGAGGCCGTGCCGGCGATCTCGCCATGCTCTTCCATGGCCAGCACCGACGTCGTCGGGATGACCAGGCCGAGGAAGCCGTAGCCGACGAACAGCAGTGCCGCCATCACATCGAGCCGGTCGACGCCGGTCGCCATGACTTCGAACAGCACCACCATCGTCGTGGCATAGCCGGTCACCGCCACCCAGACGACGCGCTTCAGCCCGAAGCGCTCCGACAGCATCCCCGTCAGCTGCGACATGCCGATGAAGGCCACCGCATTAATCGAGAAGAACACGCTGTAGACCGAAGGCGACAGCCCGTAATGGTCGATCAGAATGAAGGACGAACTCGAGAGGTAGACGAAGAAGCTGGCGATGCCGAAGCCGGCGATCGCCACCAGGCCGAGGAAATTGCGGTCACCCATAAGGAAGCGATAGCCGGCGAGTGCGGTTCCGAAGGAGGAACCGACGCGTTCTTCCGCCGGCCGCGTCTCCTTCAGCGAGGTCGCCAGCAGAATGGTGGCCAGCAGGGCCGCGCCCGTCACCGTCCAGAACACGGCGCGCCAGCCGAAATTCTCGATGATCTGGCTGCCGGTCAGCGGCGCCAGGATCGGCGACACCGAAAATACCAGCATCAGCAGCGACATCAGCTTGGCGGCTTCGGTGCCGGTGTGCAGGTCGCGCACAATGGCGCGCGGCACCGCCATGCCGGCGCTGGCGCCCAGTCCCTGCAGGAAGCGGAAGACGATCAGCCATTCGATGGTCGGGCTCATGGCCGAACCAATGCCGCCGACCATGAACAACGCAAGGCCGCCGTAAAGCGGCAGCTTGCGGCCGACCATGTCGGAGATCGGTCCGACGACGATCTGGCCGAAGCCCATCGACAGGAAGAAGATCAAAAGGCTCATCTGAACGGCGGCGGTGCCGGCATGCAGATCCTCGCCGATCGAAGGCAACGCCGGCAGATACATGTCGATAGCGAAGGGGCCGATAGCGGACAACAGGCCGAGCACGACCGCGATGCGGAGGAATTTGGGACTCATGATAAAGGCTTCTTTCAAGTCTGGTTGGCGCCGCCAACGCGACGACTAACCCTAGGACGTTCCATCCCGTTGAAATCCGACGGCTCAGAGCGAGATTATTCGTCTCTACGGAGCGAATTCCCATTTATTGTGTCCACAAATTTAGACAGCCTTGTCTAATTCGTCAATCACCTCTATATAGATTTCTATGAAGCTTGCCGTTTCTCCTGACATTTTCCCGCCACGCGGCCACGAGGCCAAGCGTATGTCGATTATCGATGCGGCGGCTTCGGTCTTCTGCCGGGAAGGCTTTGCCGGCGCCAATATCGACCTGATCGCGGTGGAGGCCGGCGTGTCGCGCCAGACCATCTACAATCACCACCGCGACAAGGAAAAGCTCTTCATGGCTGTGGTGCGCGATCTGACGGAGCGCTGCAATGCCGGCATCTTCGCCACGTTCGCCTCTTTCCCAGACCAGCCGAAGGATCTGGAAGCCGACCTGATCGGCTTTGCCGTGCGCATGAATCAGAACTGCATCTGCAACCGCGACGGACGCTTCCTGCGCAAGCTGATCCAGACCGAAGGCGAGCGCTATCCCGAGCTCTTCGCCGAATGGCGCGACCAGGGGCCGGGCCGGACCTGGCCGGCACTTGCCGCCCGTTTTGCCCGCCTCGCCCATGCCGGCCATCTCGCGGTCGACGATCCCGATGTCGCCGCACGCCAGTTCCTGGCGCTAGCCAACGCCGAACTGCAGACCACCTTCATGCTCGGCGGCATGCCGTCGGAAGATGAAGTGCTGCAATCCGCGACCCACGGCGTGCGCACATTCCTGCGCGCCTTCGGCAAGCGCAGATCAGCGGCAGCGGTGGAAAAACAGCTGGCCAGCGCCTGAACGCCAAAGCAGGCGATCAAATCGTCCGTTACGGGCTTCGCTTCGGCGCATCAGCGATCTATATCCGGTTTACGCCGCGCTCAAGCTTGATTACAGCTATGCGGACGATTCAACGGAACCCGACCAGCACATGGCCGACGACCACATCCGCTACGACATTCTGGCCCAGGAGGCATTGCGCGGCGTCATGCGCAAGGTCCTGGCCGAAGTCGCGCGCACCGGCCTTCCCGGCAATCATCATTTCTTCATCACATTCCTGACCGGCGCGCCGGGCGTGCGGGTGTCCTCCAGGCTGCGCGAGCGCTATCCCGAACAGATGACCATCGTCATCCAGTTCCAGTATTGGGACCTCAAGGTGACCGATACCGGCTTCGAGGTCGGGCTGTCCTTCTCCGACGTGCCGGAGAAGCTGGAAATCCCGTTCTCGGCCGTACGCGGCTTCTACGACCCATCGGTCAATTTCGAACTCGAATTCGACGTTAAGACCGACGTCCCGGCGGAAGACGATGCAGCCGCCCAGCCGGCTGCCGAGCCTTTGGCTATCGTCTCCGAGAAAAAGCCGAAGGCCGAGAAGAAGCCAGCTGCCACCGAGGCCGAGAAAAAGCCCGCCGTGGCCGATGCCGCCGCCGGCAAGGGCGCCGACGTCGTGTCGCTCGACGCCTTCCGCAAGAAGTAGCGGGACGGTCGGCGCGGCATGGGCGAAATCGTCAACCTTCGCCAGGTCCGCAAGCAGAAGGCGCGCACCGAAAAGGAAAAGCTCGCCGGCGAGAACCGCGCTCTGCACGGCCGTTCCAAAGCCGAAAGAACTCGTGACCGTCTGACATCGGACAAGGCCGAAAAATTCGTCGCCGGCCACCGCCGCGAACGCCCGGAAGACCAGGGCGATTGATGGACGGCCTGCGGTGAGCCCGGTCGAAAAACGCTCGGTGACCATCCGCGGCCATCGCACCAGCTATTCCCTCGAAAAACCCTTTTATGACGATCTCGTCGCCATCGCCGCCGCGCGCAAGCTGACGCTTGCTGCCCTGGTCGCGGAGATCGATGAGACAAGACCGCGCGATGCGAACCTGTCCTCGGCGCTCAGGCTTCATGTGCTGGACTGGGCCAAGCGCGGCGCGGTCTGAATGGTTCTTAATTGCCCAGCGACTTCAGCAGATTGTCGACGGAGAACGGATTTGTCCTGGGCTTCGGCGGCGCCGGGGCCGAACCGTCGTTGACACCGGGAAGTGAGCGGTCGACCTTCGGCGCCTGCTCCTGAGCCTTGCGCTCGGCCTCCAGCCTGGCTTTTTCCTGCGAAGCGGTCCGCATCGCCTGCTCAGCCTTCTTCCGTTCGTCCTCGGCCTTTGCGGCGTCTTCGGCAGCCTGCTCTTCGGCCTGCGCCTTCGCGTCCGCATCCGCCTTGGCCTTGGCGTCAGCCTCTGCCTGCGCTTTCGCATCGGCATCGGCCTTTGCTTTGGCATCCGCCTTGGCCTTGGCATCCGCTTCGGCCTGTGCCTTTGCGTCGGCCTGTGCCTTCGCCTTGGCGTCGGCCTCGGCTTTGAGCCGTGCCGCTTCCTCCTGCTTGCGCAATTCCTCGGCGGCGTTGTCGCGCCCGGTCTGCAGGGCGGCGTAGTAGCGCACCTCGCGCCGCAGCCGCTGCTTCTCGAGCAGTGCTGCCTGCATCGCCTCGACCCGCTGCTGCTCCTTTTCCAGCGCGCGCTGGGTCAAAAATTGCGCCAGCGGCTCGCTGTCGAACTGCTTCTTCAGCGCCCCGAACGGCCCATCGACGCTGAAATTGACCGTCGGATCGGAGCCGACCAGCGCCTCGTTGCCAGGCTTATAGGTGACAGCGCCCTTGGTGGCGACGGTACTGGTGTTGAGGTCGGCCGTGATGTCGGCAGACAGCGTCGCCGCCTGGTTTTCGAATTTGATCGGTGGTGCCCGCAACGTGCCGCCGGCGACCGTGAAGGCGATGTCGGTATCGCCGGCCGCAAAGCTGCCGTCGCCGGCAATCTGCGGCGCAAAGCCCGCGGTCTTGGCCACGTCGATGTCGCGCCCGATCGCATCGGCCTTGGCAATCAACGCGCCGAAGGCGTCGGCATTGACGCCGGCAATGGTCAGGCCTTTCAGCGCCGCCGTGCCCGAGCCAGAGAGTGCGGCAATCATCGCGTCGACCGATTTGCCGCTGGTCGACAGCGCTGTCGAGAAATCGCCGCTGCCACTCAATCCGGCAGCCGGCAGCACAGTCGCCAGGTCGGCGCCGGCAAGCCTCATCTGGCCGGAGAACAGCCCCGTGCCGTCTGTGTTCTTCAACTCGAACAATCCGGTGAGCGCGCCGCCGAGCAGTTTTGCCTTCAGGTCCGAAACGCGGATGCCTTCCTGGTCCAGTTTCAACGACAGCGACGCATCATAGGCTGTCGCCAGCGGTCCGGCGGCAAGCGTCGCCGTCGTCAGATCGAGATCGGCGCTGAACGGCAGGCTGGATTTCTGGCTGAATGGCGCCGTCGGCCAGTTCGCGTTGCTGCTGAGGAACGACTGGTCACCGAACAGCGCAACCGCAATCGGGTCGAGGTCCAGTTCGTCGAGCGCCAGCGCACCGGCAAAATGCGGCAGCCCCTGCTTCGCATCGATGTTGACGTCGCCCGAAATCTCCGACTCGTTGATGGATCCGCTGAGACCGCTCAACACCAGCAGGCCATTGCCGAAATCGGCATCCGCGCTGAGCGAGGTCGAGGTGCCCGTGCCCATTCCCGGCAGGCCGGCGCCGGTGGTCATCAGCCACGGCTCTATATCGGAGGCGTCGAGGCCGATCTTGCCCTTGGCGGTGGCGCCTTGCGGTGTCTGAGCTACGGTGCCGTCGAACGTCGCCCTGAAGTCGTCGGCGGCGAAATTGAAGCTCGTCGCCAGGCCGCCGCCAAACGTGCCTTTGGCCGAAATATCGGTGCTTGCCTGGCCGAGCATGCCGAGCGGCAGCGCCGGCAGGCCGTAGAGCGCCAGCAGCACGGTGGCGTCGGGATTTTTGGCGTTGAAGGTCAGCGTCACCGGCGCGTCGAGCAACTGGCCGACGGCACCCTTGCCCGACAGCGACGCCGAAAAGGCCGAACCGCCGGCCTTGCCTTGTCCGCTCACCGCCAGCCCGGTCGTGCCGTCGCCATTGTCGGCGGCGCTCGCCACCAGATCGACGCGCGCGTCCTGGAACAGTTCAGGATAGGCGGCCGTGCGGCCAGCCAGCCCCTTCAGCACCTGATTGTCGGGATAATGTTGCGCGGCAATGTCGATCAGCGGCTTCAGATCGACGGCGACCACCGAGGCATCGAGCTTGCCGGTCGGGCTTGCCGGAAAATCCTTGATCCGGCCGGTGGCGCTGATCGAGGCGCCGGCAAGGCCGCCAATCGACAGCCGGTCGATTTCGAGCAGCCCGTCGCGGAGCCGGAGCGCTGTGTCGACCGTGTCGGCGGTGAGCCCGCCGGCATTGACCGGCCCTGCCTTGATCTGAAAATCGAGGTCACGGTCGGAAAAGCGGTTGGCGCCCTTGTCGCTGACGAAGATCGAGGCGAAGGCCGTCAGCCCGTCGACATCGAGTTCGCCGCCCGCGAGCCGCATCAGCACCGAGGACTTGGCGTCGTCGGGCTGGCTGGAATCGATGCGGCCGGTGAACTTCGACTTGCCGAGGATCAGTTCGAGATCGCTGAACGCCTGGCGCTTCTCCGACAGGTCCACCTTGGCCTTGAAGCCGGCGGCCGGCAGCCGGCGGATCGCCTCGTCGACATCTTTGGACAACCAGGCAGCAAAGCCGGAAGGCTGCGCCACCGCCAGCAGCATGGAGCCGCTGAAACCGAAATGATCTTCGACGCTGAGCATGCCGCTGGCTTCCAGCGTCGTGCGCCCGGGCAAGGTCGCGGCCAGCGATTTCACCGACCAGCCGCCCTCGACCGGCTCGGCCGAGAGATGCACGTCGCGCACCGTGGTGTCGCCAGCCACCACCGCCGGCAGCTTGACCTCGACAGTGCCGGGGATGCTCGGCTTCGGCAGTTCGAGCAGCGCCTGCTCGATTCCGGCAATGCGCTGGTCCAGCGTCAGGCCGGCGCCCTTCTCAGCGCCCACCGCTTCATCCAGTTGCACCTGCGCGCCATTGGCCTCGATGGCGAAGTTCGGCCTAAGGCCGAGATCGACCGAAGCCTTGCCGTCGGCTGTGTAGGGATTGTCGAGCGGCCCGGTCTCGAAGCGGAATTCGTCGACGCCAAGCTTCTGGTGGTCGAGCGAGAACTTGCCGTTCAGCCGGAAGCCCGGATCGGGTTTGCCGGCGCTGATTTTGACGCTCTCGCCATCGCTGCCGCGCAGTTCGGCGCTGTTTTTGTCGTTGCCGGAAATCTTGAACTGGCCGGAATAGACGGCAGCCCCATTGACGATGCCGGCATTGCCGTCGGTTTCGATGACCAGTGGATAGGCATCGGGATCGACCTTGAGCCTCAGCCGCATCTGGCCGCTGCCTTCGGCCTTGCCGGTCGAAGCCGCAACCGTCGAACGCAGGCCATCGAGCAGCAACGTTCCGTCCATGCGCCACGGCCCGGCCAGCGACTTGGCAGAGATGGTCGAATTGATCTCGGAAATCAGATGGCTGCGCCCGCCTGCGGCATGGCGGAGCGCAATTTCTCCCTCCGTCACCGTCAGCTTCTCGATCGAGATCTGGTTGAGGTCGAAGGGCGAGGACGGCCGTATCGCCCAGTCGACCGTGCCGTTATCGGCGATGTCGATCGTCGCCTTCGGATGCACCAGCCGCATATCGAAAATCAGCACTTCGCCGCGCAGGAACGGCGCCAGTTCCGCGTCCATCGAAAAGGTCTCGACGGTCATTGCCTGCTGGCCGCCGGGGCCGCCGGCGACCGTGACGTTTGAGAAGGTCACCGAGGGGAACGGCAACAGCCGCGCCGTGGCGTCGCCTTGCACCGTCACCTTGCGGCCGAGAATGGCGCTCGCCTCGCGCTCGAATTGGGCGCGGTACCCGGTCCAATCGACAAAATACGGCACCACCAGCGCCGCAACCAGCACCAGCACAAACAAGCCACCGAAGATCACGAACAGGCGTGCGAGCATCAGCTCCGAACGGGTTGATTGAAAGTCAGCCGCACTCTACCCGCATCAGCGTGTCGATAAAGAGGCAATTTCCCAGGCAGACACATCACGATTGGCCTGATCCGGTGCGCCCGATCACTGAGATCCGATCGCCTCCATCAGCATCGGCAGGACCGCCCCCTGATGAAGGTTGACCGAAAAACTCCTCGCAATGAATTCCAGCGTCGAATCGTGGAACGTCAGGATGAAGTGCCGATAGCCGGAAAACAGTTCCGGCTTGTGAGAGGAATGAACCCGATTTGCCTTCTCGAAGGAGGCGATCCAGGAGGAATTGCGGACTTCGAACGCGGAATACGGCCGCAGCCCCAGCCCATACAAACGGTGTCCGCTGAGTCGTTTGGCGGGCCGAACTGACATGCCAGATAAGGATCCGCCGTCAGGAAGGCGATCGACTGGCTTTCTGTCGCGGGCGAAACCGACCGGGGATTTGTGCCGTCGAATGACGGATCCGGGCTGTCGACGATGTAAGCAATGAGCAGCCTGCCCTCGTCGGCAAAGACATGAGGCAAAGGCGCGCCTGCGGACGACAGCGGCACGTCGATCTGTATCAAGGCCTCCGATGCTGGCATCTATTGGGCCTCTCTCACTTCATCGTCCTATGGCCCGTCGGCGATATTCGTTCAGCAGCACCACCATCTCCTCGGGCGACAATGTCCAGCCCTGGGGTAATGCGGCTTCGGCGCCCAGGCTTTTGGTCACGCTGCCCATGACGGAGCTTTTCTTGACGCCCGGTGCGAAATTGTACCCGATCATATCGCCTATCCTGCGCCGGCGATGGACGACGAAGAAGCTTTCGATATCCTTCCAGGGGACCAGCTTGGGCGATCGAACAAGGCCTCCGCCGAGACTGAAACCTTGTCCGTTCAGCACCAGAATCTGCGGCCGCACAAGCTGCCAGGCAAACACCAACGCGCCGAGCCCGAAAAAGGCCACGCACCACCAAAGGCCGGCGGTGTCGCCGTCCTCGGAGACATAAATCAGGAAAGCGCAGGCCAGGACAAAGAAGAGGCTGGCCGACAGCAGTAACAGTGTCTTGCCAAGCGATGCCCTTATAATCAGGGTATCCATTGCCGCTCCTCACATTTCGGCTATGCAGGTAATATCTTGCCCGGGTTCATGATGTCTTGCGGGTCGAGCGCTTTTTTTATGGAGCGCATGATGTCGACACCATGGCCGAGCTCATGGCGCAGGAAGCCGATCTTGCCCTGGCCGATGCCGTGTTCGCCGGTGCAGGTGCCGTCCATGGCGATCGCCCGCATGTTCAGCCGCGAGACGAATTTCTCCGCCAGCGCGATCTCTTTGGGGTCGTTGACATCCATCAGCACCAGCACATGGAAATTGCCGTCGCCGGCATGGCCGACGATCGGCGCAACCAGGCCCATCTCGGCAATGTCGGCCTCGGTTTCGGCAACGCATTCGGCCAGCCGCGAGATCGGCACGCAGACATCGGTCGACAGGCCCTTGGTGCCCGGCCGCAGCGTCAGCGACGCCCAATAAGCATCGTGCCTGGCCTTCCAGAGTTTCGTGCGCTCCTCGGCGACGCTCGTCCACAGGAATGGCCCGCCGCCATTGTCTTCAGCAATGGCACCGAAGGTTTCGGCCTGTTCGGCGACACCGGCATCGCTGCCGTGGAACTCGACGAACAGGCACGGGCTCTCGGGGTAATCGAGCTTCGAGTAATTCTTCATCGCCCGCATCTGCAGTCCATTCACCAGTTCGATGCGCGCCACCGGAATGCCCATCTGGATGGTCGCGATGACCGCGTTGCAGGCCGCCTCGAGGTTTGGAAACGGGCAGACGCCGCCGGAGATCGCCTGCGGAATGCCTTGCAGCTTCAAGGTCAGCGAGGTGATGATGCCGAGCGTGCCTTCCGAGCCGACCAGAAGCCGCGTCAGATCGTAGCCGGCCGAACTCTTTTTCGCCCGCTTGCCGGTCGTCACCGTCTCGCCATCGGCCATGACGGCCGTCAGCGACAGCACGTTTTCACGCATCGTGCCGTAGCGCACCGCATTGGTGCCGGAGGCCCGCGTTGCCGCCATGCCGCCGAGCGAAGCATTGGCGCCGGGATCGATGGGGAAGAACAGGCCGGTATCGCGCAGGTGCCGATTCAAATCCTCGCGCGTTACGCCAGGCTCGACCGTGCAGTCGAGATCCTCGGGGTTGACCGACAGGATGCGGTTCATGCGCGAGGTGTCGACCGAGATGCCGCCACCCGGCGCGTTGGTGTGGCCCTCCAGCGAGGAACCGACGCCGAAGGCGATGACCGGCACGCGGTGCGCGGCGCAGGCACGTACGATCTCCTGCACCTCTTCTGTCGTCTCCGAGAACGCGACACCGTCAGGCGCCTGCGTCGGAATATAGGTGGTGGTATGCGCATGCTGCGAGCGGATCGCCGCGCCTGTCTGGAAGCGTTCGCCGAGCTGCTGCTTGAGAATGCCGAGCACGGCGGCGATGCCTTCCTCGTTGCGTTCGACCGGATTGAGGTCGCTCAGAGCCATGAATTCCTCCGCGAATGGACCAGCGTCCACGCTTGTTATGCGATTATGGATGCGTAGTCTCGACTGCCGCGCTCTGTCCAGCACCAGAACAAGGAACTTTCCATGCCTGTTCCCGCCCCCTTAGTTTCCAAACCGATGGGCATCGAGAAGGACTGGATCGACTACAACGGCCATCTCAACATGGCCTATTACAACGTGTTGTTCGACCGCTGCTCGGATGAGGCGTTCGAGGCGATGGGCATGGGGCTGGACTATGTCGAAGAGCGGCGCCTGACCATCTACACGGCCGAAGTCCATGTTTGCTATGTCCAGGAACTGCACCTCGAACACAAGGTCGTCGTATCCTTCCAGCTGATCGATCACGACGACAAGCGGCTGAGGGCCTACCAGGAAATCCGCCATGTCGATGGCTGGCTTGCCGCCACCTCCGAAACCCTGTCGCTGCATGTCGACATGTCCGGGCCGAAAGTCGCGCCCTTCCCCGCCGATGTGCAGGCCAAGGTGGAAGCCATGCGCGCCGCCCATTCTGCACTGCCGATGCCCGAGCGCGCCGGCCGTTCGATCGGTATTCGCCGCAGGACCGCTTGAAGCGCTGCCGCGCCCGCGTTAACCTTACCAAGGTTTTAACGTGAACAAGCCATTTGGGCCATTGAACGACTCAGCTGACCGTTTGAGAACGGTGCCATGCGAGTTGTGACGCGGGCGGCGGGCAACAGGCGGTTCGAGGAACGTGCATGAAAACCGACATCAAGGTCGAGGTGGACAGGCTGGCTGCCGATCCGCGCATCACCGACTATGATTTCTGGCGCTCGTTGAAGAACGTCAACAACGAGATCTTCCACATCGCCAACAACAACGAGCCTATCCCCTTCGACATGATCCGCTGGCGCGCCATCCTGAAGCAGGCGCGCATGAAGCGTGGCCACGCCTGATGTTTCCGCTGTTCTGAGAAAGCCGCCACCGGCGAGCGCCGCCACGGACCATTGCGACCTGATCATTTCCAAAGGTCTGCGCCAGCCCCGCTTTCAGCGAATCGGCTGCATCCGACAACCTTCAAAAACCGTTCATTTCGACAGTTTGCGCAACCGGCGATTCGGTTTCGCAAACGGCTGCCTGCGACAAGAAGATCAAGATTGAACCAATTCCACGTCTAAGCCGTTGTGACCCCTGAAAAACGGCTTGGAGTGAAAGCATGGACTGGAAAAGGACCAGGGAACCGGCCGACGCATGGCACATGACGGACAATCTGCATGCCGAGCACGGCAAGGGCGATCCGTTCGCGGCCGCCATCCGCGCCACCCGCATGTCGATGGTCATCACCGATCCCCGTCAGGCGGACAATCCGATCGTCTTTGCCAATGACGCGTTCCTGCGCCTGACCGGCTACGAGCGCGACGAGGTCATGGGCAAGAACTGCCGCTTCCTGCAGGGGCCAGAGACAGACAAGGCAGCTGTGGCTAGCGTGCGCGACGCGATAGCAGCGGGAACCGATATCGCCATCGATCTGTTGAACTACCGCAAGGACGGCTCGACATTCTGGAATGCGCTCTACATCAGCCCGGTTTCCAACGACAAAGGCGAACTCCTGTTCTTCTTTGCCTCACAGCTCGATGTCTCCGATCGCAAGCGCTCGGAGGATCGCATCACCGCCGACAAGAACCGCTTTGAAAAGGCTGTCAAGGAACGCACGCGCGAGCTTGAGGCCGCCCTTGAGGCGCAGACCACGCTGCTGCACGAGGTCGACCATCGGGTGAAAAACAACCTGCAGATGATCTCCTCGCTGATCATCATGCAAAGCCGGGCAATCAAGGATGAAGCGACAAAGCGATCGCTGGCCACCATGCTGGAGCGCATCGAGGCGCTGAGCACGGTGCATCGCCGTCTCTACCAGTCAAAGGATGTCAGCCGCTTCGATGTCTCGGATTTCGCCAGGGATCTGGTCACCGACCTGCTGACCGCATCCGGACGCGCCGAGATCAAGCCGACGCTGGACCTCGAACCCATCGTCATTCCGGCCGAAAAAGCCACGCCTGTTGCCTTGATGGTCAATGAGCTTGTCACCAACGCGCTGAAGCACGCCTTCAAGGCAAAGCCGGACGGCACCACCGCGGGGCGCATCGGCATCAAGATGAGCCAGCCCGACGGCCACTTCAACATCGAGGTTTCCGATGACGGCGTCGGCATGGCCGAGGCCAGTGGCGATGCTTCCTTCGGCATGCGGCTGATCAAGTCGCTTGCCCGGCAGTTGCATGCCGACATCGAATGGCGCGACGCCGGCCCGGGCACAAAGGTCGTCATCTCGATGCCGAACGAACCGCAGCAGAAAGGGAAGCTGTCATGAACGAACCGCTCAAGGTCCTGATCGTCGAGGACGAGGCGTTGCTGGCGATGGAACTGGAAAGCCTCGTCGAGGAAGCCGGCCACAGCGTTGTGGGTTGGGCGACATCCTTGGCCGAAGCAAGAGGTATGATTGATACCGCCGATGCCGATATTGCCTTTGTCGATATCCACCTCGCCGACGGACCAACCGGGGTCGAGGTTGCCGAGCATATCCGCGAGGGTAACCGTTCCATGGTGGTGTTCATGACCGCCAATCCAAAACGCATCCCCGACCATTTCGCCGGCGCGATCGGCGTCATCGCCAAGCCCTACACGATGAACGGACTGGTGTCGGCGTTGCGCTATCTGCAGGAGGGCGTGCGGCGCCCGCCCCCGGTCTCGGTGCTGCCGGCCGGTTTTACGCTGTCGCCGGCCTATGAAAGCGTATGGGCGTCGTCGGCGGCCTGAAGCCTACGCCAGCTTCTCCTTGAGGAAAGCGATCGTCCGTCCCCAGGCGAGATCGGCTGCCTTCTTGTCGTAGCGCGCGGCCGAGGTGTCGTTGTTGAAGGCATGGTTGACGCCGTCATAGACATAGAGCGTGTATTCGACATGGGCGGCGTCGAGCGCTTTCTTGTAGGCATCGATGCCGGCGTCGATGCGCTCGTCGAGCCCGGCATAGTGCAGCAACAGCGCCGCCTTGATCTTCGCCACATCCTCGGCCTTCGGCTGCATGCCGTAATAGGCGACGCCGACGGCGAGATCGGGCGCGTTGACCGCCAGATTGTTGACCGTGCCGCCGCCCCAGCAGAAGCCGACAGCACCGACCTTGCCGTTGCCGTCCTTCTCGCCCTTGAGATAGGCGATGGTCGCCAGGCCATCGGCGGTGACCTGGCTGGCGTCGAGCTTGGTGAACATGTCGCGCGCCTTGTCTTCGTCAGCGGGCGTGCCGCCGAGCGGCGACAGGAAATCCGGCGCCAGCGCCACGAACCCTTCCAGCGCAACGCGCCGCGCAACATCCTTGATATGCGGGTTGAGCCCCCTGTTCTCGTGCACCACGATGACGGTGCCGAGCTTGCCGGACTGGTCCGCCGGCCTGACCAGATAGCCCTTCATCTCACCGCTGCTGCCGGAATAGGTGATATCTTCAGCCTTCACGCGCGGATCGTTGTCGGCGACGATTGCCGCCTGCGCCGAATTCGCCGCAAGCAGCGGCGCGATCGCGGCCGCCGCCGCGCCCGATCCGGCAAGCCTGGTCAGCTGTTCCATGAAGCGGCGGCGGTCGAGCGTCAGATGCGTGTATTCGTCATAGGCATCGATCATCGCCTGGGTGATGGCAGGTTTGGCAGGTTTGACGGCTTCGGCGGTGGGTTTCGTCATGGCGTGCTCCTCGTTAGGAGATGATCTCACGGTCACTCCGGGATGACCTCATGGTCACTCCGGGATGACCTCGCGGTCACTCCGGGATGACTCGCGGATCAAGATAGGGTGCAAGCTCGCACGGTCCAGTCTCGGATGGGTGACGCTTGCGCCATCGAACGATGCGGCCGCCCCGCCGAACGCGCCCATCACATTTTGGTCATTTCAGAGAATGTCGATGGTGCCGCCACAATATGGAAGGAAGCTGATGATGGTCTCGCTCGTAGCGGCGAGCCCGACGAGAAGGAACAACGCCATGACCTTGTCTACTCCGATCCTTGCAAGCGCGCTCGTGCTTGCTGTTGCTGCCTTGCTGGCAATGCGCTCCGCTGCTGCCGCAGCCGCCGCTCGGATGGTGAAGGTCCGCGTCGACCGGCGTCGGCCGGCACCACGCTGATCCAGCAGGCCGAAACAGGGCCGCAGCTAACCAATGAAGTACTGGGCTCCGTGCCCAGCCTCAAAGGCCATCTCTTACGCAAGCTGACCAAGGCTGCTGCTGCCCTCATCGCCCTGCCGGGCACTTCTCCCCGTATAGATGCCGGCAGGCAGATGAGGGGCGGCGCGACAGAATATCTGCCGGGCCGATCACTTACCTAAGTCACATCGCTGCTACTTCGGCAGCGTATAGGCCATCACATAGTCGCCGGGCTTGGTGCCGACCGAGCCATGGCCGCCGGCGACGATGACCACGAACTGGCGGCCGTCGGCGACGGTGTAGGTCATCGGCGTCGACTGCCCACCGGCCGGCAGCCTGGCCTGCCAAAGCTGCTTGCCCGATGTCAGGTCATAGGCGCGCAGATAGTCGTCGACCGCCGCGCCCAGGAAGACGACGCCGCCGGCGGTGATCATCGGCCCGCCAATGCCGGGAACACCGACCTTCAGCGGCAAGGGCAACGGCGTCATGTCGTAGACGGTGCCGTTGCGGTGCTTGTAGGCGATCTTGCCGGTTCTGAGGTCCGCTCCCGCCACATAGCCCCATGGCGGCGCCTGGCAGGGCACGCCGAGCGGCGACAGGAACGGCCCCATCACCACCGCATAGGGTGCGCCCTCATTGCGGTTCAGCCCCTGCTCGCTGCCGCGCCCCTCATCCGGCGGCGGCACCTGGTCGCGCGGAATGAGCTGCGATTTGAACGCCAGATAGGTCGGCATGCCGAACATCACCTGCCGCACCGGATCGACGGCGACGCCGCCCCAGTTGAATGTGCCGAAATTACCGGGATAGACCAGCGACCCCTGCACCGATGGCGGGGTGTAGCGGCCCTCGTAGCGCAGGCCCTGGAATTCGATCCGGCAGGCCAGCTGGTCGAACATGGTGATGCCCCACATGTCGGCGCCGGTCAGCGGCCTCGGATTGAAGGAGAGATCCGAGACCGGCTGCGTCGGCGACGTGTGATCGCCCTCGACAGCGCCGCCCGGCGCCGGCACTTCCTTGATCGGGATGATCGGCTCGCCGCTGCGCCGGTCGAGCACGTAGAGGTCGCCCTGCTTGGTCGGCCCGACCAGGCCCGGAACGACGCCGGCAGCGGTGGTGATGTCGACCAGCGTCGGCTGAGCCGGCTCGTCCATGTCCCAGAGGTCGTGATGCACGGTCTGCCGCACCCAGCGCAATTGCCCGGTGGCGAGATCGAGCGCGGTGATCGAGGAGGAAAACTTCTCGACATTGGCGCTGCGGCCCATCCCGAGCTGGTCCGGCGTCTGGTTGCCGAGCGGCACATAGAGCAGGCCGAGCTTCTCGTCGGCGCTTGCCGTCGACCACATGTTGGGCGAGTTGTTGGTGTAGGTCTGGCCTGCCGCCAGCGGCGTTGTCTGGTCCGGATTGCCGGAATCCCAGTTCCACACCAGGGCGCCGGTGTCGACGTCGAAGGCGCGGATGACGCCGGACGGCTCTTGCGTCGAATAATTGTCGTTGACCGCGCCGCCGATGATGATCTTGCCGCCGGCAATCAGCGGCGCCGAGGTCGAGTAATAATAGCCCGACTTCGGATACGGCATGTTGGTCAACAGATTGAGCGTGCCGGCCTCGGCGAAGGACGCGCAGACCTGGCCGTTGGCGGCGTCGAGCGCGATCAGCCGCGCATCCGATGTCGGCAGGTAGACGCGAGTCGCGCAAGGCTGGCCGGCGGCGATCTTGGCATCGGCATAATAGGACACGCCGCGGCAGGTCTGGTGCTGGCGGTCCTTGTCGAGCTTGATCTTGGGATCGAAACGCCATTTCTCCTTGCCGGTGGCGGCATCGATGGCAATGGCGAAATTGTGCGGCGTGCAGATATAGAGCGCATCGCCCACCTTCAGCGGCGTCACCTGGTAGGTGGTTTCGCCGACATCGTCCGGCCCTTTCACGTCGCCGGTCTGGTAGGTCCAGGCCGGCTGCAATTTGGCGACATTGTCGGGCCTGATCTGGTCGAGCGGAGAATAGCGCTGGCCAAATTGCGTGCGGCCGTAGAAGTGCCATTCACCCGGAGGCACGTTGCCGCCGAGATCGGCAGTCGGCGTCACCTTGTCGGCGCTGAGGTCCCCGGCGATGTCCTTGGGATCGGCCGTCATCGAATAACCGGCGACGGCGAGCGAAGCCAGCGCGGCCAGAATGAGCGGCGCTCGCGCGTCGGGGCCGGTCAGGCCCCGCCTTGCCCAAGGCGTCAGCAGCCACAGCGCCAGAAGCACGATGATGCCGCCGCGCGGTCCGAGTTCCCACCAGTCGAAGCCGATTTCCCACACCGCCCAGGCCAGCGTGCCGAGCACGATCGCCGCGTAGAGCCAGAGCGCCGTCGATTTGCGCCGGAAGAGCAGCCATGCGGCGATGAGGAAGGCGAGACCGGTGATGACATAGTACCAGCTGCCGCCCAGCATCACGAGCCAGACGCCGCCGCCGCCAAGTGCGAGGCCGATGAGGAACAGGATGAGGGAGGTGATGACGACAGCCAAGACGATACTCCTTCGACTGATGCGCATTCCGCGACGCAGCCATGGGCAAAGGTATGCCAATCCTGCCCCCGGCGGTACAACCTTCTCCCGGCCGCCGTGCCTGTCAAGCCGCCGGGGAGCGATCCATGGCGAAACCAAAAGGCCATGCCGCAGGCTCTCTTGCGTAACAGGGCGTTTTTCGAGGCCACACGCCAAGGTGGCAATCCCGCCTTGCCGGCATCCGGGTTTTCCAGCAGTCTGCTTTGGACCAACCATCAGGAGCAACCAGAGTGACGTCATTCGCCTCGCCTCTGACGCGCGTAGTCCTTGTCCTCTGTAGCTTCGTCGCGCTCACGGCCGGCACAGTGGCCGCGCCGGCACAGACGCTGAGCGAGATCAACAAGGCAAACGGCTTTCACGAGATGCTGATGGGCATCGGTCCCGGCATCGCCGCAGCCACGAAATCCATACCCGAACCGTTACCGGCAAATTTCCAGGACGCCTTGTCGGTCGCGCTGGAAGGCGCCTTCGACGCAGTCAAAATGGAGACTGCCATCGAATCGCGGATGGCGGACAGGCTGTCGGCCACCGATCTGTCCGACCTCGCAGCGTTTTACGCTTCCCCGTTGGGCAAGCACGTCACCGCTTTGGAAATTCAGTCGTCTGGCCCGGAAGGCAGGCAAAGCAAGAAGACAGAGGGCAAGCAAATCCTCGCCGAGCTTCCGACCAAGGATCCAGCCCGGCTCGAATTGTACCGCAAGATCATCGACGATATCAGCGCTGTCGACACCGGCGAGGCGATAGCGCTGAACATGAGCTACGCGATGGTTACGGGGATGCTGGGCGCAGCCGGAAAGCCTCTGTCGGACGAACAGATCATGGCGCTGGTGCGTCAGCAATCCGTGAAAATTCGCCAGAACATCGAACAGAATGCCATGCAGGGTAGCGCTTATACGTACCGGGATCTCCCGCTCGGCGATCTCAGACTGTACTCGACATTCCTGGCGTCACCCGCGGGCAGCCGCTATTACGACCAGATGCTGACGGCCTTTGGCATGGTGATGACAGAGGAAGCGCGCTCGTTCGGACATCGATTGTTCGTCGCGCTCGGTTACCGAAAGGCCTGAGCCGCAATATCGGGCACTTTAGCAGAACAAAACGTAGACACTTCTGGTCTTTCGCTCCCGAATCACTACATTCGGGGGAGATGTCCGGCTTTGCGGAAGACATGCCCTTTTTCGACGAACCCAGTGCGCGGCCCGCGGCCCCGTCGGGCATAGCCGCGCGCGCCATGGCGGCCCGCAGCGGACCCAACAGCGCACCCGATTATCTCAACGGCCTCAACCCCGAGCAGCGGCTGGCGGTGGAAACCACCGAAGGCCCGGTCCTGGTGCTGGCCGGCGCCGGCACCGGCAAGACCCGCGTGCTGACCACCCGCATCGCCCATATCCTGGCCACCGGCAGGGCTTTCCCCTCGCAGATCCTGGCGGTGACCTTCACCAACAAGGCCGCGCGCGAGATGAAGCAGCGCATCGGCCATCTCGTCGGCGAAGCCGTCGAGGGCATGCCGTGGCTCGGCACCTTCCACTCCATCGGCGTCAAGCTCTTGCGACGGCACGCCGAGCTGGCCGGGCTCAAATCCGATTTCACCATCCTCGACACCGACGACGTCGTACGGCTGATCAAGCAGCTGATCCAGGCCGAAGGCCTCGACGACAAGCGCTGGCCGGCCAAGCAGTTCGCGCAGATGATCGACGGCTGGAAGAACAAGGGCCAAGGCCCCGCCGACATTGCCGAGGGCGATGCCCGCAGCTTCGCCAACGGCAAGGGCCGCGAGCTCTACAAGGCCTATCAGGAGCGGCTCAAGATCCTGAACGCTTGCGACTTCGGCGATCTGCTCTGCCACCCGATCCGCATCTTCCGCGCCAATCCGGACGTGCTGAAGGACTACCACAAGCGCTTCAAATACATCCTCGTCGACGAGTACCAGGACACCAACACCGCGCAATACATGTGGCTGCGGCTCCTGGCGCAAAGACCTACCTCCCCCTCGATGGGGGAGGTCGCGCCCCGGAGCCGCGCGGGGGGGGGGGGGCGCCCGCGGGGCCGGGCGGCGGCCGCCCGCCCGCGGGCGGGGGGCCCGCCCCGCCCCCCCCGCGCGCGGGAGAAGGGGCG
>NZ_JAMYRV010000043.1:0-63194 GCF_040321555.1 Mesorhizobium sp. M0317 | reverse complement strand
CCCGCCCCGCCGGCCCCCCCCCCCCCCCCCCCCCCCGGGGGGGGGCGGCGGGCCCCCCGGGCCGGGGGGGGGGGGTGCACCGCTACCCCCACCCCGTTTCGCGCCATCCGCTTCGCGAATGTCGCGAACCGACCCTCCCCACAAGGGGGAGGGTGAAGGGGCGCCCCATGCCGCCTCGACTGCAGCCAGTGCGTCAGCCGGCAAATCCTTTGAGAAGTCCAGATACTCCTCCAACCCCAGCCCATCGCCTCTCCGCTCCAACGCGTCCAGCAACTCACGCGGCGTTTGCGGAATCCCGTCAACGCGATAGCCCTGCTCCTTCAGGTCATGCAGCATGGCCAGCACGCTGGACGGCACATCCAGGCCCACTGCATAGCCAGTGCGGCCGGGCGCGCTCGGATAGTCCGGAATGAGGATCGCCAACTTACGCGTCGCGCGGGGCGTCTGCTGCAACCGTGTGAACGCCGCTAGCCTGTCCGCCACTTGCGCCACGCGATCCGGTTCCGGGCGGTTGGCGAAGGCGCGGTGGCCGAGCGCCGGGTCGGTCTCGCTCTCGCCCTTGAAGGAAATCGCGCCGGCGAGGATGCGGCCGTCGAGTTCGGGCAGCACGACATGCATGGCGAGGTCGGCGGGCGCCAGGCCGCGCTGGTTGTTGTCCCAGACGTCGCGGCGGGTGGTGGCGACGATGACCTGGAAGACAGGCACGCCGGCGCGGTCGAACAAGGTTTCGACGCCCGGTTCGGCGCCGGAAGCGAAGGCGGTCGCGGTGATGATGGCGGCGGGGTTGAGCGAGGCCAGTGCGGTTTCGACGAAGGCCAGCGACGTCGGGTCCTTCAGGCTGGAGACGAAGATCGGGATCGGTCTCATGCCGCGCTGGCGGAGTGCATCAAAGAGGGCATCGATTGGCGCGACATCGGCGGCCAGCAGCATCGAGCGGTAGAAGAGGATGGGGATAATGGGAGGGTTGATGTTGTCTGCGCCGAGTTCCCGCCCACCCCCCTCTGTCCTGCCGGACATCTCCCCCGCAAGGGGGGAGATTGATCTGTCGTCAACGGTTTCGCCAATCTTAGATGACCCAGACAGCTTCCTGTTCAACGGGGCCGAAGAGGAGCCGGCTTTGGTGACGGCTGATCTCCCCCCTTGAGGGGGAGATGTCCGGTAGGACAAAGGGGGGTGTGACGGAACGCCGACATCGGCAAATTCGACCACGCCGCAGCAAGGCTCATAAAACCCGGCTTTCGGCACGCTGACCGGCTCAGCCGCCGCCGCATCCTGCCCAGCCAACCACGCCAGCCGCTGCATCAGCGCTACCATATTCTCCGGCCCGCCCTCGCGGAAATAGCCCAGCAGGCCGTCCAGTTCCTCGCGCGGCAGCGTCGAGGCTTCGATCAGCCTGAGGTCCTCGTCATGGCTTTCACCAGGCAGCAGCGCCAGCTTGATGCCACGTTCGCGAGCAGTCACCGCGAGTTGGTCGCAGCCATAGCGCCACCAGTCATAGCCGCCGAGGATGCGCACCAAGATCACCTTGGCCTGGCGGGCGACGCTGTCGATCCAGAGGTCCACGGACATGGGATGACGCAGGTCGCGCAACGCCGCCAGCCGCATCGACGGCAGGCGGGCGGCATCGGCCTTCCAGGCCGCCGCGAGGCCGGCGAGGTCGCTGTCGGTGAAGGACAGCGCCACGATATCCGCCGGCGTCTGCCGGAGATCAACCGGCTCGGCGAGATCGTCGAGCGAGGCGGAGGTCGTGGTGAGTATGTGCATCGCGGCTCGTGCCTGAGATCAACCGGCGAGTATACGCTCGATCGCCGGACGGTTCAGCCCCTTCAGGCCAATGACGACGAGACGCGAGCGGCGATCGTCCTCGGCCGTCCAGGCGCGGTCATAGTAATGGTTGACGCGTGGGCCGACGGCCTGCAGCAAAAGCCGCATCGGCTTGCCGCCGACATCGACGAAGCCTTTTACACGCAACACGTTTTCCTGTTCGGCGGCGGTGGCGACGCGCTTGGCCAGGTCGTCGGGATTGGCGATCGAGGGGATGTCGACGATGAAGGTGTCGAAATCGTCATGCTCATGATCGAAAGCGCCGTCGTGATGCGACTTGCGGTTCTCGATGTCGTCTTCGACGGCGAGACCGAGGCCAAGCAGCACCGACGGGTCGACCTTGCCATGCGCAGTCGGCACGATTTTTACCGCGCGGGCGGAATGTTCATTGATGATGGCGTTGGCGCGGGCCGAACCGGGGGCGTCCATCAGATCGCTCTTCGACAGGATGATCAAATCGGCGCAGGCGATCTGGTCCTCGAACACTTCTTCGACAGGATCGTCATGGTCGAGCGTCTCGTCCTGAGCGCGCTGTGCCTGCAAAGCGTCCATGTCGTTGGCGACGCGGCCTTCGGCCAGCGCCGGGCCGTCTACCACGGCGATGACACCGTCGACGGTTACCCGGCTCTTCACGCTCGGCCACTGGAACGCCTGGACCAGCGGCTTGGGCAGAGCCAGGCCCGAGGTCTCGATCAGGATGTGGTCAACCTTCGGTGTCAGCGCGAGGATCTTGTCGAGGGCGGGCACGAAATCGTCGGCGACTGTACAGCAGATGCAGCCATTGGCCAGTTCGACGATGTTTTCCTCGGGGCAGGTGTCGATGCCGCAGCCTTTCAGGATTTCCCCGTCGATGCCGATGTCGCCGAACTCGTTGACGATGATGGCGATGCGCTTGCCGCCGGCATTTTCCAGGAGATGGCGGACCAGCGTCGTCTTGCCGGCGCCGAGGAAGCCTGTAACGACAGTGCAGGGAACACGGGAGAGGTTGGCGGCCGGGTTTGAAGCGTTCATCGTCAGTCCTTCAGCATGTCGAGGGGTGGGATGCGGGCAACGAGGCCGCGCTTGAGGCTATCGGGCCGGCCGCGCCACGGGATGAGGCCGTCGGCCGAAGTCGCGAAGAGCTTTGCGCCGGTAACGAGGTCGGCGCCGCTGGTTGCGGTCAGATCGCCGAAGACATAGCTCCAGCAGCCATCGCGCAGGATCGCGGCGCTGAGGCGGCGCTTGCAATTGCCGAGACATTCGGCGGTGCGGACCCGGATATCGCCGGCAGCGGCGCGGCGTGTGTCCTCAGCCAGCAATTCGCCGGCGCGCGGATGGGCGTCGGAACCGGTCTCATCGCGGCAGGAGGCGCAGACGATGACGGTCACGCCGGTCAGGGCGTCGTTGTCCCCGGACGCAATGTCCGCTGTGCCAGCCGAAAAACTGCTGTTCTGGTCCAAAAACCGTGCTCCTTGCCCGGAAACCCGCCAGGCGATCGGATACTTTGTCTCAGACGGCAGGTCTCCTGGCTCGCGGGTCGTCGCCTTGGTTAGCCGCCTTCCCGGTGTTACCCAGTGGCTTTCGGCCTTGGCTCGTCGCTTACAGTTGCGGGGACAGCCGCGGATTTGGGACCGAAATCCCGCACCGCATTCCCTCTTGGCCCTTGCCGTTGCGGGCAGGGGACCGTCTGCAGCGGATTTAGGCTTTTGCGGGCGGCGGTGTCAACGCACGGCTACGACATGGCGATGTCGGCAGGGGCTGTCATGTCCCGGCTTCCGGCAGTGCCAGGATGACCTGTCGGATAGCTTGATAGCCATCGCTATAGTCCCAGTCATGACCGACAGCCAGATTCTGTCCCTCATGCCAAACCGCGTTGTCCAGAAGGACTTCGGCACTAATCAGCGTGCCCTTCAAGCCTGCCAGAAAGGTCCGGACAAAATGGCTTCCGGGGGGTACCGAAGCTGTGAACAGCTTTTCCAGCTTGGCATAGAATGCTGGATAGCCTGGTGTCAGCGAGCATAGCTCGGTTGTGGCCTGGGAAATGACCGGGCCGCTATAGATTTTCCAGCGGGCATCTTTTCGCCAGATCTTCCAACTGGCGCTGCTTCGCTGCCAAAGCTCTATTTCGGCCTGCATGTTCTCGCAGACGTGATCGGCCAGTCCCTCAATGGCCACATGGAAAACACCACGGAGAAACTTTTCAAACGCCTGGTTCAGTTCCTGTTCGCGCGTGTCGCCGAAGCCAGCAAAGGATTCAATGACCGGCTGAACATCAAGCAGCGGAGAAAAAATGTAGATTTCCAGGACCAGCCGGTCAGAACTCGTCTCGAACACCTCAGCCTCAAACCGAAGCTGCTTCGATTGGAGCATGACGTCCCTATCTCTGCGGACTGCATCTATTCCATGCGCAATGAGGGCGCCATGGATCATGTCGAGCACTTTGTCCGATGCCATTGCACAACCTACGAGGCTTATTGAGGCGTCTATGACAGACGCTGCAAGGGTTGGCCATCTCTCTCGCTAGCCAATGCCGGCCCCAAATCGCCGGCGGGC
The DNA here is from genome assembly GCF_040321555.1 of Mesorhizobium sp. M0317. Lineage (NCBI taxonomy): Bacteria > Pseudomonadati > Pseudomonadota > Alphaproteobacteria > Hyphomicrobiales > Phyllobacteriaceae > Mesorhizobium > Mesorhizobium sp. M0317. The sequence goes on along the minus strand of NZ_JAMYRV010000043.1, from coordinate 58,838 downwards.
GTCACTTCCATGCGCTCAAGTCCAAGCCAGCCCTGCATCTCCTTTAGTTCCTCAAAAAGCTGTGCGGTGGTCTCAGGCGGTGCGCCTGCTTCGGCGTAGGCGGCGTGGACGCGTAAGACACTCGCAGGCCGGTCGGCCTTGAGATCGACGCGGGCGACGATCCGGTCGCCGAGCAGGAAGGGCAGCACGTAGTAGCCATATTGGCGCTTTTCGGCCGGCGTGTAGATCTCGATGCGGTAGTGGAAATCGAACAGGCGCTCGGTGCGCGAGCGCTCGAAGACCACCGGATCGAAGGGCGCCAGTAGCGCGCGGGCCTCGATCTTTCGCGGCAGACGGGCGTCCTTATAGAGGTAAGCCGGCTTGTCCCAGCCTTCGACGTTTACCGGCAGCAACTCGCCCATCTCAACCAGTTCCTCCAACCGGCCCTTCATGTCGGCTGGCGACAAGCGGAAATAATCGCGCAGGTCACCCGTCGTCGCGATGCCGTGGGCGCGGGCGGAAATGCGCAGCAATTCGCGGTGCGCGTCCTCGGCCGCCGGCACCGGCAGATCGAGGATCGCCTGCGGCAGCACGCGCTCGGGCAGGTCGTAGAAACGCTCGAAGCCACGGCGGTGCGCCGTGGTGATGCGTCCGGCCCAAAACAGCCATTCGAAGGCGTGCTTGGCGTGGCTCCAGCCCCACCAGCCGCCCGAACCTTTCTGGCCCTCCAGTGCCGAAGCGGCAATCGGGCCGCGCTCGGCGACCGCGCGGTAGATCTCTTCGATATAGGCGCCGTGCTCGCGGCCCCATTTGGCGAGGCCCAGATACATTTCGTCGCCGCTTTCAGCGCGCTGCATGCGCCAGCGCATCAGTGGGTAGGTCTCGACCGGCAGGAACGAGGCCTCATGCGCCCAGTATTCGAACACCGTGCGTTTGCGGGTGATTGCGGCATTGTCGAGCAGGGTGAGCGGGTAGGGGCCAAGGCGCGAATAGAGCGGCATATAGTGGGCGCGCACCACGGCGCTGACGGAATCGATCTGCAGCAAGCCGGTGCGCGACAGCACGCGGGCGAGGTGGCGGCGATCGGGCGTGCCGCCCGGGCGCGGATCGAGAAATCCTTGCGCGGCGAGCGCGATGCGCCTGGCCGTCGGGAGTGAGATTTTGTCCTTCGTCAAAGTGTCTTGCCTCGAACCATTTTCCCGACTTTAGCCGGCGATTCCGGTGATGCTAGCAGGCAAATGGCGGGAGATGTGTCAGGAGACAAAAGTGGAGTGAAAGATGAAGGAAATCAAACAGGAGGAGATCGGACCAGTTTTTCCCGGCCTGCCGTCCAGCACTGTCTTTTGAACAAGGTTTGACTTGCTTCGCTGAAAGCCGTGCGCTAACCCTCGCCGCGTTGCAGCAAAGGCACCTAAAACGGTTCAGCGGTTAAACTGTCGCGCTTCCGCATTAGGGTTGGTTGCTGTAATCAAAGTGGATTGGCCGCCAACGGAAAGCCGAGCATGAACGTACTCCTCAGTTCATACCTGCCCATCGTCCTCTTCATCGCCGTGGCTGCGATTGTAGGCCTAGCGCTTATCATCGCGCCGTTCCTGGTGGCTTATCGCAATCCCGATCCGGAAAAGCTTTCCGCCTACGAGTGCGGGTTCAACTCGTTCGACGATGCCCGGATGAAATTCGACATCCGCTTCTACCTGGTGTCGATCCTGTTCATCATCTTCGATCTGGAAGTGGCCTTCCTGTTTCCGTGGGCGGTGTCGTTCTCGAAGATCGGCATGCTCGGTTTCTGGTCGATGATGGTGTTTTTGGCGGTGCTGACCATCGGCTTTGCCTACGAATGGAAAAAAGGAGCGCTGGAATGGGATTGAACGACAGTTCCGGAACGCTCGTCGCGCCGAAGCCCAAAGGCCTGATCGACCCCAATACCGGACGTCCGGTCGGTTCCGACGATCCGTTCTTCCTCGAGATCAACAATGAACTGGCCGACAAGGGTTTTCTGGTCACCTCGACCGAGGCGCTGATCACCTGGGCACGCAGCGGCTCGCTGATGTTCATGACCTTCGGTCTCGCCTGCTGTGCCGTCGAGATGATCCACACCTCGATGCCGCGCTATGATTCTGAAAGGTTTGGCGTGGCTCCTCGCGCGTCGCCGCGCCAGTCCGACATCATGATCGTGGCGGGAACGCTGACCAACAAGATGGCCCCGGCTTTGCGCAAGGTCTACGACCAGATGCCGGAGCCGCGCTACGTCATCTCGATGGGCTCCTGCGCCAATGGCGGCGGCTATTATCACTATTCCTATTCGGTGGTGCGCGGCTGCGACCGCATCGTGCCGGTCGACATCTATGTGCCCGGCTGCCCGCCAAGCGCCGAAGCGCTGCTCTACGGCATTCTTCTCCTGCAGAAGAAGATCCGCCGCACCGGCACGATCGAACGGTAGACCCATGGCCGCATCCCTGAGCGAACTGTCGACCTATCTCGGCGAAAAGCTGCCGGGCCGCGTCACCGATGCGGTGCTGGCCTATGGCGAACTGACGATCTCGGTTGCTACAGACAATCTGATCGAGGTGACAAGCTTCCTGCGTGACGATTCGGGCTGCCAGTTCATTTCGATCATCGATATCTGCGGCGCCGACTACCCGTCGCGCGTCAAGCGTTTCGATGTCGTCTATCATCTGCTGTCGCCGAAGCAGAATTTGCGCATCCGCATCAAGGTGCAGGCCGACGAAGAGACGCTGGTGCCGTCGCTCACCGCTGTCTATCCCGGCGCCGACTGGTATGAGCGCGAAGCCTACGATCTCTATGGCGTGCTGTTCTCCGGCCATCCGGACCTGCGCCGCATCCTCACGGATTACGGCTTCGAGGGCCATCCCCTGCGCAAGGACTTCCCGCTGACAGGTTTCGTCGAGGTGCGCTACGACGACGAAGCCAAGCGCGTGATCTACGAGCCCGTGGAATTGAAGCAGGAATTCCGCAATTTCGATTTTCTTTCGCCATGGGAAGGGACGGATTACGTCCTGCCGGGCGATGAGAAGGCGAAACAGTGAGTAGGAAGTAGTGAGTAGTCAGTAGCAAAAGATTTGGAGCAACGGATCGAATCTTATCGCGACTTGAAGGTGTGGCAATCGGCGATGACGCTTGCTGAGGATTGCTACCGTTTCACCAAAGAGTTTCCGAGGGATGAGATTTACGGCATGACCTCTCAGATGCGCCGATCGGCGGTTTCGGTCGCAGCGAACGTCGCGGAGGGATACGGTCGGGAGAACAGAGGGTCGTTCGTTCAATTTTTGCGCATGGCGCAAGGCTCGTTGAAGGAACTGGAGACACACATACTGCTGGCATGTCGGGTTGGCCTGCTGCGAAAAGACAATGAGATTGAGCTGCTGCTGCGATGCGAAGAGATTGGAAAAATGATGAGATCTCTTATCCGAACGGTGCAGGCCAAGCAGGCGGAATGAAGCAGGCATTGAGATTGATGATCACTACTCACTACTCACTACTGACTCTTCGCCAGAGGCGCCAGAATGGCTGAAACCTCCGTCCGCAACTTTAACATCAACTTCGGACCGCAGCACCCTGCGGCGCACGGTGTTTTGCGTCTTGTGCTGGAGCTGGACGGCGAGGTCGTGGATCGCGTCGACCCGCATATCGGCCTGCTGCATCGCGGCACCGAAAAGCTGATCGAGCACAAGACCTACCTGCAGGCGTTGCCCTATCTCGACCGGCTCGATTATTGCGCGCCGATGAACCAGGAGCATGCCTTCGCGCTCGCCACCGAGCGGTTGCTCGGCATCGAGGTGCCGAAGCGCGGCCAGCTGATCCGCGTGCTCTATTCCGAGCTCAGCCGCATCATGTCGCACATCCTCAATGTGACGACGCAGGCGCTGGATATCGGCGCGCTGACGCCGCCGCTGTGGGGTTTCGTCGAACGCGAAAAGCTGATGGTGTTCTATGAACGAGCCTCGGGTTCGCGCATGCACGCGGCCTATTTCCGTCCGGGCGGTGTGCACCAGGATCTGCCGGCGAAGCTGGTCGAGGACATCGGCAAGTGGATCGACCCGTTCCTGAAGTCGCTCGACGATCTCGACAAGCTGCTTACCGGCAACCGCATCTTCAAGCAGCGCAATGTCGATATCGGTATCGTGTCGCTGGCCGACGCTTGGGCCTGGGGCTTTTCCGGCGTCATGGTGCGCGGCTCGGGTGCGGCCTGGGATTTGCGCAAGTCGCAGCCTTATGAATGCTATTCCGAGATGGATTTCGACATCCCGATCGGCAAGAGCGGCGACTGCTACGACCGTTATCTCGTGCGCATGGAAGAAATGCGCCAGTCGGCCAAGATCATGCGCCAGTGCGTCGATCTCCTGCTCGGGAAGGAAAGCACCGGGCCGGTTTCGAACCTCGACGGCAAGGTGGTGCCGCCCAAGCGCCAGGCGATGAAGCGCTCGATGGAAGCGCTGATCCATCACTTCAAGCTCTACACCGAGGGCTATCGCGTGCCGGCCGGCGAGGTCTATGCCGCCGTCGAGGCGCCGAAGGGCGAGTTCGGGGTCTATCTCGTCTCCGACGGCACCAACAAACCCTACCGCTGCAAGCTGCGCGCGCCCGGCTTCGCGCATCTGCAAGCCATGGATTTCCTCTGCCGCGGCCATATGCTGGCCGACGTCACCGCCGTGTTGGGTTCCCTCGATATCGTCTTCGGGGAGGTTGATCGGTGATGGCGGCAGCCAATCCTACAGTGCGCTCTCAGGTCGGTGTTCGAGGGAATGCGGACGCTGCCCTACCGCGGTGGCGCGAATTGGCGAAAGCCATGCTGCCGGTCGAGTTCGCCGAGGCTTCTTACAACTCGACTCAGGACTGTTCGATCTATGACTTCTTTTTTACCCTGCTACCCAAGACGCGCCTTGCCCACCGCGAGAATGACGTCGACAAGCTGGGTAGAATGCATGGGTTCGCCCAATGGGCTGCCGTTCACCCGAACAAACAGATTTGGAATGCGGCTGGTGTCGCTTTTTACGAGCACTTGTTCGACGATGACATCGACGCTCATGCGGTCATGGCATGGATCTCGCCTCAAGTAAGGCAAGCCGTTCTGGGACTGTGGCAATACACGTTGCCCGCAGAGCGATTTGCGAGTGTTGCTCGATCTGCCGAACGCATTCCGTTTTCTCATCAGAAAGAATGTGAAACCGCAATAGCTCTCGTAGCAGAGCAGGGGCCCGATCGCTAAATGTCAGTCCGCCGTCTCGCAGAAGCAAGCGTCCAGCCAGCCACCTTCGCCTTCAACCGGGCGAATGCGGCGGTTGCGAAGCAATGGATCAAGAAATATCCGAAGGGCCGCGAGCAGTCGGCGATCATTCCCTTGCTGATGATTGCGCAGGAGCAGGAAGGCTGGGTCACCAAGGCGGCGATCGAGACGATTTCGGACATGCTCGGCATGCCGCGCATTCGCGGGCTCGAAGTCGCGACCTTCTACACGCAGTACCAGCTCAATCCGGTCGGCACGCGCGCACATATCCAGGTCTGCGGCACCACGCCCTGCATGCTGCGCGGCTCGGAAGCGCTGATGGATGTGTGCCGCTCGAAAATCCATCACGACCAATTCCACACCAACGACAAGGGCACACTGTCGTGGGAGGAAGTCGAATGCCTCGGCGCCTGCGTCAACGCGCCGATGGTGATGGTCTTCAAGGATACGTTCGAGGATCTCACCCCCGAGCGGCTGGCCGAAATCATCGATCTTTACGATGCGGGCAAGGGCGCCTCGGTTCCCACGGGACCGCAAAACGGCAGAACCGGCTCGGAGCCGGCGCCTGGCCTGACGACGCTGAAGAGCGAAAAGGCGATCCTCAAAGCAACGCGCGACAAGGAAGCCAGGGCGGCGAGCAAGGCTGCCCACGCGGCGCCCGACGCAATCATTGCGGCGCCTGTTCCGGCTCCTGCCGCTCCTGCAGCGGCCGCCCCGGTCGCGCCATCCAACGCCGGCAAACCGAAAACCGATGCGCCGGAAACCAGCTCGGCGTTGAAGTCGCCCTCCAGGGCCAAGGTTGCACCGGCGGCGGAAAAAGCGGCGAGCGTCCCGGCGCCCCTGCATTCGGCCGCCAACGCCAACACCGCGGCGCCTGAAGTCGAGAAGGTCGCCAAGCAGCGTAATGGCCCGAAGACCACCTCCACGCCGGCAGCTGCCTTCATCGCTCCGGAATTCAAGGCGCCAGCGGCCAACGCCCCGGTGGCCCCGACCGTCAAGGCGCCGACAGCCAGACCCGCAAAGCCGTCGCTCGAGGACAAGAACCGTCCGGCCGGAATCGACAGGCCGGCTGCGGTCGACGATCTCAAGCTGATCTCGGGCATTGGCCCGAAGATCGAGGGCATCCTTCATTCGCTTGGCATCTTCACCTTCACACAGGTCGCATCCTGGAATAAGGCCGAGCGCGACTGGGTGGATGGATATCTCGCTTTCCAGGGCCGCATCGAGCGCGACGACTGGGGCAAGCAGGCCAAGGCGCTCGCCAAGGGCGGCGTCGCCGAATACATCCGCGTCTTCGGCAAGGAGCCACGTTGATGGCTGAAGCGCAAAGCACCGGATCTTTGCTGTCGCTGCGCAGCATTGTCATCGGCGTTGTCTGCATCGCTGCTGCCAACATCCTTCTGGAGGGGCTTCGGCGCCTCGTCGAATTGCCGTTTTCGGATACCCTGGAATCGATGGCCGCGACCGGCATAGGCGTGCTGGTGTGGGTCTCGATCGTCTTGCGGGGAAAGAGGTAAGTCATGCTGGCTGACAAAGACCGCATCTTCAACAACATCTACGGGCTCTTCGACAAGTCACTGGCCGGCGCGATGGCGCGCGGCGCCTGGGACAACACGCCCGGCATCATCGCCAAGGGGCGAGAGTGGATCGTCAATGAGATGAAGGCGTCCGGCCTGCGCGGCCGTGGCGGCGCCGGCTTCCCGACCGGGCTGAAATGGTCGTTCATGCCCAAGCAGAGCGATGGAAGGCCGAGTTATCTCGTTGTCAACGCCGACGAGTCCGAGCCCGGCACGTGCAAGGACCGCGATATCCTGCGCAACGATCCGCACACCCTGGTCGAGGGCTCGTTCATCGCCGGCTTCGCCATGGGCGCGGTCGCCGCCTACATCTATGTGCGCGGCGAGTTCATCCGTGAGCGCGAGGCGCTGCAGCGCGCCATCGACGAGGCCTACGAGGCCAGGCTGATCGGCAAGAACAACACGTCCGGATACGATTTCGACATCTACATGCATCACGGCGCCGGCGCCTATATATGTGGCGAGGAAACAGCACTTCTCGAAAGCCTCGAAGGCAAGAAGGGCCAGCCCCGGCTGAAGCCGCCATTCCCAGCCAATGTCGGCTTGTACGGTTGTCCGACTACCGTGAACAATGTCGAGTCAATCGCGGTCGCGCCGACCATTTTGCGCCGTGGCGCCGCCTGGTTCTCGTCCTTTGGCCGGCCCAACAATGTCGGCACCAAGCTGTTTTGCATCTCGGGTCACGTCAACAATCCGTGCACCGTCGAAGAGGCGATGTCGATCCCGTTCCGCGAGCTGATCGAGACGCATTGCGGCGGCATTCGCGGCGGCTGGGACAATCTCCTCGCGGTCATTCCGGGCGGCGCTTCGGTGCCGCTGGTGCCGGCCGAGCAGATCATCGATGCGCCGATGGATTTCGATGCGCTGCGCGACCTGAAATCGGGTCTCGGCACGGCGGCTGTCATCGTCATGGACAAGTCGACCGATATCGTGAAGGCGATCGCCAGGCTGTCCTATTTTTACAAGCATGAGAGCTGCGGCCAGTGCACACCGTGCCGCGAAGGCACCGGCTGGATGTGGCGGGTGATGGAGCGGCTGGTGCGCGGCGAGGCGCAGAAGCGCGAGATCGACATGCTGCTCGACGTCACCAAGCAGGTGGAGGGTCATACGATCTGCGCGCTGGGCGATGCAGCGGCATGGCCGATCCAGGGCCTGATGCGGCATTTCCGCGGCGAGGTGGAGCGGCGCATCGACGAGTTTTCGCGCAACGCGCACCGGGCCGAACCGGTGATGGTGGCTGCTGAGTAGATTGAAATCGGGCGCAAGCCCCGGACGGAAATATAGGGGCGGGGCTGACGAAGAAACGACCAGGAGATGTCTATGGCGCCCTATTCGAACCCTTTGATGCCCAATTTGGACCAGCTTGAGAAGATGAACCAGGATTTGACAAGGATGATGCCGAAGGAGATGGCCAGCGCCGTCAACCTTCTCGCGCATCCTGTCGCTGGTGCCGCCGCCATGTCGGCGCTGGGCTTCGGCCTTGCCAACCATGCCTTTGGCGTGTGGCTAGGCGCCTTGTCGGGTGCTGCCGAGGCATCGCAGCGGATTTTCCAGCCGATCATCGACGATTTCGAACAGCGCAGCCAAGGGTTCGCCGAGACCGCCCCCGCCACCAAGGCGCGCGCGGCGACCAGAACCCTGATCGCCGAGGCGCAGACTTTTGCCCAGGATCTGACCGATATTGCCGCTCTCACCGTCGATGCCGAGTCGGAGAAGACCGAGGCCGTCGCCGAAGGCGCGACGATCGGATTGATGCCGGAGGATTTCAGACAGCCCAAGGCCGTGGCTCGTCCGGCCAAGCCGTCGGATCTCAAGGCGATCACCGGCGTTGGGCCGAAGCTGGAAAAGGTGCTGAACGGCCTCGGCATCTGGACCTTTGCCCAGATCGCCGCCTGGGCGCCAGAAGAGATCGCCTGGGTCGAGGACTACCTGTCGCTCACCGGCCGAATCGGCCGCGACGAGTGGACCCGCCAGGCCGCGGCGCTGACGCTGGCCGCCAAGGCGAAGAAGTAGGGGTGGCAGGCATGGAGATCCACGACAGGAGCGATGTTCTCGATGTGCGCAATGCCATCGTCAGCAACTCCAGATTTGACGATGTGAACTTGTCGAACACGCAGTTTCACAACGGCGACCTGTCGGCGGCCGTTGTGGACGACGCGAACCTCTCGAACGCGTTTTTCAGCAATGTGAATATGAGCAATTTGAAGATAGAAAACGCTGAAGTCGCCGGCATGATGATCAATGGCATCAGGCTGAGCGATCTGTTTCAGGCATATGAGACGGCGCAGACCGCCGGGGGCAATTGATGGCAAAGCTCAAGGTCGACGGGAAAGAGATCACTGTACCCGACCACTACACGCTGCTGCAGGCAGCCGAGGACGCCGGCGCGGAAGTGCCGCGCTTCTGCTTCCATGAGCGGCTGTCGATCGCCGGCAATTGCCGCATGTGCCTGATCGAGGTGAAGGGCGGGCCGCCGAAGCCGCAGGCCTCCTGCGCCATGAATGTGCGCGACCTCCGTCCGGGACCCAATGGCGAGGCGCCTGAAATCTTCACCAACACGCCGATGGTCAAGAAGGCCCGCGAAGGCGTGATGGAATTCCTCTTGATCAACCATCCGCTGGATTGCCCGATCTGCGACCAGGGCGGCGAATGCGACCTGCAGGACCAGGCGATGGCCTTCGGCGTCGATTCCTCGCGCTATCACGAGAACAAGCGCGCGGTCGAAGACAAATATATCGGCCCATTGGTCAAGACGGTTATGAACCGCTGCATCCACTGCACGCGCTGCGTCCGCTTCACCACGGAAGTTGCGGGCATTTCCGAGCTTGGCCTGATCGGCCGCGGCGAGGATGCCGAGATTACCACCTATCTCGAAAGCGCCATGACCTCGGAGCTGCAGGGCAATGTCATCGACCTCTGCCCGGTCGGCGCGCTGACCTCCAAGCCTTTCGCCTTTCAGGCACGGCCGTGGGAGCTGACCAAGACAGAATCCATCGACGTCATGGACGCCGTCGGCTCGGCAATCCGCGTCGACAGCCGTGGCCGCGAGGTGATGCGCATCCTGCCGCGCGTCAATGAAGCGGTGAACGAGGAGTGGATTTCCGACAAGACCCGCTTCATATGGGACGGATTGCGCACGCAGCGCCTCGACCGCCCCTATGTCCGCAAGGACGGAAAGTTGGCGCCGGCCAGCTGGGCCGAAGCGTTCGTTGCGATCAGGGATGCGGTGTCGAATGCTGCGCCCGAGAAAATCGGCGCGATTGCGGGCGATCTTGCCGCCGTCGAGGAAATCTACGCGCTGAAGCAGCTTATGGCTGCGTTGGGCTCGAAGAACACCGATTGCCGCCAGGACGGCGCCGCACTCGATCCCGCGCTCGGCCGCGCCAGCTACATCTTCAACCCCACCATCGAGGGCATCGAGCAGGCCGACGCGGTGCTGATCATCGGCGCCAATCCGCGCTTCGAGGCCTCGGTGCTCAATGCCCGCATCCGCAAGCGCTGGCGGATCGGCAATCTGCCGGTCGGCGTCATCGGCGAGGTCGGCGACACGCGTTACGACTACGAACAGCTCGGCGCCGGCCCGGAGTCGCTGAAAGACCTGGTCGACGGCAATGGGAAGTTCTTCCAGGTGCTGAAGAAGGCGACGCATCCGCTGATCATCGTCGGCCAGGGCGCGCTGTCGCGTGCCGACGGCGCGGCGGTGCTCGGCCAGGCGGCGAAACTCGCCACCGCCGTCAACGCTGCCCGCGCCGACTGGAACGGCTTTGCCGTGCTGCACACTGCGGCCGCGCGCGTCGGCGGTCTCGATGTCGGCTTCGTGCCTGGCAAGGGCGGCAAGAACGTTGCCGGCATGCTGGGGGAGAGCGAGGTTCTGTTCCTGCTCGGCGCCGACGAGGTCGACATGTCCAAGACCGGCGGCGCCTTCGTCGTCTATGTCGGCACGCATGGCGACGCCGGTGCGCACCGCGCCAATGTCATCCTGCCGGGAGCCGCCTACACCGAAAAGTCCGGCACCTATGTCAACACCGAGGGACGCGTGCAGCAGACCAACCGCGCGGGCTTCGCGCCGGGCGACGCGCGCGAAGACTGGGCGATCCTGAGGGCATTGTCCGATGTGCTGGGCAAGAAACTACCCTTCGATTCGCTGCAGCAACTGCGCGCCAAACTCTATGGCGAATATCCGCATCTCGCCCGTATCGACCATGTTGTCTCAGGCAACCCCGACGACATCGCCAGGGTGGCGAAGCTCGGCGGGCGGCTGAACAAGGGCACTTTCACCTCGCCGGTCACGGATTTCTATCTGACCAACCCGATCGCGCGGGCCTCCGCTGTCATGGCGGAATGCTCGGCGCTGGTGAAAAACGGCTTCAGGCAGGCGGCAGAGTAGACATGGACACCTTCTTCTCCTTCTACGTGCTACCGACGCTGATCATCCTTTTGAAGTCGGTCGTGCTGATCGTCGTTTTGCTGATCGGGGTCGCCTATCTGCTGTACGCCGACCGCAAGATCTGGGCGGCGGTGCAATTGCGCCGCGGCCCGAACGTCGTCGGCCCGTGGGGCACGCTGCAGGCTTTCGCCGATCTGCTGAAATTCGTCTTCAAGGAACCGGTCATTCCGTCCGGCGCCAACAAGGGCGTGTTCCTGCTGGCGCCGCTGGTGTCGGCCGTGCTGGCAATCTCAGCCTGGGCGGTCATTCCCGTCAATGCGGGCTGGGGGATCGCCAACGTCAATGTCGGCATCCTCTACGTCTTCGCCATCTCCTCGCTCGAGGTCTATGGCGTGATCATGGGCGGCTGGGCGTCCAACTCGAAATACCCGTTCCTCGGCGCGCTGCGCTCGGCGGCGCAGATGGTGTCCTACGAAGTCTCGATCGGCTTCGTCATCGTCACCGTGCTGCTCTGCGTCGGCTCGCTCAACCTGTCGGACATCGTGCTGTCGCAGCAGGACGGTCTGGGCACCAAGCTTGGCCTGCCCAACAGCTTCCTCGACTGGCACTGGCTGGCGCTGTTCCCGATGTTCGTCATTTTCTTCATCTCGGCGCTGGCCGAGACCAACCGCCCGCCCTTCGACCTGGTGGAAGCCGAGTCGGAACTCGTCGCCGGCCACATGGTCGAATACTCCTCGACGCCGTTCCTGTTGTTCTTCCTCGGCGAATATGTCGCCGTGGTGATGATGTGCGCGCTGGCCACCATCCTGTTCCTCGGCGGCTGGCTGCCGCCCTTCGACTTCGCCCCCTTCACCTGGGTGCCCGGCGTGATCTGGTTCGTGCTCAAGATCTGCCTGATGTTCTTCATGTTCTCCATGGTGAAGGCCTTCGTGCCGCGCTACCGATACGACCAGCTGATGCGGCTCGGCTGGAAAGTATTTTTGCCGATCTCGCTGTTCATGGTCGTTGCCACCGCGGCCTTCCTCAAGATCACGGGGATGGCGTGATGGGCGATTTCACCCTTGGTTTTTTGGGAGCAGTTGCCGGCGTAGTCGTGGCGTTGTTCGGCAATCTGGTCGTGCTTCCTTACGTCTTGCGGCAACAGGAACAAAGGTTGGCAGCAAACTACCGAGCCCCGGTGTTTAGCTGGGACAAGCAGAAATTGGCTGCTCTGACGACACTTGCTTACCGTTTCCTGATGCCTGTTTTGTTTGGGTTTGTCGGCGCCATCGCTGCAATACAGATTTTTGGGGGTGCCGAATGAGTGCGCTTGCTCAAGCCGCAAAATCGCTGCTGCTGCAGGATTTCGTCAGCGCCTTCTTCCTGTCGATGCGCCAGTTCTTCGCGCCGAAGGAGACGATCAACTATCCGCACGAAAAGGGGCCGATCAGCCCGCGCTTCCGGGGCGAGCATGCTTTGCGCCGTTACCCCAATGGCGAAGAGCGCTGCATCGCCTGCAAATTGTGCGAAGCGATCTGTCCGGCGCAGGCGATCACCATCGAGGCCGGCCCGCGCCGCAATGACGGCACGCGCCGCACCGTGCGCTACGACATCGACATGGTGAAGTGCATCTATTGCGGCTTCTGCCAGGAAGCCTGCCCGGTCGACGCTATCGTCGAGGGGCCGAATTTCGAGTTCGCGACGGAGACGCGCGAAGAGCTTTACTACGACAAGGACAGGCTGCTGGCGAATGGCGACCGCTGGGAGCGCGAACTGGCGCGCAACATCTCGCTGGACTCGCCCTACCGCTGACATTTGACGCATGGACGGGGCGAGGGGCCTCGTCTAAGGACAACGCAACTTGCCGGCCGGAGGCGGTCGCAGAAATCAAACAGGACGGATGTCCTGTTTGGACAGGAACCCGGGGGATCCCCAATGCTGAGTGGACTAGAGGCGGCCTTTTTCTACCTCTTCGCCTTTGTCGCGGTGGCGTCGGCCTTCATGGTCATTTCGTCGCGCAACCCCGTGCATTCCGTGCTGTTCCTGATCCTGACCTTCTTTAACGCCGCCGGCCTGTTCATGCTGACCGGCGCCGAGTTCCTGGCGATGATCCTGCTCGTCGTCTATGTCGGCGCGGTCATGGTGCTGTTCCTGTTCGTCGTCATGATGCTCGATGTCGACTTCGCCGAGATGAAGGAAGGCGCCCTGCAATATGCGCCGATCGGCGCGCTGGTCGGGCTGATCCTGGCGGCCGAGCTGATCGTGGTGCTCGGCGGCTACACCTTCGCGCCGCAACTGGCCTCGACGGTCTCCAAACCCATCCCGGATCTTGCCGCGCGGACAAACACCGCAGCACTCGGCGACATCCTCTATACGGACTACCTCTACTACTTCCAGATTTCGGGCCTCATCCTGCTAGTCGCCATGATCGGCGCCATCGTCCTGACGCTGCGCCACAAGGAAGGGGTCAAGCGGCAGTCGATCGCCGCCCAGGTCGGCCGCACGCCGGCGACAGGCATGGAAATCCGCAAGGTCAAGTCGGGCGAGGGGCTCTGACGATGTTCGGTCGTTTGAAGAAAAAATACTGGGGAGAGCAGGTTGCCTCTTGGCGGGTTGATTCGACTGAAAAGGCCTGGGTATTCGTCTGGAATCGCGACGGGAATCTTACGCTGAACATCAAGAGCGAAGATTTCACATACGTTCAGGGGGCAGGCCGGAATGATGCAACAGTTATCTTCGAGCCTTCTGCCATAGACAGCCTTTTGGACGCCATCGTATCCGCGCGTTCAATGATTCAACAAATGCCGGGAAAGGTTTGATCTGGCCATGGTCGTCGGCATCGCACATTACCTGACCGTATCGGCGATCTTGTTCACGCTGGGCGTGTTCGGCATCTTCCTGAACCGCAGGAACATCATCGTCATCCTGATGTCGATCGAGCTGATCCTTTTGGCGGTCAACATCAATTTCGTTGCCTTCTCGGCGGCATTGGGCGATCTCGTCGGCCAGGTGTTTGCCCTGTTCGTGCTGACGGTCGCCGCCGCCGAAGCGGCCATCGGTCTTGCCATTCTCGTCGTCTTCTTCCGCAACCGCGGCTCGATCGCGGTCGAAGACGTGAACCAGATGAAGGGTTGACGGGGCTAACATGTATCAAGCGATCGTCTTCCTTCCGCTGCTCGGCTTCCTGATCGTCGGTCTGTTCGGCAATTCGCTGGGCGCCAAGGCATCGGAATACATCACCTCGGGCTTCCTGGTGATCTCGGCCGTGCTGTCCTGGGTCGCCTTCTTCTCCGTCGGCTTCGGCGAGGGCGAGGTGTTCACCGTGCCGGTGCTGCGCTGGATCCAGTCGGGCGGGCTCGACGCGTCCTGGGCGCTCAGGATCGACACGCTGACGGTGGTCATGCTGGTGGTGGTCAACACGGTGTCGGCGCTGGTCCACATCTATTCGATCGGCTACATGCACCACGATCCGAACCGGCCGCGCTTCTTCGCCTATCTGTCATTGTTCACCTTCGCCATGCTGATGCTGGTGACGGCGGACAACCTCGTGCAGATGTTCTTCGGCTGGGAAGGGGTGGGTCTCGCCTCCTATTTGCTGATCGGCTTCTGGTACAAGAAGCCGTCGGCCAATGCTGCTGCCATCAAGGCCTTCGTCGTCAACCGCGTCGGCGATTTTGGCTTCGCGCTCGGCATTTTCGGCGTCTTCGTTTTGTTCGGCTCGGTCAATCTCGGCACCATCTTCGCCAATGCCGCGACGTTCATTCCGGCTGAAGGCGCCCCACAAGGCGCGGCCGTGCTGACCTTCCTCGGCTACGCGCTGGACAAGCAGGCAGCCATGACCATCGTCTGCCTGCTGCTGTTCATGGGCGCTATGGGCAAGTCGGCGCAGGTGCCGCTGCACACCTGGCTGCCGGACGCGATGGAGGGCCCGACCCCGGTCTCGGCACTGATCCATGCCGCCACCATGGTGACGGCCGGCGTGTTCATGCTGGCGCGGCTGTCGCCGCTGTTCGAACTGTCGCATTCGGCGCTGACCGTGGTGACCTTCATCGGCGCCTTCACCGCCTTCTTCGCGGCGACCGTCGGCCTGGTCCAGAACGACATCAAGCGCGTCATCGCCTATTCGACCTGCTCGCAGCTCGGCTACATGTTCGTGGCGCTCGGCGTCGGCGCCTATGGCGCGGCGATTTTCCATCTGTTCACGCACGCCTTCTTCAAGGCGCTGCTGTTCCTGGGCTCGGGCTCGGTCATCCATGCCGTCTCCGACGAGCAGGACATGCGCAAGATGGGCGGCCTGCGGAAGCTCATTCCGAAGACCTACTGGATGATGGTGATCGGCACGCTGGCGCTGACCGGCGTCGGCATTCCGGTGACCGTCATCGGCACCGCCGGCTTCTTCTCCAAGGATGCCATCATCGAGGCTGCCTTTGCCGGCCACAATTCGGTCGCCGGCCTCGCTTTTGTCCTGCTGGTCATCGCCGCCTGCTTCACCTCCTTCTACTCCTGGCGGCTGATCTTCATGACCTTCCACGGCGAGCCGCGGGCGAGCCACGACGTCATGCACCATGTCCATGAATCGCCGCCGGTGATGCTGGTGCCACTGTTCATCCTGGCCGCGGGCGCGCTGTTTGCCGGCGTTATCTTTCATGGCGCCTTCATCGGCGAAGCCTATGCCGAATTCTGGAACGCGTCGCTGTTCACGCTGCCGGACAACCACATCCTGCACGAGATCCATGAATTGCCGCTGTGGGTCGAGCTGGCACCGTTCGTCGCCATGATCATCGGCTTTGCCGTCGCCTGGAAGTTCTACATCCGCTCGCCGGAACTGCCCCGGAGCGTCGCCGCCAACCATCGGCTGCTCTATGCCTTCCTGCTCAACAAATGGTACTTTGACGAGCTCTACGACGTCCTGTTCGTGCGGCCGGCAAAGGCGCTGGGCAGGTTCTTGTGGAAGACCGGCGACGGCACCATCATCGACGGGCTCGGCCCTGACGGCATTTCGGCGCGTGTCGTCGACGTCACCGACCGCGTCGTCAAGCTACAGACCGGCTATCTCTATCACTATGCCTTCGCCATGCTGATCGGCGTGGCCGCACTCGTCACCTGGATGATGCTCTGATGACCGCCTGGCCAATCCTCTCGCTGGTCACCTTCCTGCCGCTTGTAGGTGTGCTGCTGATCCTGTTCATCAGGGATGACAGCCCCAATGCGCGTCGCAACATCCGCGCCATCGCGTTCACGACGACAGCGGCCACCTTCATCATCTCGCTGTTCATCTGGACCGGCTTCGACAATTCGCAAGCCGGCTTCCAGTTCGTCGAGAAGTTTGCCTGGTTGGATTCCGGCATCTCCTACCATATGGGCGTCGACGGCATTTCGATGCTGTTCGTCATCCTGACGACGTTCCTCATGCCGCTCTGCATCCTGGCGTCGTGGGAAGCGATCGACAAGCGCGTCAAGGCCTACATGATTGCCTTCCTGCTCTTGGAAACGCTGATGATCGGCGTGTTCTGCGCGCTCGACATCGTGCTGTTCTACGTCTTCTTCGAGGCCGGCCTGATCCCGATGTTCATCATCATCGGCGTCTGGGGCGGCAAGCGCCGCGTCTATGCCTCGTTCAAGTTCTTCCTCTACACGTTGGCCGGCTCGGTGCTGATGCTGCTCGCCATCATGGCGATGTTCTTCCAGGCGGGCACCACCGACATCCCGACGCTGCTGACCCACAACTTCCCGGCCCACATGCAGACATGGCTATTTCTGGCCTTCTTCGCCTCCTTCGCGGTGAAGATGCCGATGTGGCCGGTGCACACCTGGCTGCCCGATGCGCACGTCGAAGCGCCGACGGCGGGCTCGGTGATCCTGGCGGGCATACTGTTGAAAATGGGCGGGTACGGCTTCCTGCGCTTCTCCCTGCCGATGTTCCCGCTGGCGTCGGAAATGTTCGCGCCGCTGGTGTTTACGCTGTCGGTCGTCGCCATCATCTACACCTCGCTGGTGGCGCTGATGCAGGAGGACATGAAGAAGCTGATCGCCTATTCCTCCGTCGCCCATATGGGCTTCGTCACCATGGGCATCTTCGCCATGAACCAGGAAGGCGTGCAGGGCGCGATCTTCCAGATGCTGAGCCACGGCCTCGTCTCGGGCGCGCTGTTCCTGTGCGTCGGCGTCATTTACGACCGCATGCACACGCGCGAGATCGACGCCTATGGCGGCTTGGTCAACAACATGCCGAAATACGCCACGGTGTTCCTGATCTTCACCATGGCCAATGTCGGCTTGCCGGGCACGTCAGGTTTCGTCGGCGAGTTCCTGACCATGCTCGGCGTGTTCCGGGTCAACACCTGGGTGGCTTTCTTCGCCGCCACCGGCGTCATCCTGTCGGCGGCCTACGCGCTCTGGCTCTACCGCCGGGTGATCTTCGGCGCGCTGACCAAGGAAAGCCTGAAGGGCCTGCTCGATCTGTCGACGCGCGAGAAGGCAATCATCTACCCGCTGGTCGTGCTGGTCATCTTCTTCGGCGTTTATCCCGCTCCCGTCTTCGATGCCACGGCCCAGTCGGTCAAGGCGCTCGTCACCAATGTCACCGCATCCATCGGCGCCGCGCAGACCGCGGCGGCGAACTGACCAGAGGTTTTGCGAACCATGACGCCGGACCTTTACTCCAGCCTTTCGCTCTCGACGCCGGAGCTGATCCTCGCCATCGGCGCGCTGGCGCTGTTGATGGTCGGCGCCTATTCGCGCGCCAACACTGCCATTCTGGTGACCGGCCTTGCCGTCGCCGTGCTGGTGATCGCAGGCCTATGGCTGATCTTTCCCACGGGGCAGGGGAGCGCCTACGGCAACGCCTTCATCCAGGATCCGTTCTCCCGCTTCATGAAGGTGCTGTCGCTGATCGGTTCGGCGGTGACGCTGGTGATGTCGATGCGCTTCGCCAGGCAGGAGCATTTCGACAAGTTCGAATACCCGGTGCTGATCCTGCTCTGCACGCTCGGTATGATGCTGATGATCTCGGCCAACGGCATGATCGGGCTCTATCTCGGCCTCGAGCTGCAGTCGCTGGCGATTTACGTGCTGGCCGCGATCAATCGCGACAATCTGCGTTCGACCGAGGCCGGTTTGAAGTATTTTGTGCTGGGCGCGCTGTCGTCGGGCATGCTGCTTTACGGCATCAGCCTCATTTACGGCTACACTGGCAATGTCGGCTTCCAGGAAATCGCCTCGGCGCTTGGCAGCGGTGAGCGCCAGCTCGGCCTCGTCGTCGGCCTGGTTTTCGTTTTGGCCGGCCTTGCCTTCAAGATTTCCGCGGTGCCGTTCCACATGTGGACGCCCGATGTCTACGAGGGCGCGCCGACGCCGGTCACCGCCTTCCTGGCGGCTGCCCCCAAAATGGCGGCAATGGCGCTGATCGTGCGCGTCACCATGGGCGCCTTCAAGCCGATCGCTTCCGACTGGCAGCAGATCATCGTCTTCATCTCGATCGCCTCGATGGCGCTCGGCTCCTTCGCCGCGATCGGCCAAACCAACATCAAGCGGCTGATGGCGTACTCCTCGATCGGCCATATGGGCTACGCGCTGGTCGGCCTAGCCGCCAACAGCCAGGCCGGCGTGCGCGGCGTCGCCATCTACATGCTGATCTATCTCGTCATGACGCTCGGCACCTTCGCCTTCATCCTCGCCATGCGGCGCAAGGAAGGCAATGTCGAGCAGATCAGCGATCTCGCCGGTCTGTCGTCGACCAACCCGATCATGGCGACGATCCTGACCATCCTGATGTTCTCGCTGGCCGGCATCCCGCCGCTCGCCGGTTTCTGGGGGAAATGGTACGTGTTCCTCGCCGCCATCAACGCCAATCTCTATGCGCTGGCGATCATCGGCGTGCTGGCCTCTGTGGTGGGCGCTTTCTACTATCTGCGGATCATCAAGATCATGTGGTTCGACGAACCGGCCGGCGGCTTCGTGCCGATGGCGGTTGAGCTGCGCCTCGTGCTTGGTGTCTCCGGCGCTTTCGTGCTGTTCTATGTGCTGATCGGCGGGCCGATCGCGACCTACGCCGAAGCCGCCGCCAAGACATTTTTCTGAACGGATGGCATTTCGGCTGGCTCCGACCTCTGAGACGGAAGGGTTCCGGCTCGAGGCCCATGACAGCGTGGGTTCCACCAACACGCTGGCGCTGGACCATGCAAGGGCAGGCGATCCCGGCAAATTGTGGGTCGTTTCCAAGAAGCAGGAAAGCGGCCGTGGCCGCCGCGGCAGGGCCTGGGTATCGCCCGAGGGCAATCTGGCGGCGACATTGCTGGTCATCACCGGCGGTGAGTTGCGTCTGGCGGCGACGCTGGGCTTCGTCGCCGGCCTGTCGCTGGCCGATGCGCTCGACGCCGTGGTGCCGAAGGGCAGGATCGCTATCGGCCTCGACGGCGCCAGCCAGGGGCAGAATCGCTTCGAGCTGAAATGGCCGAACGATGTGCTGGCCTCCGGCGCCAAGCTGGCCGGCATCCTGCTGGAATCGGCCATTCTCGATGGCGGCCGTTTCGCGGTGGCGGTGGGCATCGGCGTCAATGTGGTGGCGCATCCGCCGGATTTGCCGTATCCGGCGACATCGCTTCAGGCGCTGGGCGCGACATGCGACGCCGAAACGCTGTTCTTGGCGCTGTCTGATGCCTGGACCGACAATGCCCGGCTGTGGGATGACGGACGCGGGCTCGACGCCATCCGGCGTCGCTGGCTATCGCGCGCGGCGGGGCTTGGCGGCGAGGTTGCTGTCAGGATTGACGGGAATGTGGTGCGCGGTACCTTCGAAACCATTGACGCGGACTGCCGTTTCGTGATCCGCGATGATGAGGGGTCGGTCGTGACGGTAGCCGCCGGCGACGTGCATTTCGGCGCCGTCGCGTCGGCAAAGATTTAGGGGCTGGCCGCAAGGGCCGGGAAGGGAAAATTGATGGCGAAAGCGCAAAACGCCGAACTCGTCTTCGTGCCGCTCGGCGGCGTCGGCGAGATCGGCATGAACTTCGCCCTTTACGGCTATGGGCCGCCTAGCGCGCGCGAGTGGATCGTCGTCGATGTCGGCGTGACTTTTCCCGATGCGGCGCATCCTGGCGTCGACCTGATCCTGCCCGATACGCGCTTCATCGAGGAGAACCTCGCCGGCCTGCGCGGCATCATCATCACCCACGCGCATGAAGACCATTACGGGGCGCTGCTCGACATCTGGCCGAAGCTGAAGGCGCCGGTGTGGATGACACCGTTCAGCGCCGGACTGCTGGACGCCAAGCGCCAGGGCGAGCAGGGCGCGCCGAAGAAAATTCCGGTGACGATCTACCGGGCAGGCGAAACATTCACTGTCGGCCCGTTCTCGATCGAGGCCATTCCGGTGGCGCACTCGATCCCCGAGCCGATGTCGCTGGCGATCACCTCGCCGGCCGGCACCGTCATCCATACCGGCGACTGGAAGATCGATCCGGAACCGACGATCGGTCCGAAAACCGACGAGGCGCGGTTTCGCGCCTATGGCGACAAGGGCGTTCTGGCGCTGGTCTGCGATTCCACCAATGCGCTGCGCGAAGGCGAATCGCCGTCGGAAGTGGCGGTGGGCGAAGGCCTCAGGGGCGTCATCCAGAGCGCTGTCGGCCGTGTCGCCGTCACCACCTTCTCTTCCAATGTCGGGCGCATCGTCTCGATCGCCAAGGCGGCGCGCGATGCCGGCCGCCAGTGCCTGGTGTTGGGCCGCTCGCTGAAGCGGGTCATCGATGTCGCCGGCGAGCTCGGCTACATGGACGGGCTGCCGGAGTTCATCGCCGAAGAGGATTTCGGCTTCATCCCGCGCGAGAACCTCGTCATCATCTGCACCGGCAGCCAGGGCGAGGCGCTGGCGGCACTGGCAAAACTTTCGCGCGACGAGATGAAATCGGTGTCGCTGACGGCCGGCGACACGGTGGTGTTTTCCTCACGCACCATTCCCGGCAACGAGAAGGCGATCCTCGAGATCAAGAACCGCCTCATCGA
Source organism: Mesorhizobium sp. M0317 (assembly GCF_040321555.1). Lineage (NCBI taxonomy): Bacteria > Pseudomonadati > Pseudomonadota > Alphaproteobacteria > Hyphomicrobiales > Phyllobacteriaceae > Mesorhizobium > Mesorhizobium sp. M0317. Next base: position 37,669 of record NZ_JAMYRV010000043.1, on the reverse strand, counting down.
CCTCGGCATCAAGATCATCGAGGATGGCGACGCGCTTGTGCATGTCTCCGGCCATCCCCGCCGCAGCGAATTGCGCAGGATGTATGAGTGGGTGCGGCCGCAGATCGGCGTTCCCGTGCATGGCGAAGCCGCGCATCTGGTGGCGCAGGGGTCGCTGATGTCGACCTCCGGCATCGGCCAGGTGGCGCAGGTGCGCGACGGCGACATGCTGCGGCTGGCGCCGGGTCCGGCCACGATCATCGACCAGGTGCCGTTCGGCCGCATCTACAAGGACGGCAGGCTGATCGGCACCGACCAGGCGATGGGCATACGCGACCGGCGCAAGCTATCCTTCGCCGGCCATGTCGCGGTCAATGTCGTGCTCGACGATAAATATGAGCTCGCCGGCGATCCCGATCTGGTCGCCATCGGCGTCGCCGAGGCCGATGCCCGTGGCGAAAACATGGAAGATCTGATGCTCGACGCGGCCGTCGGCGCGGTCGACTCGATCCCTCGCCAGCGCCGCAAGGACCTCGATCTGGTGCAGGAAGCGGTGCGCCCCGCCGGGCGCGGCGCCGCCAACGAGGCCTGGGGCAAGAAGCCGCTGGTGACGGTGTTTGTGACGAGGTAGTGGATGGTGAATAGTGAATAGTGAATAGTGAATAGTGAATAGTGAAGGGTCGACGTGCTGCGCTGATCGAGATTGGTATTCACCATTCACCCACTAGCCACGGAGCATCGATGCTCGGACGCCTGAACCATGTAGCGCTTGCCGTGCCGGACCTGGCCGCGGCGATTGCGGCCTATCGCGATACGCTTGGCGCGAAGGTCACCGCGCCGCAAGCGCTGCCCGAGCATGGCGTTACCGTGGTGTTCGTCGATGTCGGCAACACCAAGATCGAACTCCTGGAGCCGCTGGGCGAACGGTCGCCGATCGCGGCCTTTCTGGCGAAGAACCCCTCGGGTGGCATGCATCATGTCTGCTACGAAGTCGACGACATCCTTGCCGCGCGCGATCACCTCAAAGCAAGCGGCGCCCGCGTGCTGGGCGACGGCAATCCCAAAACCGGCGCTCACGGCAAGCCGGTGCTGTTCCTGCACCCCAAGGACTTCTTCGGCACGCTGGTCGAACTGGAGCAGGCATGAGCTGGATTTCGTTTGCCGCGCTGTTCTTCATCACCTGGTGGCTGATGCTGTTCATCGTGCTGCCGTTCAGCGTCAAGACGCAGGATGACGACCAGGACGTGACGCTGGGCACGGTTGCGAGCGCGCCGCGCGGACCGCATATGCTGCGCGCCGTGATCCGCACCACCATCGTCACGGCTGTCGTCATGGGGGTTTTCTACAGCCTGACGCACGGGCTGGGCTACAGCCTCGACGAAGTCCCGCACATCATCCCCGAAGCCAGCCAGGCACCTGCTAACTAACCACTTTCCCGCCGACAGATCGGCTGGGGTGTTCGTGCCTGTTTTCGGAGCGCCAAACTCAGGTTTTGTCTCGCCAGCCTGCGATGCACAATCGGCGGCCAGGCATGGCCGACCCGCATTAGAATCACGACTGGGCATCAGGCTGACGCAAGCTCACGTGATTTGGGAACAGGTTGATCTAACCAGATGATCGGGCAAAAAAAATGCAAGGCACAAGGCCTTGCAATTTAAACGCGTTCCGATCTGTTTTCCGGTTTCCGGCGGCAGCGGGTAACCGCGCCTAGATCGCATCCTCCCAAGACTTTGACCGCGTAGGAGAGCAGATTTTTCTCCACCCTCTCGGTTATCGGGGCACACTAGCCTAACCCTGATGAAATTGTCACGCAGAATTTTGCCCGCAATCGGGCAATCTGTGCTGCAGTGCACAATAGTGCGGCAGGCTTTGCTTGCGAAACGAACAACACCGGGGCTGCCGCCTTAATCTGGTCAGGTGTGCCGCGTCGCCCGGACGCGCAAAGCGTGTGTGAGCACTTCGGAGTCAGGGTCATCATTTTGCATCAAAAGCATTATCGTTTTCGGTGAGAAGGTCTTTGGAAGAAGAATCGATTTTTGCGATTTCGGACCGATGCGGCCGGTCGGGTTTCCATTCCGTCACGAAATAGCTATGAAGCCGGGGCAAGCAAGCCAGCCGCGCCGATTCCGGCGCAGCCTCCTCTCTCACGGACCTGTCCATGCGTTTGTCGCAGTTTTTCCTGCCCATCCTGAAAGAAAATCCGCGCGAGGCCGAGATCGTCTCGCACCGGCTGATGCTGCGTGCCGGCATGATCCGCCAGCAGGGGCAGGGCAGCTTTTCCTGGCTGCCGCTAGGCAAGCTGGTGCTCGACAAGGTCTGCCGCATCATCCGCGAGGAGCAGAACCGCGCCGGCGCTCTGGAAATCCTGATGCCGACCATCCAGTCGGCCGATCTGTGGCGCGAAAGCGGCCGCTATGACGATTACGGCAAGGAGATGCTGCGCATCAAGGACCGGCAGGACCGCGACATGCTCTACGGTCCGACCAATGAGGAAGTGGTCACCGAGATCGTGCGCGCCTACGTCAAGTCGTACAAGGATTTGCCGCTAAACCTCTACCACATCCAGTGGAAGTTCCGCGACGAGGTGCGTCCGCGCTTTGGCGTCATGCGTTCACGCGAATTCCTGATGAAGGACGCCTATTCCTTCGACCTCGATTTCGAGGGCGCGAAGGCCGCCTATAACCGCATGTTCGTATCCTATCTCCGAACGTTCACGCGCATGGGGCTGCAGGCCATTCCGATGCGGGCCGACACCGGGCCGATCGGCGGCGATCTCAGCCATGAATTCATCATCCTGGCCGACACCGGCGAGAGCCAGGTCTATTGCGACCGCGAATATCTGTCGCTCCAGGTGCCCGGCGAGAAAACCGACTTCGGCAATGACGGCGAGATCGCCGACATCGTCAAAACGTGGACGACGCCTTACGCCGCCACCGACGAGATGCATGACGAGGCGGCCTGGGACAAGCTTGGCGAAGCCGACCGGGTCTCGGCACGCGGCATCGAGGTCGGCCACATCTTTCATTTCGGCGACAAATATTCCAAGCCCATGGGCGCCAAGGTGACCGGGCCCGACGGCAAGGATCATTTCGTTTCCGGCGGCTCCTACGGTATCGGTCCGTCGCGGCTGGTGGCAGCGATCATCGAGGCCAGCCATGACGATAACGGCATCATCTGGCCGGAAGCGGTGACGCCGTTCGACATCGGCCTGATCAACATGAAGGCCGGCGACGCCGAGTGCGACCGCGTCTGCGGCGAGCTCTACGCCGCCTTCACCAGCGCCGGCAAGGATGTGCTTTACGACGACACCGACCAGCGGCCGGGCGGCAAGTTCGCCACCGCAGACCTGATCGGCCTGCCCTGGCAGGTGATCGTCGGGCCGCGCGGCGTGGCCGCCGGCGAGATCGAGATCAAGAACCGCCGGACCGGCGAGCGCGAGACGCTGCCGGTCGCGGAGGCCAGGAAACGCTTCGGTGCAACCGCATGAGCGAAGCCGCGGCAGCGAAGTCTTCGGTAGCCCAGTCTCCGGTTGGCAAGTCTCCGGTCGCCAAATCTCCGGTCGCCGGCCCGTTCTCCATGTTCGAACGCATGGTCGCCTGGCGTTATTTGCGGTCGCGCCGCAAGGAGACGGTGATCTCGGTCATCGCCTCGATCTCCTTCCTCGGCATCATGCTAGGCGTCGCCACGCTGATCGTCGTCATGGCTGTCATGAACGGGTTTCGAGCCGAACTTCTGACCCGCATCCTCGGCGTCAACGGCCATCTGATCGTGCAGCCGCTGGATTCGCCGCTTGAGGACTATGCGCAGGTCGCAGCCCGCATCAACGGCGTGGCCGGCGTCAAATACGCGATCCCGCTGATCGACGGCCAGGTGCTGGCGCAAGGCAATGTCGGCGGCGGCATGGGCGCGCTGGTGCGCGGCATACGCGCCGAGGATCTCGGCAAGATCGCCATCGTCGCCAAAAACGTCAAACAAGGCACGCTTGACGGTTTCGACTCCGGCGAGGGCGTCGCCATCGGCAAGCGTATGGCGGAGAATCTCGGCCTTGTGCTTGGCGACACCATCACGCTGATATCGCCGGATGGCGACGTCACGCCGATGGGCACGACGCCGCGGCTGAAGGGCTACAAGGTGGCGGCGATCTTCGAGGTCGGCATGTCGGAATATGACAGCTCCATCGTCTACATGCCGTTTTCCGAAGCGCAGCTCTATTTCAACATGGACGGCAGGGCGCAGACGATCGAGATCTATGTCGACAATCCCGATAATGTCGACGCGCTGAAACCGCTGGTCGATGCGGCGGCGCAACGGCCGATCGACATGGTCGACTGGCGCCAGCGCAACGAGACGTTCTTTTCAGCACTGCAGGTCGAGCGCAACGTCATGTTCATGATCCTGACGCTGATCGTGCTGGTGGCGGCGCTCAACATCATCTCCGGCCTGATCATGCTGGTGAAGGACAAGGGCCACGATATCGCCATCCTGCGCACAATGGGCGCCTCGCGCGGCGCCATCCTGCGCATCTTCCTGATGACGGGCGCTGCGATCGGCGTAACCGGCACGCTCGCCGGCGTGCTGCTCGGGGTGCTCATCTGCACCAACATCGAATCGATCCGCCAGTTCTTCTCCTGGATGACCGGCAAGGTGCTGTTCAATCCGGAACTCTATTTCCTCAGCCAACTGCCGGCAAAGATGGACCCACGCGAGACCACCTACGTCATCCTGATGGCGCTCGGCCTGTCCTTCCTTGCAACCGTGTTTCCGGCATGGCGCGCCGCACGGCTCGATCCGGTCGAGGCCTTGAGATACGAATGAAGTCCGAGATCATTATCGAGCTGAAGAGCGTCGAGCGGCACTATGTCCAGGGGCCGCGCAAGCTCACCATTTTGAACGGCGCCGACTTTTCGCTGAAGCGCGGCGAGATGGTGGCGCTGGTGGCGCCGTCGGGCACCGGCAAGTCGACGCTGCTGCACACGGCGGGCCTGCTCGAGCGCCCCGACGCCGGTGACGTCATTCTGGCCGGCCGCGCCTGCGGACGGCTCTCCGACGACGAACGCACGGCAATCCGCCGCAACGATGTCGGCTTCGTCTATCAGTTCCATCATCTGCTGCCGGAGTTTTCGGCACTGGAAAACATCATGATGCCGCAGCTGATCAAAGGGCTTTCGCGCAAGGAGGCGTCGGAGCGCGCAGCACAGCTGCTCGACTATATGCAGATTGGCAAGCGCGCGTCGCACCGGCCGTCGGAGCTGTCCGGCGGCGAACAGCAGCGCGTCGCCATTGCTCGCGCGGTCGCAAATGCGCCCTTGCTGCTTTTGGCCGACGAGCCGACCGGCAATCTCGACCCGGTCACCGCGTCCTATGTCTTCGAGGCGCTTGGCGCGCTGGTCAAGCAGTCCGGCCTTGCCGCGCTGATCGCCACCCACAATCACGAGCTCGCCTCGCGCATGGACCGCCGGGTGACGCTGGCGGACGGCAAGGTCGTTCCGTTGTAGGCCCCAACTGGTGCGTGTCGGCCGATCGCAAAGGCATGCGATGCGCCCTCCGTCAGCACTGCCGTCACCCCGTCAACCTTTCCTTAACCCTGCCCAAACCGGCTGTCAGGATTTGTCGGCATGCCGCTTTCCGCTCATTGACTTTCGAACAAAGTTAGAACAAAATACGAACATAGCAACAACAGGAGAGAGTTATGAGCGATCTTGTTCAGGACGTCGTTTCGTTGGTGTGCATGAGTGCGTTTCTGGTTTCCATGGCCGTCTGGATCGGCGCCATGTGATGCAACTGCTGTTCGCCGCAGTGTTTTAGGCGGGCAGGAGGGCGTTGTGCCGTTAAGCCTTTCTTGCCGCCGTGCCGCTAGGGTGCCCTGCCAAATACAGGGAGCAAAACCTCAGGTGTCGCCGGTCGTGACGGCCCTTCTCGTGGCCGGTAATCTCGGATTGATTTTCCTTTTGATGACCGCGCCGCTCGGTTTGCGCACGGTGAGGCTCAGCCGCGTGGTCGCAATGGACCGGCAGCGCCTCTGGCAGGCGCTGTGGCCGCTCGGCAGTGATGCCGGCTGGTCCGGCGAGATACTCTCGGCCCAGCCGCTGGACGGGCAGGGCACGACCCGCATCCTGCTGTCCTGGGAAGGCCGCGACGGCCAGCCGATCGAGCGCGGGTCGCGCTTCGAGGACGTCGTCGAAGGCAGTCGTTTTTCGATGCGGGTCATCGAGGATACCGCGCTCGACGCGTCGTTCTGGAAGGATTTTTACGAGACCACTGAACTCACCTCGGAAGGTGCCGGCACGCGGGTGACGCTCAGCCAGACCGATCGCTATCGCGGCGTCGCCTTCCTGGTGTTCCGCTACTTCGCCATGCGCCGCGAGCTCGGCAAGCTGGAGGTCTGGGCGAGGACCGGACAATATCGCAAGGGCGGCTGGTTCGAGCATCCGCTGAGCCAGGTCGGTTTCGCCGTTCTTTCGGCTTTCATCCTGTGGCCGTTCTTCGGGCTCAATCTCGGCGGCCTGGCGCTGGCCGCGATCCTGACCTCGGTGGTCGCCCTGCATGAGCTCGGCCACATGGCGGCCTTTCGGCTGACCGGTCATCGCAAGGCGCGGATGATCTTTATCCCGCTGCTCGGCGGCCTCGCCATTGGTGGCCGGCCTTATGACAGCCGCTTCGAGGTCGCCTTCGTGGCGCTGATGGGCGCCGGCTTTTCCGCGTTCCTGGTTCCGCTGCTGATCGTCGCCAGCGGGCTCGCGTCCGGCGAGGGACATCGGCTTGCCGCGGCCCTTCTGGCGACGCTTGCCGGCTTTGCCGCATTGTTCAACATCGCCAATCTGGTGCCGGTGTGGAAATTCGACGGCGGTCAGGTGCTGCGCCAGATCTGCCCGGGGCCGGTCGCCCTGGCGCTCGCCTCGTTTTCCCTGCTCTCGGCCTTGCTATGGCTTGGCTGGCTGGCCGGCTTTTCCCAAAGCTTTCTGCTGGTGGCGGGCGCCGTCTTTGCCATCCTCAGCCTGATGACAGTGGGTAGCGGGGTAAAACCGCGCCACGAATTGAAGCCGATCCGCATCTTCGACCGTTTCGCCATGGCCGGCGCGCTGCTGGCCGTCTTCGCCATTCACGGTTTCGGGCTGTTGTGGGCCTCGGCGCGGTTGCTTTGAGCGTTGGTCGAGGCGAGACTCAGCCGGCCTTGCGAGCCGGTTCTGCAGAAGTTGACTCCGCTGCCCCGAAAACATCCTCGAAGGCGGATTTCAGCGCCAGGTCGAAATCGCCCATGGTCACGGGCAGGCCGAGGTCGACGAGGCTGGTGACGCCGTGATCCGGCACGCCGCATGGCACGATGCCGCTGAAATGGCTGAGATCCGGCTCGACATTGACGGCAATGCCATGAAAGCTCACCCAGCGCCGCAGCCGGATGCCGATGGCCGCGATCTTGTCTTCAGCCGGCGAGCCGTCGGGCAGGGACGGGCGCTCGGGCCGCACCACCCAGACTCCGACGCGGTCCTCGCGGCGTTCGCCGCGCACATTGAAGGCGGCAAGCGTGCCGATGATCCACTGCTCGAGCGCGGCGACGAAGGCGCGCACATCCTCGCGCCGGCGCTTCAGGTCAAGCATGACATAGGCAACCCGCTGCCCCGGCCCGTGATAGGTGTATTCGCCGCCTCGCCCCGCGGCAAAGACCGGGAAACGGTCGGGGTCGATCAAGTCCTCGATGCGGGCGCTGGTGCCGGCGGTGTAAAGCGGCGGATGCTCGACCAGCCAGACCATCTCGGCGGCCGCACCCGTGCGGATCGCCTCGGCGCGCGCTTCCATCAGGGCCAGCGCATCGGTGTAGCCGGTCAGGCCGGGCTCGATGCGCCATTCGACCGGCGCCGAACCCGGCAAGGGCAGGAACGACGTGGCGATCTGGCTGCGTTCGGTCATGGCTTTTTCGTTTTTCGCGTGACGCACGCCGGCTTGGCGAAACCGGCTTGCGCTCTGGGGCCAAATGCATTTGCCCTTCATATGGCGGTATCCGGCTGAAACGTCCAGTTCGCCACGCATTTCGGCCTTCGCGCACGACCCCGAAGATAGGAACGATCTTCGGAAAGGATCATGCGCCAAATCAAAGTGCTGCAGCGTCCTTTGCGCGTCCCACAGGACGCGCGGCGCTGTAGAGGCCGATATGCCAATTTGCGGCGATTATTGCGCGCCGCGCCCTTGTTTCGCCGGAAACGATTTGCTACACGCCGCGAGCCGGTTCGTTCCGGCTCCTACCACGGGCGGTCGTGGCGGAATTGGTAGACGCGCAGCGTTGAGGTCGCTGTGGGGCAACCCGTGGAAGTTCGAGTCTTCTCGACCGCACCATAATTTTTCGGCCATTGAAATCATTGCGGCTTCTCAGGCCGTCGACGCCAAATCATCGCCTTTGGCGCTTGAACCGGCCGCAGCAGAGTTGCAACAAGAGGTCGCAGAGCCGCACGCGAACGCCGCTTGGCTCGCGCTGCCAGCCTCCTGCACCGGGCGGGGCAGGGGGCGGCTTTGTGGGTGACCTAAGCGGCGCGTCGTTGCGTGAAATGGAGACCCGGACGGGCTCGACGAGGGTCAACGGCCGTCACGACGGTGTGGTGGTGATCGCAGTAGACGCGATCCGGCGACGTCGGCCCGGCACAAAAACGGTAGCCACCGGGTACCGAGCGGTCTTCGCTCACCGGGAAGCGGCACTGGTTGAGGCCTAGCTGAATGAGGGGGACGTCTCTAGACGCTGGTCTGATATTTTCACGCATGATGGTTTTCAGTTTCCTGGTTCATAGCCATTGCCGGCTGACGGCCGCGGTGCGACCCGCCGGAGCGAGCTTCTCTCGTTTTGGAGGGCTGTGGACCACATATGGTGCTGATCGCACCGTCAAAGAAGCCCGGCGCCCCGCTTCTGCAGCCAAATCGTTTGCGACTTAAGGCCACACCCGCGAGCGCCCGAAGCACCTGTCCGGCCGGGATTTGCCGGCCCGCCGTTGCATAGCCTCAGTCCGTCGCCGCCGATCGCTTGAAGACGATGGTGACCCTGGTTCCCTCGCCGGCACTCGACTTGACGTCGAATTGCGCCTTGGCATTTTCGGTCAGCGACCGCGCGATCAGGGAGCCGAGCTTGCCGGGCCTGGGCCAGGTCTCACCTGTCGGCAGACCGATCCCATCATCGGCGACAGTCACCCGGCAACCATCGCCGCTGACGACGCTGTGCAGCGTGATCGTGCCGCCATCGCGCCCGACGAATGCATGCTTGAGAGCGTTGGTCAGCAACTCATTGACGACCAGGCCTGTCGGCATGGCAACGTTGATGGATACCGGATAGGTATCCACCTTAAGGTCGAGGCGGATACCTTCGACTGCGTGCGACGCCATGACGGCGGACGCGATCTGGCTAAGATACACGCCAAGATCCACCTCATCCTTCTGCTGGTCAGCCGACAAGGTCTGGTAAAGGATTGCCAATGCGTCTACCCGGCCGGCAAGCCTTTCGAAACGCTTCTGGTCCGGTTCGGTGGCGTTGCGGGTTTCCATCCGGATCAAAGCGGTGATCATCTGCAGATTGTTTTTCACCCGGTGCTGCAGTTCGCGCAACAGGGTGTCCTTCTCCCGGATGAGCTCCTCCGCGGGTCGCGCGTCCTCGGTCTCGCCGTGTGCCGTGACGTCGACAAGCGCCACCAGCCGGAAGCAGAGCTTGCCGTTGTCGTCCTCGATAACGTTGGAATAAACGTCGACGATTGCCGGCTTGTCCTCGCCGCGCTCAAGACGAAATGTGCCGACGAAATCGGTGTCTTCAACGACAGCCTCGGCGAGCGGCCTGTCCTTCTGCCGATGAAGCCCCCTGCCGGAAAGGGCCGCCCAGTTTTCCCGCGCAAGCTTCGGCGCCTTGAGGTCCGAGAGCTTCTCGAATTCGGGATTGGCGTAGACGACACGCTCCTTCGCGAACAATTCCGAGACGGCGATCGCGATCGGCATCTGGTCGAGAAATTTCTTGAACTGGTCGCTTTCCAGCGCGGTGGCAAGGTCAGGCGTATCAAGCAATTGCTCGACAGCGTCAGCCTTTTCGGAGTCTGTCATCTCGGGGCCTGCGTGATGCGTGGAAGCCATCAATATCAGGCATGCAATTCACCCGCCATCTCCAATATCGAAGGGGATACGACGGTGTCACTACTGGTGCGGGCCGCGTCGCGCAGCGCTCCACCGCCTGCCGCTCACGAGCGAACTGAACAGAAGGCATTTTTCTCAGGGCGGCCGAACTTTGAAAAGAAATGTCTATGGAATTTGTAGAATTACGCTTTGAATGGGATCTCGGTACTGCTCGCAAGCCTTGGCGGCCTTCGCCTCCTGAGTTGAGATCAGTGCTCTCGTTACCAAGCAAGTCGGCTCCCGATGAGGGAGTTGCTCCGCCGATCGCTGTGCGGCCGGCAGACGGCGGAGCATTGCCACCAGCCCCGCGGCTTTAGAGGACAGAGGTTCCCATGACCAGACTTACCCCCGTAGAGCAGATCATCCCGGATGCCGATATTGTCCCGCTTACCGGACGCGTCGGCGCAGAGATCAGGAACATTCGGCTCTCCGGCGACCTGCCGCAGCAGACGGTCGCGGCGATCAACCAGATCCTGTTGCGGCACAAGGTGGTGTTCTTCCGCGACCAGGCGCATCTCGACGATGCCGGGCAGGAGCGCTTTGCCCAGCGTCTCGGCGACCTCGTCCCGCATCCGACCCAAGGTCCCGTCAAGGGAACGGCGTCCATTCTCGAACTCGATTCCAGCCGTGGCGGCGGTCGCGCCGACCAATGGCATACCGATGTCACCTTCGTCGACGCCTATCCGAAATTCTCCGTTCTTCGCGGCGTCGTCATACCGCCGGCCGGCGGCGACACCATCTGGTCGAACACCGCGGCCGCCTACCAGGACCTGCCCGAGCCGTTGAAGCTGCTGGCCGACAATCTCTGGGCGGTGCACAGCAACGCCTACGATTACGCCGCGGTGCGGCCGCGTGCGAGTGCTGCGGAAAAGAAGCACTTCGAGGAAATCTTCACCTCGACGATCTACGAGACCGAGCATCCCGTCGTCCGCGTCCATCCCGAAACAGGCGAGCGCACGCTGCTGCTCGGCAATTTCGTGCAACGGCTGATCGGCCTTTCCAAAAGCGATTCGGCGAAGCTTTACGAGGTTTTCCAGTCCTATGTCACCGCGCCGGAGAACACCGTGCGCTGGCGCTGGAAGGCCGGCGATGTGGCGATCTGGGACAACCGCGCGACGCAGCACTACGCCGTCAACGACTATGGCGACCAGCACCGGGTGGTGCGTCGCGCCACGGTCGACGGCGACGTTCCGGTCAGCGTCGACGGCCGCCGCAGCGCCACCCGCACCAAGGTCGCGAAGCCGGCAGCCGACAAGGCGGCATGAGGCGCGGTCGAACGCGAAGGCCGCTGTTCAGGCGGCCTTCTTCCTACGTGACAGCGTCTCTGCAACCACCTCACCAAACGACGACGGCGTCGGCACGATGATCACCCCGGCGTCCTTTAGAATCTCGACCTTTTCCTGCGCCGATTCGCCGAAGGCCGAGATGATGGCGCCGGCGTGGCCCATGCGGCGGCCTTTGGGGGCGGAAAGGCCGGCGATGTAGGCGATCAGCGGCTTCCTCATATTGTCGCGCGCCCAGATCGCCGCTTCGGCTTCCTGCGGTCCGCCGATCTCGCCGATCATCACCACGGCGTCGGTGTCGTCATCCTGTTCGAACAGTTTCAGCATGTCCTTGAAGGACGAGCCGTTGATCGGGTCGCCGCCGATGCCGACGCTGGTCGAGACACCGATGCCGAGCGACTTCATCTGCGACGCCGCCTCGTAGCCCAGGGTTCCCGAGCGGCCGACAATGCCGACGCGGCCGGGGAGGTAGATGCTGCCGGGCATGATGCCCATCAGCGCCTGTCCGGGCGTGATGACGCCGGCGCAGTTCGGGCCGATCAGCCGCATGCGGTCCTCGTAGCGGTAGCGCAGCATGTAGCGCTTGACCTGCATCATGTCCTGCGACGGGATGCCGTCGGTGATGCAGACGCAGAGTTTAATGCCGGCGTCCGCCGCTTCCATGATCGCATCGGCGGCAAAGGGCGGCGGCACGAAGACGATGCTGGCCTCGGCGCGGGTCTCGCGCACCGCGCCCTTGACAGTGTTGAAGACAGGCAGGCCGAGATGCTTCTGGCCGCCTTTGCCGGGGGTGACGCCGCCGACCAGCTTGGTGCCATAGCGTTTCATGTCGTCGGCATGGAAGCTGCCGATCTTGCCGGTGAACCCCTGGACGATGACGCGGGTGCTGCGGTTGAGCAGGATTGCCATTTTCTCGACCTCCCTCAGGCTGCTTTTTTCTTGGTGGCCGCGCGCCATGCGGCGACGGCTTTTTCGGCGGCTTCTGCAAGCGTGTCGGCAACGATCACCGCCTCGCCGGAATCAGCCAGGATGCGGCGGCCTTCCTCGGCCCTGGTGCCGGAGAGACGGACCACCAGCGGCACGTTGACGCCGACCTCGCGGATCGCCTTGATGACGCCTTCGGCGACCCAGTCGCAGCGGTTGATGCCGGCGAAGATGTTGACCAGGATGGTCTCGACATTCTTGTCGCCGAGCACGGCGCGGAAGGATTTCGCCACCCGCTCGGGCGAGGCGCCGCCACCGATGTCGAGGAAGTTGGCCGGTTCGCCGCCGGCGATCTTGATCATGTCCATGGTCGCCATGGCGAGCCCTGCGCCATTGATGATGCAGCCGATGTTGCCGTCGAGGCCGACATAGGAGAGGCCGCGATCGCTGGCGAAGGTTTCGCGCGGATCTTCCTGGCTTTTGTCGCGCAGCTCGGAGATTTCCGGCCGTCGGAACAACGCGTTCTCGTCGAACGACATCTTGGCGTCGAGCGCGATCAAATTGCCGTCGCGGGTCACCACCAGCGGATTGATCTCCAGCATCGAGGCGTCGTAGTCGCGAAACACCTGGTAGCAGCTGAAGATGGTCTCGGTCGCCTTGCCGATCAGATTGTGGTCGAGGCCGAGCCCGAAGGCGATCTCGCGGGCCTGGAAACGCTGCATGCCGACACCGGGATCGACCGATGTGCGCAGGATGGAGTTCGGCGCCTTCTCGACGATGTCCTCGATCTCCATGCCGCCGGCAGCGGACGCCACGATCATGACGCGCTCTTCCTTGCGGTCGAGAACGAAGCCGACATAGAGCTCCTGCGCGATATCGACGGCTTCCTCGAGATACAGGCGCGAAATCAGCTTGCCGCGCGGGCCGGTCTGCTGGGTCACCAGCTTGCGGCCGAGCATGGCTTCGGCAGCGTTGGAGATCTCCTCGTCATTGGCGCAGAGCTTGATGCCGCCGGCCTTGCCGCGGGCGCCGGAATGCACCTGCGCCTTCAAGACCCATTTGGCGCCGCCGATCTCGCGCGCCCTGTAGGTCGCCTGCTCGGGGCTGTAGGCCAGCCCGCCGCGCGGCACATGCACGCCGTGGCGTGCCAGCAGTTCCTTGGCCTGATATTCGTGGATGTCCATTTTGTCCTCCCTGAACGGTCAATGCGCGGCGACACGCGGCTCGCTAGAGAATTGGCTGGCCCGTTCGATTGCCTCGTTGACCACCAAAACATTGCGCGCCATGCGTTCCGACGCTGCGTCGATCATCTTGCCGTCGAGTGCGGCTGCTCCCTTGCCCTGCGCCTCCGCCTCCTTCAGCACTTCGAGGATGCGCCGGGCGCGGGTGACCTCTTTTTCCGATGGAGAGAAGACGTCGTTGGCAAGCGCGATCTGCGAGGGGTGGATCGCCCACTTGCCTTCGATACCCAGCGCCGCCGCGCGTCTGGCGCCGGCGACGTAGCCCTCCGGATCGGAGAAGTCGCCGAAAGGCCCGTCAATGGCGCGCAGGCCATAGGCCCGGCAGGCGACGGTCATCCGCGACAGAGCGAAATGCCACTGATCGCCGGGATAGTCGGGGTTGAGGCCGCCGATGTTGACCGTGCGCGCCTTGCAGCTTGCCGCATAATCGGCGACGCCGAAATGCATGGCTTCCAGCCGGCCGGGTGTCGCGGCAATCGCCTCGACATTGGCCATGCCGAGCGCGGTCTCGATCAGCGCTTCGAGGCCGACGCGGGCCCTGAAACCCTTTGCCATCTCGATCTGGTTGACCATGGCCTCGACCATGTAGAGGTCAGCCGGCACGCCGACCTTCGGCACCAAAATGGTGTCCAGCCGGTCACCGGCCTGTTCCATGACGTCGACCACGTCGCGATACATGTAATGGGTGTCGAGGCCGTTGATGCGCACCGAGACGGTCTTGCCCTTGGCGCGCCAGTCGATGTCGTTGAGCGCCTGGATGATGTTCTTGCGGGCGCGTTCCTTGTCGGGCGGGGCGACCGCATCCTCGATGTCGAGGAAGATGAAGTCGGCGGCGCTGTTGGCCGCCTTGTCGATCATTTCCGGGCTGGAGCCTGGAACCGCCAGCTCGCTGCGCTGCAGCCGTAATTTCTTGAGGTGGTTGATGGTGTGGCTCATTGTCGGCTCCTCAGGCGGCTTCGGCGACCGGCACGGCGGCCGAGGCGCGGAAGTGCTGGATGGCGGCGCCGACGCCGGCGCCGGGCGCCAGCCGTACGCCGCAGTCGAGCAGCGCCATTTCGGCGGCCGAGAGCGAGGCCAGCACCATCACCTCGTTCAGCCAGCCGAGATGGCCGATGCGGAAGACCTTGCCGATCACCTTGTTGAGGCCGCCGCCGAGCGAGGTCTGGTATTTCTGGTAGGCGCGCTTGACCACATCGCCGCTGTCGACGCCGTCCGGCACCAGGATGGCGCTGACGGTGTCGGAGTGCCATTTAGGCGTCTTGGCGCAGAGCTTCAGGCCCCAGGCGTCGACCGCCTTGCGCACGCCTTCGGCGAGGCGATGGTGGCGGGCGAAGATGTTTTCCAGCCCTTCCTCGGCGATCAGGTCGAGCGAGGCGCGCAGGCCGCGCAGCAGCTGCGTAGCCGGCGTATAGGGGAAGTAGCCGGCATCGTTGGCGCGGATCATATCTTCGAAGGAGAAGAAACAGCGGCGGTGGGTGGCGCTCCGCGAGGCCACCAGCGCTTTCTTGCTGACGGAGAGGAAACCGAGGCCGGCGGGCAGCATGAAACCCTTCTGCGAGCCGCTAACCGCGCAATCGACGCCCCATTCCTCCTGGCGAAAGTCGATCGAGCCGATCGACGAGACGCCGTCGACGAAGAGCAAAGCAGGGTGGTTGGCGTCATCGAGCGCGGCGCGGCAGCCGGCGACGTCGCTGGTCACGCCGGTCGCGGTCTCGTTTTGGGTGCAGAAGACTGCCTTGATGCGGTGCGCCTTGTCGGCCCTGAGCCGCTCGGCATAGAGCTCGAGCGGCACGCCGGTTCCCCATTCGCAGTCGATGACATCGACCTCGAAGCCGAGCCGTTCGGCCATGTCGACCCACAGATGCGAGAACTGGCCGAAGCGCGACATCAGCACGCGGTCACCGGGGCTGAGCACATTGGTCATCGCCGCTTCCCAGGCGCCGGTGCCGGAGGAGGGGTAGATGAAAACGCGGCCGGTCTCGTTCTTGAACACCGTCTTGATGTCTTCGAACAGCGGTAGCGTGAGATCCGGGAAGGACGCGGCGCGCATGTCCTCCATAGGCAGGTTCATCGCCCGCCGGACCTGTTCGGGAATGTTGGTCGGTCCGGGAATGAAAAGATGGATGAAACCGGCCATGTCGCGAACTCCTCCTGATCCAGCAAAGCGGTGAGGGGAGTTTCGTCTCGACGGCTAATGGCAACAACACCTCAAGGGGTAACATCTTGCCGCGCGCGGGTGGGGGTTGCCCACCCGGGTGACCTACCCGCGGCTCATCGCTTTCCTACCCGAACGGCTGGTTCTGGGTACGCCTCTCCCGCGCGTAGAGCGCGACGGCCATCGCCCGGTTGCGGACGTCGAGCTTGTCGTAGAGATTCTTGAGGTGGTATTTCACCGTGTTCTCGGAAATCCCGGTCCGCGTAGCGATCTGCAGATTCGTCCAGCCGTCGGACAGCACCGCCAGCAGCTCGCGCTCGCGCACCGTGAGCAGCGACAAGGGTGTGTCGTTGACCTTGTTGATGTCGATGTAGGGGATGCATATGCGGCCATGCGCGACGGCCAGGATGGTCTCGAAGATGATCGCCGGATCGTCGAACTGGAAGCAGTAGCCCTGGGCGCCGAGCCGCACGCACTGCTTCAGGATGCCGATGTCGTGGTCGTTGGAAAACACCGCGATGCGCACGCCGAGCTTGCGGCTGTGAACCTCGGCCAGCACATCGGCGCCGTCCATGTCGGCAAGCTTCCACCCGATGATTGCGACGTCGAATTCGCCTTCCGCTGCCAACTCAAGAAAATGCCTGCCGCTTTGCACGCAGGCCAGGAGCTCGAAGCGCCCGTCGCAGTCCAGCATGTCGCGCAGCGCCGATATCACGAGCGGATTGCGTTCGGCCACGACCACGCGCACGCGCCGTTCCTCGATTGCCTTCTGCGTCTGTGACCTGATCTTCAAGGGCTTCCGGCTGTTCTGGTTCCTGGCCTGGGCGGGTCCGGCAGATGGCAGGACCTGCATCATGACAATTCTGCCCCAACCGTGCTCGGGTGCTCTTTCCCCAGCGACATGTGCTGTCGCGCCGCCTGAATCCTGGGCGGCGTCATATCCTGATGAAATCGCTCTCTCCCCATATGCAGGGCGGGGCGCATTTCGTTTGATATTCCCGTGCGTTGCGCGCTAGACCTGACAGGCACCTTTTCCGAAATTCCCATGGCGGGAGCCGCTGGTGGAACGCCAGGACGACCAGACGACCGGCGCCAAAGCCGCTGACGACGCCCACGCCGACATCTATGGCGAGGACGGCGCCGTCCTGTCATCATTCCTCGCCCAGATCGGCGCGGCGATTGCCGATCGCGATACGCTGACGCTGAAGCGCGAAGTCGACGACCTGCACCAGTCGGAACTTGGCGATCTGCTCGAGGCCCTGCACCCCGAACAGCGTCGCGCCCTTGTCGAACTGCTCGGCGCCGACTTCGACTTCTCGTCGCTGACCGAGGTCGACGAGGCGATCCGCCGCGATATCGTCGACAATATGCCCAATGAGCAAATTGCCCAGGGCATGCAGGACCTCGATTCCGACGACGCGGTCTACATTCTCGAAGACCTCGAAAAGGAAGACCAGGACGAGATCCTGTCGCAGCTGCCGTTCACCGAGCGGATCAGGCTGCGCCGCTCGCTCGACTACCCGGAAGAGACCGCCGGTCGCCGCATGCAGACCGAGTTTGTCGCCGTGCCGCCGTTCTGGACCATAGGCCAGACCATCGACTACATGCGCGAAGACAAGAACCTGCCCGAGCGCTTCAGCCAGATCTTCGTCATCGATCCAAGCTTCAAGTTGCTCGGCGCCATCGACCTCGACCAGATCCTGCGCACCAAGCGCACGACCAAGGTCGGAGACGTGATGCACGAGACGAGGCACGCCATTCCGGCCACCATGGACCAGGAAGAGGCGGCGCGGGACTTCGAGCAATACGATCTTCTGTCCGCCGCCGTCGTCGACGAGAACGAGCGGCTGGTCGGCGTGCTGACCATCGACGACGTCGTCGACGTCATCCAGCAGGAGGCCGAGGAAGATCTGCTGCGCATGGGCGGCGTCGGCGACGAAGAGTTGTCCGACAGCATTCTTTCGACCTCGCGCTCGCGCGTTCCCTGGCTGCTGGTCAACCTGTTGACGGCGTTCCTGGCGGCATCGGTGATCGGCTTGTTCGACCGCACCATCGAGCATATTGTGGCACTGGCCGTGCTGATGCCGATCGTGGCCGGCATGGGCGGCAATGCCGGTTCGCAGACCATGACCGTCACCGTGCGCGCGCTGGCGACCAGGGATCTCGACATCTACAATGCCGGCCGCATCATCCGCCGCGAAATGGGCGTGGGTTCCATCAACGGCATCATCTTCGCCGTGCTGATCGGCATTGTCGCGGCCGTCTGGTTCCGCGATGCCAATCTGGGCGGCATCATAGCGGCGGCCATGATCATCAACATGTTCGTGGCAGCCCTTGCCGGTATCCTGATCCCGCTATTGCTCGACCGGTTCAAGATCGACCCGGCGGTGGCGTCGGCGGTTTTCGTCACCACGGTCACCGACGTCGTTGGCTTCTTTGCCTTCCTCGGGCTGGCCACCTGGTGGTTCGCTATCCCTTGAGAAAGAGGCGTTGCGGGCTCAATTGACTTTTACGTAAATGTGGCGCGAGGCTTGCGCGGGGTTTCATGCCGAGTCCGGCTTGGAACGGGGTTGATCGGAATGCGTTGGAATCCCGGGCGACCGGGCGTTTTCCGATGTTCCGACATTTGGAGCAAAGATGCGGGAATATTATTCGATCACCGAACTGACCCGCGAATTCGACGTGTCGACGCGGACGCTGCGCTTCTATGAGGATGAGGGGCTGGTGCAACCGGTGCGGCGGGGCCGCACAAGGCTGTTTCGTCCGTCGGACCGGCATCTGATCCGCCAGATCATGCGCGGAAAGCGGCTCGGCTTCTCGATCAACGAGATCCGCGAAATCATCCAGATGTACAAGGAACCGCCCGGCGAGGTCGGTCAACTCAAGCTGATGATCAAGCGCATCGAGGAGAAGCGCGAGGATTTGCGCCAGAAGCGCCGCGATCTCGAGGAGACGCTGGCGGAGCTCGACCAGGCTGAGGAGTCTTGCGTCGAGCGGCTGGTGGAGCTGGGGGTTAATACCTGAGCGGACCGTCGAGCGTTTGCGCGCCCGTCGCAAACGTTCGCGATTAGCGGAGCCCTTCCACACTTCGTCATTCTAGGGCGAAGCAGGAGCGAGGCTCCGTCGCGGAGACCCTAGAATCCATTCCGTGACATTGGCCGTGGAGTGCAGCGGTGCAGAATTCTGGACGTGGCAACGCCTGTACGTCGCGGCATGGATCCTCGGGTCTGTGCTGCGTCGCTACGCTCCTTGCTTCGCCCGTGGATGACGAAGAGATGGGCGTTTCGGCTAGTCGCCAAGGCATGCGAACCCTGCCAGCGATCACACCCGCCTCAAATCCAGCGCCTGACCCGCTTCGCATAGTCGCGGTACTTCTTGCCGAATTTGGCGAACAGCACCTTCTCCTCGCTCTCGATGGCGACCTTCTGCGTTGCAAAAGCCGCGATCAGGGCCAGCGGCAGGAACCATACGATCCCCGAGACGAAGGCGACGCCGATCAAAAGCAGCGTGTTGGCCAGATACATCGGGTTGCGCGTGACGCCGAACGGGCCAGACGTCACCAGATGCTCCGGCACGCCATTGGGGTTCATCGTCGTTTTGGCCCGGATCATGGTGCGGATAGCGGTGAACCAGAGGGCTGCGACGGCAAACAGCACCACAAAGCCGGCGGCAAACAAAAGGTCGCCCAAGAGGTCGCCGATCCAGGGCAGGGGATAGAACAGGCCGAGCGCGATGCTGATGGCGATGGCGGCGATGTAGATCAGCGGCGGCCATGGGATCAGCCGTGGTCTCGATAGATCGGGTTTTGCCAGCCCGGGTTTTGTGAGCTTGTCGGTCATTGTTGCCCTCCCTGCGTCATCGGACTCTCCTCCGTCTTGGCGGTGCAGATGCCGGCGAGTTCACCGAGATGCGCTTTGAACTCCGGGGTCTGGTCGCCATTGTAGAGCCGGTCGAATGCCGCTTCGCTTTGCAGCGTGTCCAGCATGCACACACAATAGCTGGTGCAGAACTCCGTGTCGCGCTGCTGTTCGCAGGATACCTGGCATTCCTTGAGGAAGATCACTTCCCTTGTTTCGACGGGCGCCGGCGCAATCTGCGAGAACAGCCAGACGCAGCCGAACAGCAGCGGCTGGTGGATCAGATAGAAAGCCAGGCTGTGGCGGCCGATGAAGGTGAGCGGCCTGGTCCAGCTTCCTGATCCCAGCGTGGCCAGCCGCGCCAGCAGGCCAGTGGTGGACGCAAACTTTGCCGCGGCGATGCCGAGAAGTACGGCGCCGAACCAGGGAAACAGCGGCACGTAATCGTTGGAGCGCGGGTTGATCGCCGACAGGCCGACCCACCACAGCGCCGGATGATCGAAGGCTTCGGATCGGAGATAGAGGGGGACTGCGATCATCACCGCCGCCACGACCAGCGTCAGCCAGGAAGGCAGCCGCAGAAACAAAAGGCCGAGCAGGCTGGCCAGCGCGATCTGATGCAGGATGCCGAAGAAGATGAAGCTGTCCGGCGTGATGAAGTACGTGACCGCCGATATAGCGGCGGCCGCGACGGCGACCATGGCAAAACGTTTCCAGAAGCCGGTCCAGCGGATCTGCCTGCCATGAGCGAGAAACAGGCTGACGCCGACCAGGAACAGGAAGGTCGAGGCGATGCAGCGCGCATAGATCTTCCACCAGCCGACGGCGGTGAGGCCGGGGTCGGTGTAGTGGAAATTTTCGAGATCCCAGGTGAAGTGGTAGCTCGCCATGGCGATCAGCGCGATGCCGCGTACGACATCGATGGCGACGATGCGCTTCGGTTGATCTCGCTTCAGTTGATCTCCAGGGGGTGCGGTATGGATGCTCATGGTCTCGCGATCTGATTCAGCCCCAAAGACGACTATCACGGTTGCACCGGACAAAAGAAGGCCGCCCTCTACGCTCCGGGTCGCGCCGTGCGGCTGCATCGGGCGGCGCTTTAGGCCAGAGCCGGAAAGCCTTTGGCCGAATTCGCTTTTTGCCGGGAAGGGGTCGGTTTCCTGTTACCGGCGGAGGAAGCGCCAGCGCAGATTTGGGCTGCGAGTCTGATTTGGGGATCAAATGTCCACCCATGTGCGCCATCCGATCTGGCTTCCAGCCTTGCGTCCGGCGGATGCGCGCACCTTTGCCTCGCTCTATGCGGTCGAATCCTTCGCCCGCGCCACGGTATCGAGCGTCATCCCGATCCAGGCTTATGAGATTCTGCACAACGAGCAGATCGTCTCGATCCTCTACACCATCGTGGCGCTGCTCGGCCTGTCGGTGACCTTGTTCATGCCGATCTTGATCCGCAGGTTTGCCCGGCGCTGGGTCTATACCGCCGGCGCCTGCCTGCTGGCGATGGGCTCGCTGTTCTTCGTCACCCACACGCTTGCCGGGCAACTGGCAGGCATGCTGTGCCGCGTCATGGGGGCGAGCGCGCTGTCGATCACGCTCAACCTCTACATCATGGATCACATCCGCAAGATCGATTTCATGCAGGCCGAATCGCTGCGCATGGCGTGGTCGATGCTTGCCTGGACCGGCGGGCCGACACTCGGCATCTTCCTCTACACACGCTACGGCATCTATGCCGCGCATGGCGCGGTGGCGGTGTTTGCGTTGGCCTTGCTGGCGCTGTTCTGGACCTACAGGCTGGGCGACAACCAGTCGATCCGGCCTGGCAAGACGCGGCCGGCCAATCCGCTGGCCAATATCGGCCGCTTCGTAGCACAACCCAGGCTCAGGCTGGCCTGGCTGATCGCCTTCGGCCGCTCCTGCTTCTGGACGACGTTCTTCGTCTACGGGCCGCTGTTCATGGTGATTACCGGCGAGGGCAAGCTTGCCGGCGGCCTGCTGGTTTCGGCCGGCAATGCGCTGTTGTTCATGGCGATCTTCTGGGGCAAAGCGGGAAAACGCTTCGGCGGCCGGCGCACCATGACCTTCGCCTATTTCGCGATGTCGGCGACGCTGCTTGCGGCGGGCGCGGTCGGCACTACCGCGCCGCTGCTTACGGGCTTTTTCCTGCTCTGCGGCGCCTTCTTCACCATCGCGCTCGATGCACTGGGCTCGACCGCCTTCATGCGCTCGGTGCGGTCCTATGAGCGGGCGCAGATGGCCGCGGTCTACCGCACCTATCTCGACTTTTCCGAGCTGACGCCGCCGCTGGTCTATTCGGTGGTGCTGGCGTTTTTCGGCCTCGGCTCGGTGTTCGTGACGCTGGGCATTCTGGCCGCGGTTTGCGGCTTTATCACCTGGCGCTATCTGCCGAAGTCGCTTTAGTCGCCGATCAGGCGGTTGCCTCAAGCGCTGCATGCCGCTCGCGCACCCAGTTGTGGAAGCGGTGCAGATCGTACTCCTCCGGCATCAGCACGCCGGCCTGGTGGCGCATCGAGCGCAGGCCTTTCTGATTGATCTCGCAGATCGCGGCATCCTCCTCCAGCACCTGGGTGCCGAAGGCGACGACATTGTCGATGTCCGTCTCAGCCAGCGCCTCGGGCGCGAACAGCCATTCGGCGGTGAGTTCGGTCTGTTCGGGACCGAGCGGCATCAGTCGCACCGTCCTGACATAATCGACATGGCCGACGATGAACATCGAGGGCAGGCTGGTGGCATAGGTCTGTCCGGCCGCACGCTCGGCTGGCGTCAGGCCCGGTAAGACCGGGCCATGGGCATGTCCGTCGCGCGACCAGGTCTCGGCGCCGGCGCGCAGGCCACCCGAAAACTCCGGCGCGTCATTGTCGGCATGGCGGCCCCAGTCGGGGTCGTCGTGCCGGCTCATCAGGCCGCGGCCGTATATCGGCACCAGCCGAGACAGGTCCTTGTGGACGCCCGGGCAATGCAGGCACTCGTTGAAGTTTTCCCAGAAGATCTTCCAGTTGCAGTTCATCACCTTGCGCAGGACATGGCCTGATACCAGCGTTTCCAGCGGCCAGTTGGCGAGGTCGCCGGATGCGGGATCGAAGGAGGTCCCGGCGGAGCCGGCCGCAGCCTGCTGAAGGTTCACAAAGACAAAGCCGCGCCACACCGACAGCGCCACCCGGTAGAGCGGATGATCTGCCTTGTCGAAACCATCTGGCAGCGATTTCGAGGTAACGCGCACCAGATCGCCGCGCAGCGAGTAGGACCAGGCGTGGTAGGGGCACGTGATGAGCCGCGCTTTCAGCCGGCCCTCGCTTTTCTGGCAAAGCTGCGAGCCGCGATGCCGGCAAGTGTTGTGGAAGGCGCGCAGTTCGCCGGTCTCGTCCCGCAGAATGACGATTTCCTGCGTGCCGATGCGGAATGTCCTGAACGCCAGCGGCTGGGCGAGGTCGGCCTCGCGGGAGACGAGCAGCCAGCTTTTGTGCCAGATGGCGTCGAGATCGCGCTGGTAAGCCTCGCTATCCCAATAGGCCGACGACGGTAGCGTCGGTTCGGCCCGGCTCAGGCCGTTATAGGGGTCGCGCTCGCTCGGGCTGGGATGCATGGCTGGCTTCCTATGAAGCGTCAGCCGACACCCCGGCAAATCGTTTGTCAATCAGAGTGCCGCATTGCCGGTTGCAGGCGCGGCGCATAATCATGTCGTGGACACGGGACATTCGGAAATGGGGGGATTCGGAAGTGGCCGCACGACAGATGTCGCTTACGCCGGAGCTGGTCGCGCGCTGCTGGCGCGAGATCAGGGACCCCGGGCCGGATCCGGACGCGATGCATCTCGATGAAGCCGACTATGACGCGCTGCTGGATGAATTGCAGGTCGAACTCCCGGACAGCGAACCGCTATGGCTGTTCGGCTATGGATCGCTGATCTGGAAACCGGAAATAGATTATGTCGAGGACCGCGTTGCGCTGGCGCGCGGCTGGCATCGGTCCTTTTGCATGAACATGACGCGCTGGCGCGGCACCAAGGACAGCCCCGGCCTGATGATGGCGCTGGACCGTGGCGGACAATGCAAGGGCGTCGCCTTTCGGCTGACCGACAATAACCGGCGCGAGCAGTTGGGCCGGCTTTTCCGGCGCGAAGTCACGCTGAAGCCGACAAGCTACCGGCCGCGCATGCTCAAGCTTGCAAGCGAGGCCGGACCGCTCAGGGCATTGGCCTTCGTCATCAACCGCAACGGCCTGACCTATTCAGGACCGCTCGACGAGGGCAAGGTCGTCGAAAGGCTGGCAACGTCCTGCGGGCACTGGGGGTCGGGCGCCGACTATCTCTACAACACGGTGAAAAACCTTGAAGAGCGCGGCATTCACGATCGCCATCTGTGGCGGCTGCAGCGGCTGGTTGCCGAGCGGATCACCGCGTTGAACCCGTAACGCCGCATGGCGCATTCGCGCTGTTGGCCGGCGGAATTTGGTTTGCCGGATGCGGCCGTTTCAGCCTATAGTCATGCATGTCGTCGGTTCCGTTAGGGACCAAGAGGGAATGCGGTGAGGGCTGACTTGTTGGCCCAATGCCGTGGCTGCCCCCGCAACTGTGTGCGGTAGTCCTCTCCAAGCCACTGAGGATTTTTTCTTCGGGAAGGTGGGGAAGGGCGCTGATCCGCGAGCCAGGAGACCTGCCGGCGACAGGGAACTGACTTCGATGCCCTCGGGTGGAGGGCGAAAGGACAAGATATGAATACCGCTTCCGTCTCCCTCGGCGCTTCCGTCTCCTCGCAGTCGCGCTTCATGCAGCTCGTGCTTAGCGTGTTTCTGGGCATTTTCGTCGTCGGCGTTGTCGGTTTCTCGCATATCGATGCGGTCCACAATGCGGCGCACGACTATCGCCATTCGATGGCGTTTCCCTGCCACTGACGAGGATCTGACATCATGAACCTGTTTCGCAACGTCGTGTTCATCGCGGCGATCGCAGGGCTCGTGGCGGGTGTCGCTCTCGCCTGCATGCAGGCCTACGCCACCGTGCCGCTGATCCTCAAGGCGGAGGTCTACGAAAAGGCTGGTGGCGGCCATGAGCATCAGCATGCCGCGGCGCCCGCCGCCAACGCTGCGGACACCGATGCCATGAGCACCGCCGCGCCGGCGGAAAATGCGGTGAGCAGCGCAGCACCGGCTGAAGCAGCCGCGCCGGCGGAGGACGAAGGCTGGGCGCCGGCCGACGGCTTCGAGCGTTTCGCCTTCAGTGTCGTCGCCAATATCGTCACCGGCATCGGCTTCGCGCTGGTCCTGGTGGCGGTTTCCGAGTTCGCCGGCGGCATCGGCAGCTGGCGCCAGGGCGTGTTCTGGGGTCTGGCGGGCTTTGCCGTGTTCACGCTGGCGCCGGGACTCGGCCTGCCGCCGGAACTGCCGGCAATGCCGGCGGCCGATCTCATACAGCGCCAGATCTGGTGGTGGGCAACGGTGATGACAACGGCGATCGGTCTTGCCCTTATCACCTTCCGCACGTCGGCGCCCCTGACCGTGCTCGCCGTCGTCCTGATCGTCGCCCCGCATATTGTCGGCGCGCCGCAGCCTGACAGTTTCGTAACGCCGATCCCAGAGAGCCTGCATCATCAGTTCGTGGTGGCGGTGACGCTGACCAATCTGGTGTTCTGGCTGGTGCTCGGCGCAGTTGTCGGCATAGTGCGCGCGCGCTTCACCGGCACCGCGACCAGCCTGCGCGACAGCTTTGCCTGATCGCAGTTTGACCTTCATCATCGGCGGTGCGCGCTCCGGCATGTGCGCGCATGCCGAAACTTTGGCGACGGCGTTGCTGCCGCCATGGGCCTATATCGCCACCGCGCAAGCCAATGACGGCGAAATGCGCGAGCGCATCGCGCAGCACCGCTCGCGCCGCGGCGAGGGATGGGCGACCATCGATGCCCCGCTTGATCTTGCAGGCGCGCTCGAGGCATTGCCGGACAACCAGCCGGTGCTTGTCGACTGCCTGACGCTTTGGCTAACCAATCATATGCTGGCCGATCATGATCTGGAGGGGGAGTGCCGGCGGCTGGCCGATGTGCTTTCGCGGCCGCGCGGACCGTGGTTCGTGGTCTCCAACGAAGTCGGACAAGGCATCGTGCCCGACAATGCGCTGGCACGCCGGTTCCGCGATGCCGCCGGCCGGCTCAACCAGCAGATCGCGGTCGTAGCTGATATGGTGCTTCTGATGGTGGCGGGGCTGCCGCTCAAGGTGAAATGAGATGACCGATATCGACACAAAAGACGAAGAGCGCCATCGCGCCAAGATGGCCAAGCGCAAGGCGGTGCAGGACGCCGAGGTCGCGGAAAAGACGGTCGAGAAGGGGCTGCTGATCGTCAACACCGGACCCGGCAAGGGCAAGACCACGGCTGCCTTCGGGCTGGCGCTGCGCATGCTCGGCTATGGCAAGCGCGTCGGAATCGTCCAGTTCATCAAGGGCAAATGGCACACCGGCGAGAAGGATGCCTTCGCGGCGTTCGGCGACCGCGTCGTCTGGCACACGATGGGCGAGGGTTTCACCTGGGAGACGCAGGATCTGAAGCGCGACATTAAGGCGGCCGAAGCCGCCTGGGCCAAGGCGCTGGAGCTCATCGCCGATCCCTCGATCAGCCTCGTCGTGCTGGACGAACTGAACATCGCGCTGCGTTACGACTATCTCGATCTAGACAGAGTGGTGGCGGCGCTGAAAGCGCGGCGCGAAGGTCTGCATGTCGTCGTCACCGGCCGCAACGCCAAGCCGGCGCTGGTCGAGGCGGCGGATCTGGTGACGGAGATGGGCGTGACCAAGCATCATTTTTCGGCCGGCGTGAAAGCGCAGCAGGGGATCGAGTTTTGAGGGTTTCGTACCCTCCCCCTTGTGGGGAGGGTCGATCCGCGAAGCGGTGCGGGGTGTGGGTTCTCGTAGGGCGCAGTCCCCCCCCCGGGCGCTGCGCGCCGACCCTCCCCACAAGGGGGAGGGTAAAGGAAGGCGACGGTAAGCTCTCAGGACGTTGCCGCGATAAGCACCGCCGACAGCAACCCGAACAGCCCAATCAGCAGATAGTCGGCGACCTGATAAAGTTTCAGCGCCCGCCTGATGTCCAGACTTTCCGCCTCGCGGCGGCCGCCTTCGCCCATGAAGGCATCGTTGACGACAACGCCGCCATAGCTGCGCGGGCCGGCGAGCGCCAGGCCGAGTGCGCCGGCCATTGCCGCCTCCGGCCAGCCGGCATTGGGCGAGCGGTGCTTTTTGGCGTCGCGCCGCATTGCTTGCCAGGCGTTGCGGGGATCGGCGCCGTCAACGAGAAAGGCGGCGGCAACGATCAGCAACGCGGTCAGCCGGGACGCCGGCAGGTTGATCCAGTCGTCGAAGAGTGCCGCCGCGCGGCCGAAGGCCTCGTGGTGCGGGGTGCGGTGGCCGATCATCGAATCGGCGGTGTTGGCGGCCTTGTAGGCCACGCCGCCGGCCAGACCGCAGACACCTGTCCAGAAGGCGGGCGCAACGATGCCGTCGGAGAAATTCTCGGCCAGGCTTTCGATGGCGGCGCGGCTGACGCCGGCATGGTCGAGCTTCTCTGGATCGCGACCGACGATGCGCGCAACCGCAATGCGGCCGAGCGCCAGCCCGCCGGTATCCAGCGAATCGGCCACCGCCTCGACATGTTCGGTAAGGCTCTTTTGCGACAGCAGCGACGAGGCCAGGATTGCCGTGATGATCATGCCGGCAGGAAAGAGCTGCCAGAGCAGGATTTGCACGATGAAGGCGATTGCCGCCGGCACCAGCACGATCACCAGCAGCGCCTGCACGCCGCGGCGGCGACGCAGCGCGTCGGAATCAGTGTCGCGGTTGAGCCTGTGGTCGAGAAAGGCTATCAGCCTGCCGAACCAGGTGACGGGATGGCCGACGGCACGGAACAGCCAGTCCGGGTAACCCAGGATGCGTTCGATGGCCAGCGACAGGAAAGCGATCAGGATCGACATGAAGCTTTCTGATGGAGCGATTACTGTGGTGGATCACGGTGGATCCCTTGGCCGGGCGAAGGCGCTCTTCCCTCACGCGCCACAACCTTTCGTCGATCTCTCGACAGGTATCAATCCGCACTCCTACCCGCTTTTCGAGCTGCCCGCCACCGCCCTGTCACGATTGCCGGAGGCCGCGCGCCTGCGTGAGCTGGCCAGGGTCGCGGCCGGCGCCTATGGCGCGCCTTCGGCCGAGAATGTGGCGGTCGCCCCGGGCACGCAGATCCTGCTGCCGCGCGTCGCCTCGCTGGTCAGCCCCGGCAAGGCGCTGGTGCTCGGGCCGACCTATGCCGAGCATGCCAGGGCCGCCGCGATTGCCGGCCATGCGGTGGCGGAGGTCGACGATTTCGAGGCGCTTGCGGGAGCCGAAATTGCCATCGTCGTCAATCCCAACAATCCCGACGGGCGCGTCGTGTCGCGGGAGAGGCTGCTTCGGCTTGCCGAGACATTGCGCGCCATAGGCGGTCTGCTGGTCGTCGACGAAGCCTTCATGGATGTCGGCCCGCACGCGGAAAGCCTGGCCGGCGATGTCGGGCGGGGCGGCATCGTCGTGCTGCGCTCGTTTGGCAAGTTCTTCGGTCTCGCCGGCCTGCGGCTCGGCTTCGCACTTTCCGATGCGGTGACGGTCGAAAGGCTTGAAACGCAATTCGGCCCTTGGGCGGTCGCCGGCCCAGCGCTCGAATACGGCATCCGCGCGCTTGCCGACAGCGGCTGGCAGGCCGACATGCGGCGGCGGCTGGCGCAGGATGCGGCGCGGCTCGATGCGCTGCTTTCGCGCTTTGGCGTTGCTGTCGCCGGCGGCACGACGCTGTTTCGCTATCTCCGGCTTGCCGATGCACCGGGGCTGTTTTCGACGCTCGGTGAGCGCGGCATATTGCTCAGGCATTTTTCCGAGCGTCCCCAGGTGCTCCGCGCGGGGCTGCCTGGAAGTCAGGAGGAATGGCAGCGGCTCGAATCGGCGCTTGCCGACTGGCACGCACGGCGCGACGATGGGTCGAAGGAGATCGCGCCATGATCCATATCTGTTCGCTGGCAAAGCTTGAGGAGACGGTGGCCAAAAGCGGCGCCGAGCGCGTGCTGTCGCTGCTCGCTGCCGGCACCGAGGTGACGCGGCCGGCCTCAATCGCGAGGGAAAACCACCTGCATCTGGTCATGCACGACATCGCGGTGGCGCAGGACGGCATGACCATGCCCGGCGAAGGCCATGTGCGCAATCTGCTCGATTTCGCCCGGAAATGGGACCGCGCCAAACCCATGGTCGTCCATTGCTATGCCGGCATCAGCCGCTCGACCGCCTCGGCCTATATCATTGCGGCGGCGCTCGCCCCGAAGCGCGACGAAGTCGAACTTGCGCAGACATTGCGGAAGCTTTCGCCCTCGGCGACACCCAATCCACGGTTGATCGCCGTCGCGGATGCTCTGCTCTCACGACAAGGCCGCATGATCGAAGCGATCGAAGCGATCGGGCGGGGCGCCGATGCTTTTGAGGGTACGCCTTTCGTGTTGAAGATCGACGGCTAAGGCGGCCCGCTATGCCAGCCAGTCGGCAAGCTTCGCCTTGCGCACATCCTTCAACAGGGTGATGAAGCCGTCGGCCTGATGCTCCGCCGTCAGTCGGCCTTTCTCGGCCGTGGCAATGCTGGCATCGCCGACCACGCCGTTGGGGTTGAGATCCCCAGCGATCCAGGCGAAAGCGTGCGTTCCGGTGTGGCGCAGCAGCGCAAATTCGGTTTCGGCGCGGGCGACCTTGGAGGCGAAATTGTCGGCCTTGGCCATGTCGACTAACTCCGGGCGAAAATGCAGCATCAACGAGGTCTCGACGTCGCCGCCATGGATGCCATGGCGGTCTTCCAGCTCGGTGTACATGCCGGCGGGGCGGCCGAAGCGCTGCCAGCTGGTCTTCACCGCCAGCATCCTCTCACGCACGCGCAGCTCGCGCGTGACGATGCCCATGATCTCTTCATTGCCGCCATGCGAGTTGACGACGATCAGTTTCCTTACGCCTGCGCGGGCAACGGACAGGCCAAGCTCGGTCCAGGCATCGACCAGGGTGGCCGCCGGCAGGGTGAGCGTGCCCGGCGCCTGCAGATGCTCGTTCGACTTGCCGACCGTTTGGACCGGCAGGATGCGGATGTCGAGATCGCCGGGCAGGCGGGCGATGACCGTCTCCAGCATGCCGTTCATGATCGAGGTATCGGTTGATACAGGCAGATGCGGGCCGTGCTGCTCGATCGCCGCCACCGGCAGCACGGCAATCGTCGCCTCCGGATCGATCGCGGCGTATTCGGTGGTCCGGTAGTCGCCCCACCACACGCGTCTGTTTGCAACGGTCATGTCATGCCTCTTGACTGTGAGGGAGACCTAGCGCGCCAAACGTCGCCTGTCGATCACCCAGCCGCAATCGCCTCGACCTCGACCTTGAACTCCGGCCGCGCAAAGCCTGACACGATCATCAGCGTCGAGGCGGGCGCGGGGCTGGCAAACAAGCGGTCGCGGACGTCCATATAGGGCCGCAGAAAGGCGCGGTCGGTGACGTAGGCGTTTATGCGCACGATGTCGCCTAGCCCCAGCCCGGCTTCAGCCAGAATCGCCGCTATGTTTTGAAAGCAGAGCTCGGCCTGCGCGCCGGCATCCTCGGGGATCTGGCCGTCCGCCGTGATGGCGACCTGGCCGGAGCACAGAACCAGCCGCTTGCCTGGCGGCACCTCGACGCCGTGGCTGTAGCGGGCGAAAGGCGGCTTGATCGACTTCGGCGCGAGGTATCTGAACATGGCAATCTCCTGTCTGCGAGACCAGCCTAAGACGTGACCGATAGTACGTTCAAGATGTGGTGCATGGCACAAGGGCGATTGTGGACAGGCGTCCAAAAAATAGGCACGATGCCTCCCGCACAGCATGACCCGTCCGGTGTTGGCAGTGACTGCCGCGCAAGCAGGCGGCCCGGGCGGTGGCATGTGTCTTGCTTCTTGGATCAATGGTGTCGAGCCCGGCGCGTGACGCTCCGGAGCCAACAAAGGGTGGTGTCGATGTACGGAAAACAGAAGATTTCAGCGCTTGCGGTCGCGCTGCTTGGAGCCGGCACGTTCGGCGCGGCAGCAAACGAGAAGGTCACCTTCGGCACCAACTGGCTGGCCGAGCCCGAGCATGGCGGCTACTACCAGGCCGTCGCCGACGGCACCTACGCTGCATGTGGCCTCGACGTGACGATTTCGCAGGGAGGTCCGCAGGTCAGCGGGCGGCCGCTGCTGCTGGCCGGCAAGCTCGATTTCTACATGGGCGGCAATCTGCTGTCGGCTTTCGACGCCGTCCAGCAGGGCATCCCGATGCGCGTCGTCGCCGCCGATTTCCAGAAGGACCCTCAAGTCATCATGTCCCACCCGGGGCAGGGGCTGGACAAGTGGGAGGATTTGAAGAACGCCGACCAGTACATTCTCGGCGACGAGGGCGTCCAGACCTTCTTCCAGTGGATGGTCATCGAACTCGGTTTCGATGCCGCCAAGCGCGTGCCCTACACCTACAACACCGCTCCATTCCTGGCCAACAAGAAGTCGATCCAGCAGGGTTACGTCACCTCGGAACCTTTTGCGGTCAAGAAGGAAGGCGGCTTCGTGCCCAACCAGTTCCTGCTCGCCGACTATGGCTGGGACACCTATTCGACGACGATCGAGGTGATGCAGGACACGATCGACAAGCGGCCGGAGGTGGTCCAGTGCTTCGTCGATGGCTCGGCCAAGGGCTGGTACAACTACCTCTACGGCGACAACAAGGCCGCCAACGAGATGATCAAGAAAGACAATCCCGACATGAGCGACGAGCAGATTGCCTTCTCGATCGAGCAGATGAAGAAGTTCGGCCTGGCCGATTCCGGCGACACCGAAAAGCTCGGCATCGGCGCCATGAACGAAGACCGGATCAAGAGCTTCTATGACAAGATGGTCAAGGCCAAGGTCACGCCCGAGGGCATCGATATCAAGAAGGCCTATACGCTGGCCTTCATCAACAAAGGTGTCGGAATCGAGCTGAAGAAGTAATCGTGAAGCTGGAAAAGATGGCGCAGGCGCCCATGACGGCATCGGGTGAAGGCCCGATGCTGCTGACGCTGCGCCATGTCGGCAAGGTGTTTTCCAATGGCGTGACTGCATTGAGCGACGTCGATCTCGCCATCCGCGAGGGCGATTTTGTCAGCCTGCTCGGGCCGTCCGGCTGCGGCAAGTCGACGGCGTTGCGGCTGATCGCAGGCCTGTCGACGCCGACATCCGGTCAGCTCGACTGGGGCGGTTCGATCGACCGCGCCAATATCGGCTTCGTCTTCCAGGAACCGACGCTGCTGCCTTGGGCCGATGTCTTCGACAATGTCTGGCTGCCGCTCAGGCTGAAAGGCGTGTCGCGTGCCAAGGCGGCGCCGGTGGTGACGGAGATGCTGGAGCGGGTGCACCTGACCGGTTTCGAAAACGCCGTGCCGCGCGAGCTTTCCGGCGGGATGAAGATGCGCGTCTCGATCGCACGCGCGATGGTGACGAAGCCGCGCATTCTGTTGATGGACGAGCCGTTCGCCGCCCTCGACGAGATCACCCGCTTCAAGCTCAACAACGACCTTCTGGAGCTGTGGCAGGACGAGCGCTTCACCGTCGTCTTCGTCACCCACAGCGTCTTCGAAAGCGTGTTCCTGTCCAACCGCGTCGTCGTCATGGCGGCGCGGCCGGGCCGCGTCCATGCCGAGCTTGCCATCGACGCCTCCTATCCGCGAGACGAGGTTTTCCGCACTTCGCCCGACTATGCCGCGCTCTGCCGCCAGGCCTCGGACATCCTGGTCAACGCCATCAACACATCAGCCGGACCGCACCATGACGGCCATTGACCAGAATGCCGCAACGCTCGACGCGGAAGAGGCGGGCCGCGTACGCCAGGAGCGGCTGGAGCGGATCGGCCGGTGGGTCTTGCCTTTGGCGATCATGATCCTGGCGATCTGGCTGTGGGACCGCATTTGCGTGTGGAACGCGATCCCGCAATATATCCTGCCGCGCCCCGGCGTGGTGCTGTGGACGCTCTATAGCGATGCGGGGCTCCTGTTCTCCGCGCTGCTGGTCACGTTGCGCATAACCTTTCTCAGCCTGCTGCTCGCGGTCGTCGGCGGCGTCGGACTGGCGGTGCTGTTTGCGCAATCGAAATGGGTGGAGATGTCGTTCTTTCCCTTCGCCATCGTGCTGCAGGTAACACCGATCGTGGCGGTCTTCCCGCTCATCAACATCTATGTGGACAACCAGACGGTGAAGCTTTTGCTTTGCGCCTGGATCGTCGCGTTCTTCCCGATCCTGTCCAACACCACGCTCGGCCTCAATTCGGTCGACCGCAATCTGCGCGACATGTTCAAGCTCAACGGCGCGACGCGCTGGCAGCAATTGCGCTATCTCAGACTGCCGGCGGCCATGCCGTATTTTCTAGGAGGCTTGAAGATAGCCGGCGGCCTGTCGCTGATCGGCGCCGTGGTGGCCGAGTTCGTCGCCGGCGCGCAGGGGCAGTCGTCGGGGCTGGCGTCGCGCATCATCGAGGCCGGCTACCGCCTCAACGCGCCAAGGCTGTTCGCGGCGCTGATCCTGATCTCGCTCACCGGCATATTGATCTTCCTGGTGCTGTCGCTGGTGTCGCATCTCATCCTGCGCCGCTGGCACGAGAGCGCGCTGAAGCAGGAGCGGTAGGGGGTTGGGTGACGTGATTGAGATGCTGGCGCGAAACACCCCCCTCTGGCCTGCCGGCCATCTCCCCCTCAAGGGGGGAGATT
Organism: Mesorhizobium sp. M0317; assembly: GCF_040321555.1. NCBI lineage: Bacteria > Pseudomonadati > Pseudomonadota > Alphaproteobacteria > Hyphomicrobiales > Phyllobacteriaceae > Mesorhizobium > Mesorhizobium sp. M0317. Next base: position 4,306 of record NZ_JAMYRV010000043.1, on the reverse strand, counting down.
GGACGTCATCCGGGATTTCGCCAATTATCGACGTTGGAAGACGGGTGCTGTCGGAAAAGCTGCCAATCTCCCCCCTTGAGGGGGAGATGCCCGGCAGGGCAGAGGGGGGCGGTCCTTGATACCGACCTCTGGCTCGTACCATCTCACCAACGTCCGCCTTCACCGGTCGCTGACATCAGGTCTTGCCCCCACTTACGACACCGACGGTTTCGCGCTGGCCGACATCGCCGTCGCCGACGGTAAGCTCTCCAGCATCGCCGCGCACAAGAAATCAAAAGCGCCAGCCACCGCCATCGACCTTGCCGGCCGCATCATCCTGCCGTGCTTCGTCGACTGCCACACCCATATCGACAAGGGCCAGATCTGGCCGCGCAAACCCAATCCCGACGGCAGTTTCATGGGCGCGCTCAATGCCACCGGCGCCGACCGTGCAGCGCGCTGGAGCGCCGAGGACGTGGCGCGGCGCATGGATTTCTCTTTGCGCTCGGCCTTCGCGCACGGCACCAAGGCGCTGCGCACGCATCTCGACAGCGTGCCGCCGCAGGAGGAGATCTCCTGGCCGGTGTTCGAGGCGATGCGGGAGAAATGGCGCGGTCGCATCGAATTGCAGGCAGCCTGCCTGCTCGGCATCGAAGGCGTGCGCGACAGAAAGTGGTTCGAGAGGCTGGCCAAGCGCGTGGCTGCGGCCAAGGGCGTGCTCGGCGTCGTCACCTATATGGTGCCGGATCTCGAAGAGCTTCTCGACAAGGTGTTCGCCGAGGCGAACAGGCACGGGCTCGATCTCGATTTCCACGCCGACGAGACCGACGACATCGCGGCGATATCGCTGAAGAAGATCGCCGAGGCGGCACTGTGGAACGGTTTTGAGGGCAACATGCTGGTGGGACATTGCTGCTCGCTGGCGCGCCAGCCGGATCTCGACGTGCTCGATACACTCGACAAGGTGGCCAAGGCGCGGCTGGCGGTGGTGTCGCTGCCAATGTGCAATCTCTATCTGCAGGACCGGCGTGCCGACCAGACCACGCCACGCTGGCGCGGCGTGACGCTGCTGCACGAGATGAAGGCGAGGGGCATCCCGGTCGCGGTCGCCTCCGACAACACCCGCGATCCGTTCTATGCCTATGGCGATCTCGACATGCTGGAGGTCTACCGCATGGCGACGCGCATCCTGCATTTCGATCATCCGGTCGGCGACTGGCCGCAGACGGTGGCGGCGACGCCGGCCAAGGTGATGCGGCTCGACGGTGTCGGGACACTGGCAGCAGGTGGCAGCGCCGATTTCATCGTCTTCAAAGGGCGGAGCTGGACGGAATTGCTGTCGCGGCCCGAATCGGATCGCATCGTCGTGCGCAACGGCCGAGCGATCGACAGGCAATTGCCCGACTATGCCGAGCTCGACGAACTGATGGTGGAATGATGGATGTTTCGGCGCTCAAACGCGATCTCGACGGGATAAAGCTCGACGACAATCCGGCCATCGTCCAGCAGAAGAGCCGCGACTTCTACTGGTACAGCCCGGTGCTGAAGCAGCAGCTCGACCACGTCACCGGCGACCTGATCGTGACGCCCAGGAACGAGGCCGAACTGATCCGCGTGCTTGCCGCTTGCCACCGTCATGGCGTTCCGGTGACGCCGCGCGGGAGCGGCACCGGCAATTACGGCCAGGCGATGCCGCTGTCGGGCGGCGTGGTTTTGAACCTCGCCGAGATGAACGAGATCAAGGCCATAGCGCCGGGCCGCGTCGTCACCGGGCCGGGCGCGATCCTCGCCGACATCGACAGAGCGACGCGCGCGCATTCCGGGCAGGAACTGCGGCTGTCGCCGTCGACCTACAACACCGCCTCGATCGGCGGCTTCATCGCCGGCGGCTCGGGCGGCGTTGGCTCGATCAATTTCGGCGGTCTGCGTGATTTCGGCAATGTGCTGCGCCTGCGCGTCGTCACTATGGAGGCGGAGCCGAAGGCGCTCGAACTCGCCGGCGAGGACCTGCACAAGGTCACCCACGCCTATGGCACCAACGGCATCATCACCGAGGTCGAGATGCCGCTGACTGCAGCCTATGAATGGACCGACGTGATCGTCGGCTTCGACGCTTTCATGCCGGCAGCCCGCTACGGCAACGCGCTGGCACGCCAGGACGGCATCCTGACCAAGCTGATCACGCCGATCGCCGCGCCCGTGCCGCAGCTCTATTTCAAGCGCCACCAGAAGTTCTTCCGGGACGGGCAAAGCATCTGCGTCGTCATGGTTGCCCGGCATGGGCTAGACGCGTTCCTCGCCTTCACCCGCCGCGCCGGCGGCGAAGTCATCTTCAATGCGGCGACGGCAACGGACGAAGAGAAAAAGGGCCTGCCGCCGGGCTTCGAACTGGCGTGGAACCACACCACGCTCAGGGCACTGCGGGTCGATCCCGCGATCACCTATCTGCAATCGCTCTATCCGTTTCCCAACCAGCTGGCGCTGGTGGAGAAGATGGACGCGATGTTTCCGAACGAGGTCTTTTCGCATCTCGAATTCGTGCGCCTCGACGGCAACATCACCTGCTTCGGCCTGCCGCTGGTGAAATTCACCACCGAGGCGCGGCTCAACGAAATCATCCGGCTGCATGAGGAGAATGGCTGCCCGATCTTCAACCCGCACCGCTACACGCTGGAAGAGGGCGGCATGAAGCAGACGGATGAAATCCAGCTCGCCTTCAAGCGCGAGACCGATCCGCAAGGCCTGCTCAATCCCGGCAAGATGATCGCCTGGGAAAATCCGGATTACGACTATCGCTCGGGCCGGACTTTTTTGTTCAGGGGTTTGCAGAAAGCAGAATGAGCAGAGGTTTGAGCTTGAGCACCCCCCTCTGTCCTGCCGGACATCTCCCCCGCAAGGGGGGAGATTGGCAGCCTGAACGCCGCGGCCCGGCAGGGCAGAGGAGGGTGCCTCGCGCCCACCTCGCAAGTATTTCCCCATGAAAGTCCTCGTCCTCTACGCACACCCGGTGGAGACCAGCTTCAATGCAGGTCTGCACCGCACGATCGTCGAGCGGCTGACGGCCGCCGGCCATGAGGTCGACGATTGCGATCTCTATGCAGAGGATTTCGACCCCAGGCTGACGCGCGGGGAGAGGCTGGATTATCATAACCAACGCAGCCCTGCGGACCCGGCCGCGCCCTATGTCGAGCGGCTGCTCAAGGCCGAGGCGCTGGTGCTGTCATATCCCGTCTGGAACTACGGCTTCCCGGCCATCCTGAAAGGCTTTTTCGACCGCGTGTTTCTGCCCGGCGTGTCGTTCAAATTGGTCGACGGCAAGGCGCAGCCTTCGCTCCACAACATCCGCAAGCTGACCGCCGTCACCACCTATGGCGGCAGCCGCTTCCGCGCCATGCTGATGGGCGATCCGCCACGCAGATTGGTCAAGCGGATGCTGCGCGCGACGATCAGGCCCGGCGCCTCGGTGTCCTACCTCGCGCATTATTCGATGAACCTGTCGACCGACGAGACGCGGGCAGCCTTCATGGCCAAGGTCGCGGCCGGGATGGATGAATTCTGATGCGCGTGCTGGTGGTCTATTGCCATCCGGTGCCCGAAAGCTTTTGCGCCGCCATCAGAGATGCCGCAGTCGATGTGCTGAAGGCACGCGGCTGGGAGGTGCGGCTGCTCGACCTCTATGCGGAGAAATTCGATCCGGTGATGGGCTGCGAAGAGCGACGCGCCTACAATGAGCGGGCGCCGGAGGATCCGGCCCTAAAACCGCATTTCGAGCATCTCGCCTGGGCTGAGGCGATCCTGTTCATCTATCCGACCTGGTGGTACGGGCTGCCGGCCATGCTGAAGGGCTGGCTCGACCGGGTCTGGGCGACCGATGTCGCCTTCAAGCTGGGCAAGGGGCGCATCACGTCGCTGATGACACATGTCACCAGGGTCGGCGTCATTACCACCTGCGGCGCGCCGACCTGGTGGAGCGTCGTCGTCGGCCAGCCCGGCCGCAAGACCTTGCTGCGCGGTATGCGCGCGCTGTGCGCCCGCCGCTGCCGGACGTTTTTCCTGGCGCACTACCTGATGGACGCCTCGACGCCAAGGACGAGGGCGGCGTTTCTGGTGAAAGTGCGGGCGAAGCTGGAGCGGTTTTAAGCTTCTTCACCCTACCCCTTGTGGGGAGGGTCGCGCAGCAAATGCCGCAAGGCGGCTTTTGCGAAGCGGGGTGGGGGGTCTCGTAGGGCGCACACCCACCCCCAATCACCCACAACCCCGCGCGAGAACTTAAGCCCAACCCACGACAGCAACCTCACGGTCTGAAGATTAAATCAAAAAGAGAAGA
>NZ_JAMYRV010000042.1:0-63621 GCF_040321555.1 Mesorhizobium sp. M0317 | reverse complement strand
GGGGCTCACTTTTCCCCCCCCCGCCCCCCGGGCACCACCCACTGGGGGGGGGTGTTGGGCCACCGGCCTCCCCCGGGCGGGGGCCGGCGCCACACAAACCCCCGGGGGGCCCGGGGCCCCCCCGGCTCATTCATTTGTCCGGTTTCAGGGCTGCTTGGGCAGCAGCGACCATACCGCCGGCACCAGGCTGGCGGCGAGCGCAACCTTGATCAAATCCCCGAGGACGAACGGCAAAACGCCGAACTGCCACGCCTTTTCCACGCCGATGAGGGTGGCCAGCCAGGCAAAGCCCATGGCCATCATGGCGATTTCGGCGACCAGCATGGCGTTGAACAGCTTGATCGGGTGGCGGTCCCAGCCGCGGTCGGCGGCCCAGCCGACAATGGCTGCCATGACGACGAAGCCGGCGAGATAACCGCCGGTGCCGCCGATCATGTAGGCGATGCCGATGCCCTTTTCAGGCGTGCTCTGGAAGACCGGGAAGCCCATGGCGCCTTCGGCCATGTAGAGAAGCAGGGTAGCGACGCCAAGCCGCAGGCCAAATGCGGTGGCGATCAGCAGGACGGCCAGCGTCTGCATCGAGATGTCGACCGGCCCGAGCACGACTTTCGTCTTGGCCGACAGGGTCAAAAGCAGCGTTCCGGCGATCGCCAGCAAAAGCTGGGTTGCCAGGCGCTGCGCGCCCTCCTGGGGCAAAGCGAGAGAAACAAGCGGGCGCATCGTCGTTGCAAGTGCCATGGTCTTCCCCAATCCGGATTGCCGCAGATCGCGGCCTTGCGTTTTTCTATATTGGCTTCCGTGTTATGCGGCAATCAGTTTTGCCGTCCTCCTGAACAGAGGTTCAACGACACCGCCATGGCGCTCAAATTCGACACCAGCTTCGATCCCGCCTATGGCCGGGGCGTCACCGTCGCGCTCGAGGTCTTGCGCGTCACCGCCAAAAACCCCAGCCCATTCACCTTTCACGGCACAAACAGCTACATTGTCGGCCGCGACACACTGGCGGTGATCGACCCGGGTCCGGATGATGAAGCGCATTTCCAGACGTTGCTGAAGGTGATCGCAAACCGGCCGGTGAGCCATATTTTCGTCAGTCACACGCATCGCGACCATTCTCCGCTGGCCGCCCGGCTGAAAGCGCGCACCGGTGCCGCCGTGCTGGCCGAAGGCCCGCACCGCCCGGCAAGGCCGCTGCGGATCGGCGAGATCAATCCGCTCGACGCCAGCGCCGACACCGGTTTCGTACCGGATGTCACTTTGCCCGACGATACGCTGGTCGAGGGCGATGGCTGGACGATCCGGACGGTGCTGACGCCGGGCCACACCGCCAATCACGCGGCATTTGCGCTCGAAGGCACCGGCATCCTGTTTTCGGCCGACCATGTGATGGCGTGGGCGACGTCGATCGTGGCGCCGCCGGACGGCGCGATGGCCGACTACATGGCCTCGCTGGATAAATTGATCGCGCGCGGCGACCGCCTGCTGCTGCCCGGCCATGGCGGCCCGGTGAATGCGCCGCGCAGCTTCATGCGCGGGCTGAAGACCCATCGCAAGATGCGCGAACGGGCGATCCTCGAGCGGATCCGCGACAGCGACCGGACGATCCCGGACATGGTCAAGGCTATCTACCGGGACACCGACCCACGCCTGCATGGCGCCGCCGGCCTGTCGGTGCTTGCCCATCTCGAGGACCTGGTGGCGCGCGGCCTGGTTGCTACCCAGGGTGACCCGGCCATCGACGGCGTTTTTGTGCCGGTGGGGTAGAACTACTCAGCCGGCGCCGCACCCACCTGGCCCGCAACTTCCTGATCAAGTTCGGCGAGGAACCCGACGATACGGGCGGCATTGTCGCCGAGGTCGTAGCGGCCGTAGCGGGAGGCCGAGCGCATGTCGACGACGATGGTGTCGCCATCATTGCTGACCCGGATGGCGACGTCGGCGGGCAGGCCGACGACGAAGCTCCGGGCAACGGCCGATATCGTCACCTCGTCTTGACCGTCCGTCACCGGATATGGCGCAGTAAGTTGCCAATCGCGGCGGTCGAGCACGGTTTCAACGGCGTCGACGACGGTTTCGAACGGCAGATTGTAGCTGTGCCCGGTGACCAGCGGATAGGCGTCGGCCTGCAGGCGCGCTTCGCCCGGCGTTGGCAGCGCGAGCACGTTCATGTCCTTGGTGCGGTCGCTGGTGTCGAGCACTGGCGGATTGTCGAGGTCCGTCGTGATGTCCCTCAGGGGCGGCGTGGTCGCCGCCAAATAGGTGGCAAAGCCGTAGGGCGTCAGCACCAGCAGCGCCAGCAGGGCGCCGACCGAGAGGTCGCGGCCGCCACGGTCACCGAAATGCCACAGCCGGGACAAAGCGAGGCCGGCAAACAGCAAAGCGAACGCGGCAAGCAAGGCGACGATCGCCAGCACCCACAGGAAGGCCGGCGTTTCCACCAGTTCGAAATGATGGCCGGCCAGCACGGTGAGCAGCAGGACCAGGGCAAAAGCGCCCGTGCGCCGCGACCAGCCGGCCGCCATCGATGTCTGCCGCTCGTCAATTTCCATTGTCTTCAGCACCGCCCCAACCCGCACAGACGCTTAGAGCAAAGGATGCTCAAATTGAACATCCCCTGCCCTAACGTTTTTGCCGCCGGTAGCTTGAAGGTCAAGGAAACGCACGGTCCCGGTCAATCCGTCGGCAGGCGGTAGTCGCTGAACTGCTTGCGCAAGGTGATCTTCTGGATCTTGCCGGTGGCGGTGTGCGGGATTTCGCTGATGAAAGCGACGTCGTCGGGCATCCACCATTTCGCCACCTTGCCGTCCATGAACGCCAGTATGTCCGCCTTGCTCGGCTCCTTGCCGGGTTTGGCGACCACGACCAGCAAGGGCCGTTCGCCCCATTTCGAATGATGGACGCCGATCGCCGCGGCCTCGGCGACATCGGGATGGCCGACGGCGAGGTTCTCCAGGTCGATGGTCGATATCCACTCGCCGCCCGACTTGATGACGTCCTTGGCGCGATCGGTGATCTGCATGTAGCCGCCGGAATCGATATGGGCGACATCGCCAGTGTCGAACCAGCCGTCCTTGTCGAACTGCTCGGCTCCGACGCCGCCATAATAGGCGCTGGCGACGGCTGGACCGCGCACCTTCAGCCGGCCGAAGGTCTTGCCGTCCCAAGGCAGTTCCTTGTCGTCGTCATCCGTCACCTTCATCTCGACCCCGAAGGGCGGGTAGCCCTGCTTGCCCTGGATATCGAGCCGGTCCTCGCCCTCGAGCGCTTGATACTGCGGCTTCATGGTGCACAGCGTGCCGAGCGGCGACATTTCGGTCATGCCCCAGGCATGGATGACTTCGACACCATAATTGTCCTGGAATTTCCTGATGATGGCGCGCGGGCAGGACGAGCCGCCGATGACGACTTTGCTGAGATAGGGAAGCTTCTTGCCGGTCTCTTCCAGATGCTGCAGCAGCATCATCCAGACGGTCGGCACGGCGGCGCTGAAGGTCACCTTCTCGGTGTCGAGCAGCTCGTAGATCGAGGCGCCGTCCATCTTGCAACCGGGCATGACCAGCTTGGCGCCGATCATCGGCGCGCTCTGGCCAAGGCCCCAGGCATTGGCATGAAACATTGGCACGACGGGGAGGATCGTGTCCCGCGCGGAGAGGCCCATGGCGTCGGGCATGGCGGCGATCATGGCATGCAGCACATTCGAGCGGTGGCTGTAGAGCACGCCTTTGGGATCGCCCGTCGTGCCGGAGGTGTAGCACATGCCGGCTGCGGTGTTTTCGCCGAAAACCTTCCAGGCGAAGTCGCCATCGGCCTCGTTCAACCAGTCCTCATAGGCAACCACATTCGGCAGCGTCGTTTCAGGCAGATGCGCCTTGTCGGTCAGGACGATCACCTTTTTCAGCGATTTGACGGCGCCGGCGATCTTTTCCAGCAGCGGCATGAAGGTCAGGTCGACGAAGATCCCTCTATCCTGCGCATTGTTCATGATCCAGACGATCTGCTCGGGGAACAAACGCGGGTTAAGCGTATGGTAGATGGCGCCGATGCCCATGATGCCGTACCAGGCCTCTATGTGGCGCGCCGTGTTCCAGGCCAGGGTCGCGATGCGGTCGCCGAGCACAAAGCCATCGCGCTCCAACCGTTGGGCGACCTTGATCGCGCGGCGATGAACTTCAGCATAGGTGGTGCGAACGACAGGACCTTCGATCGAGCGCGAGACGATCTCGCGCGTCCCGTGCTGCCGCTCGGCATTGTCGATCAGCTTGTGGCAGAGCAGCGGCCATTCCTGCATCAGTCCGAGCATCTGGTTCCTCCCATTGCTTCCTCGTTTTTCCCGTCTTTTGTTCCATTGTGGGACGAACGGACGGATTGTCCAGCCATGAGGTCTCCAACCGTTAACGGCTGAAGCAAGCAGTGATCGAAAGGCGGGGAAAACCGCCACAATCCGGCCATCGTCGACGTTAAGGTTCGTTAACGGGGTAGGGGTGCGGATTGGCGACTGAAAGAGGTTCGCATGGACACGCAGCTCGACGACAAGCAGATCGACGGCAAGCAGATCGATTACAGGCAGATCGACGACAGGCAGATCGACGACAGGCAGCTGGATGACAGCGAGGCCCAAGACGTGCAGTTGGACGATATTCAACTCGACGACAAAGAGCTTGAAGACACGCTTGCCGCAAGTCTGGCCGATCTCGTGCCGGAGGCCAAAAAGGTCTCCGAAGACGAATTTGTCGAGGTGGTCGGCGGCGCCCTTGAGGCGGTCGGCGGCACGCTGCTGTTCAAAATGTGCGTCCAGAACGAAGGCGAAGGCCAGCATGTCGCCGCCGCATCGATCGGCGACGGCGGCAATCGCCAGTTCCTGCTGCTCACCTTGCCGACAGGCGGCGGCCCACTGAAGGTCGAGACGACGTCAAGAAGCACCAACCCGGTAGCCGGTATTGCCGCGGCCTATGCCGGCCTCATGGACGTGTTCAAGACCGCAGCCTGAGCATTCCACGCGGGATCGTTTTTAGTGATCGGAAGGCCAGCTCTGGCCTACTGGCAAAGGCTTGCGCAACGGGTTCTCCAGACACATTTTAGAGACATGGGAAGCAATCCCGCACGCTCTCAATCGGACTGTGCTCCCAATCGAAGAAGGAGAACCCCGCATGGACCAGATCGCCAACCCCGCCCCCGGCTTTCAGAGCAATCCCGGCAAGGTCATCACCGTCGAACCCTATCGCGGTACCGTGGTCGTGCGTGCCGGCGATACGGTGATCGCCTCATCGACGCGGGCGAAGCTTCTGTCCGAACCGCCCTACCCCCAGGCATTCTACATCCCCTTCGAAGACATCGACTTCACCCAGCTCGGCAAAACCACCCTGTCGACCCACTGCCCCTACAAGGGCGACGCCAGCTACTGGAGCGTGCTGCCGGCCGGTGAGACCGGCAAGGACGCGATGTGGGGCTATGAGCAGCCCTTCCACGAAATGGCTGAGATTCGCGACCACGGCGCGTTTTATCCCAACAGGGTCACTATCGAAGCAGCACCGGCCTGAGCAAGCGACTCAAGCCGCCGTTGCTCGCTTCGTCATCCCAGGGTCTTCGCGACGGAGCTTCGCTCCTGTTTCATCCTGGGATGACGAAGTTTAGAGGCCTCGGCTAATCTCAAACGTCGGCGACGTCAGTCCAAAGGCGATGAAACTGCCTGCCGCCGCCCAATCCTAATCAGTCGTCCCGTCGTTGCCGACACCGTCGGCGTCCTCCAGCCGCACGAACATCAGCCCCTTGGCCTTCAGCGCGAGCAGACCTTGCACGACGCCCTCGCCGGCGGCGTGGGTCGGCTGGTTGATGTGGGCGATGATGACATCGCCATCCTTGGCGGCAGCGATGCGCCGGGCAGTTTCTTTTGCGCCGAGCAACGAGCCGCCATCGCCGTTGATCGAAAAGCCGGCGACCTTGAAGCCAAGCTTGCGGATCATGGCGATAGCCGACGGGCTGTATTCGGCGGTCGCGCCGCGAAACCATTTCGGCGCCGGCTCGCCGGTGCCAGCGAGAGCGGCAGCGCCCGATTCGACTTCGGCCTGCACCGCTTCCGGGCTGCCGGCGCTGCGGATGCCATAGATCTTGCGCAGCGTGTCGACGGCCGGGATGTGATGGCCGCCATGGTTTTCCAGTTCGAACAGGTCCGGATGCGCGCGCATGATCTCGACGGCGGCGGCGTTGCGCTTCAGCCAGATACCGGTGACGAAGATCGTCGCCGGAATCCGGTTCTCCACCAGCGCCGACAGGATCCTCGTATCGGTCTGGCCGCCGCAGGCGTCGAGCGTAAGCGCGACGCGGCCGACATTGCCACTGCCACCATCCTCAGCCTTCAGATGCAGCGTCGGCTCGACAAGCGGCGCGGCCTGGGCCGAAGACACGGCCACGGTAGATAGCGCCAAGGCGCAAAACAGCTTTTGCAAGGGATGCCTGTCTTGTCTGAGAATCGGCGCTGTCATAGCCGCATCCCAGGACCCGCAACAAGGCGGAAATCGGGATAGTGGCCGTGAGAAAGCTGATATCCCGACAATGTGACCGCCGCGCACCGTCAGACGGCGTGTTCCAGTTCCACATGCGTGCGTGACAGGACTTCGTGCACGGCCGCGACGACCGGTTCGACCTCGAGGCGCCAGACGCAGCAGGCCTTGCTGGGATCGAGCGGATTGCACGGGCTGCCCGCCACGCAATTGCACGGCATGGATGGCTGCAAGGCGAGGCTGGGCACGCCGACCGGTCCCCAGACGGCCGGGCTGGTCAGGCCGAAAAGGCCGACAACCGGCGTTCCGGCCGCTGCTGCCATGTGCATGGGGCCGCTCTCATTGCCGACAAACAGCCGCGCCTGCTGCAACACCGCCAGCAGCGTTTCCAGCGACAGCGCGCCGACGAGGTTGACGATCGACGCGGCACTGGCGAGGATCTGCTCGGCCGGCTTGCGCTCGTCAGGGCCGCCGACGAGTACGAAATCCAGTCCGGTTTCGCGCGAAATCGTGTCGATCACGGCGGCAAAGCGTTCATGCTGCCAGCGCCGGCCGTGAAAACTTGCGCCGGCATGCACCGCGACAAAGCCGTTTGGCCGCAAATGGTGTTTGTCCAGCAATGCCTGGGCCCTCGCCGTCTCCATCGGCAATGGCCGAATCGACGGCACCCGCACGCGCAGGCCGACGCCGAGCGGCTCGAGCGGCGAAAGGTAGCGGTAGAGATAGTGACGTTCGCCAAAACCGAACGGCTCGGCAAAGACATTGGCGGGCTGGCGCTCATGCCAGCGCAGCGGCCTTTCCGGAGGATTGTAGCCGATGCGGGTGCTGGCGTTGAGGAACCTGACGATGAGCCGCGATGTCTTTGAATCGGTGAGGTCGATGGTCAGGTCGAAACGGAATTGGCGCAGCTTGCTGATCATAGAATAGAGCTCGCGCCCACGCTCCAGCGGGGTGCCGCGCATGGCGGCGCGGCGGAAGCTGACGACCTCGGCGGCGATGCCGTGCGCGGTGACGAAACTGGCGAGGCGCGCCTCGCAGAGAAAGACGATCCTGACGCCGGGATATTCGAGCTGCAGGTTCCTGGCGAGCGTGGAGGAGAGCACGATATCGCCGATGAACTTGGTCTGGAGGATCAGGATCGAGCGGAAGGGTGTGGGCGAAATCTGTAACATCTGTTTCTCGGCACCGGGCGGGTTGGGGGGCCGTGAAATTGGGCAGAAACGATGTCGGGATTGCGTGTTGAGCCGCGCACATCAGCGTGAATTTGCTTACAAAATCGTAAGCTTAGCGCCAAACGGCCACCCAGGGTGGCCGTTTCATCGCTGCCGAAATGACTATGTCGAAATCAGGATGCCGCGGCGCTCTTTTTGGGGCGCGGCACTGCTGTTTTGGCAATCTGCACCGCGGCTTGGGCTGCGGCCAATCTTGCGATCGGCACGCGGTAGGGAGAGCACGACACATAGTCGAGGCCGACCTCTTCGCAGAAGCGGATCGAGGCCGGATCGCCGCCATGTTCGCCGCATATGCCGAGCTTGATGTCGGGCCGCGTCGCCCTGCCTTTTTGCGCAGCCATGCGCACCAGTTCGCCGACGCCCTCGATGTCGAGCGAGACGAACGGGTCCTGCTCGATGATTCCTTTCTGCCGATAGGTCTCGAGGAAGGACGCCGCATCGTCGCGCGAGATGCCGAAGGTGGTCTGGGTGAGATCGTTGGTGCCGAAGGAGAAGAACTCGGCCGTAGCGGCGATGACGTGGGCGCGGATCGCCGCGCGCGGAAGCTCGATCATCGTGCCGGTGAGATAGTCGATCTTGACGCCGGTCTCGTCCATGACAGCCTTGGCGACCGCATCGATGCGCGCCTTGACGTAGTCGAGCTCCTTCACCAGGCCGACCAGCGGCACCATGATCTCGGGAACGACCAGCGCGCCGGCTTTCTTGCCGGCCTCGACGGCTGCCTCGAAAATGGCACGCGCCTGCATCTCGGCAATCTCGGGATAGGAGACGGCGAGACGGCAGCCGCGATGGCCGAGCATCGGGTTGAACTCGTGCAGGGCTTCTGTGCGCTGCCTGAGCTTGTCGGGCGAGACGTTCATGGCGGCGGCGACCTCCGCCACCTCCGCTTCCGTCTTGGGCAGGAATTCGTGCAGCGGCGGATCGAGCAGCCGGATCGTCACCGGCAGGCCGGCCATGATCTCGAACAGTTCGAGGAAATCCGAGCGCTGCATCGGCAACAGCTTGGCAAGTGCGGTGCGGCGGTCCTTCTCGGTATCGGCCAGGATCATCTCGCGCATGGCGACGATACGCTCGCCGTCGAAGAACATGTGCTCGGTGCGGCAGAGGCCGATGCCTTCGGCGCCGAAGGAGCGCGCCATGCGCGCATCGAGCGGCGTCTCGGCATTGGTGCGCACCTTCATGCGGCGCACCGCATCGGCCCATTCCATGATGGCGGCGAAATCGCCCGACAGTTCCGGCTGCAGCATCGACACGGCGCCCTTCAGCACCTGGCCGTTGCTGCCATCGATGGTGATGATGTCGCCCTTGCGGAAGGTCTGGCCCATCGACATCAGCGTGCCGGCCTTGTAGTCGACACGCAGCGAGCCGGCGCCCGAAACGCAAGGCTTGCCCATACCGCGCGCGACCACGGCGGCGTGGCTGGTCATGCCGCCGCGCGTGGTCAGGATGCCTTCCGAAGCATGCATCCCATGAATGTCTTCGGGGCTGGTTTCGATGCGCACCAGGATTGCCTTGCGACCTTGCGTCTTCAGATCCTCGGCATCGCCCGAGGAGAAAACAATCTCGCCGGTCGCCGCGCCCGGAGAAGCCGGCAGGCCGACGCCGATGACATCGCGCGCGGCCTTGGGGTCGATGGTCGGATGCAACAGCTGATCGAGCGAGGCCGGATCGATGCGGGCGACCGCCTCCTCCGTCGTGATCAGCTTGTCGCGTGCCATCTCGACGGCGATCTTCAGCGCCGCTTTGGCGGTGCGTTTGCCGGAACGCGTCTGCAGCATCCACAATTTGCCGCGCTCGATGGTGAATTCGAGGTCCTGCATATCGCGGTAGTGCTGTTCCAGGCGGTCGGAGATGTCGACGAAGGAGCGAAACGCGTCCGGCATCAGTTTCTGCAGCGACGGCTTGTCCGAGCCGGCGGCAATGCGCGCCGCCTCGGTGATGTTCTGCGGCGTGCGGATGCCGGCTACGACATCCTCGCCCTGCGCGTTCACCAGGAACTCGCCATAGAGCATCTTTTCGCCGGTCGAGGGATTGCGGGTGAAGGCGACGCCAGTGGCTGACGTCTCGCCCATATTGCCGAACACCATGGCTTGGACATTGACCGCCGTGCCCCAGCTTTCCGGGATGTCGTGCAGGCGCCGGTAGGTGATGGCGCGGTTGTTCATCCAGCTGGAAAACACCGCGCCGATCGCCCCCCACAGCTGCTCGTGCGGGTCCTGCGGAAACGGCTTGTCGAGTTCCTCCTCGACCTTGGCCTTGTAGAGGGCAATGACGCTCTGCCATTCCTGCGCTGTCAGTTCGGTGTCGAGCTCGTGGCCGAGGCTCGCCTTCTCGTCCTCGAGGATTTCCTCGAACACTTCGTGGTCAAGACCCATGACGACATCGGAATACATCTGGATGAAGCGGCGGTAGCTGTCATAGGCAAAGCGGGCATCGCCGGAATCGGCTGCCAGCGCCTCGACCGTCTCGTCATTGAGGCCGAGATTGAGCACGGTGTCCATCATGCCCGGCATCGAGGCCCTGGCCCCGGAGCGGACCGAGACCAGAAGCAGCTTCGACGGATCGCCGAAACGGCGCCCCGTCAGCTGCCCGATATGGTCCAGCGCCTTGACGACATCGGCCTGCAACGCGGCCGGATAGCTGTTGCCGTTGGCGTAATAGGCGTTGCAGACTTCGGTGGTGAGGGTGAAGCCCGGCGGCACGGGCAGGCCAAGACTGCACATCTCGGCCAGATTGGCGCCTTTGCCGCCGAGAAGGTTGCGGTCGCCCGCACGTCCTTCCGCGGCGCCATCGCCGAAGGTGTAGACCCATTTGGTCATGCTCGCCCTCCAAGTCCTCGGAAGAGAGAACACCGGGGCCAAGACCCGGTTCCCCCGCGTTCCGACCCGAGCGTTATTATGCTGCAGTGCGAAAGGCAAGGTGTGGCAGCGAAGCCCGGCGACTACAATCGATTAAGCAAAAGCTGCGTCGAAAAGACTTGCCGGATCGCTGCCCAGGATATAGAACATATAGGGAACAAGTTGGGAGCAGCGTGATGAAACTCAACGGAAAACTCGACTATCTCGAACTGCCCGCGACCGGCGCAACGCTGGACAGCGTCAAGGCTTTCTACAGCGCCGCCTTCTCGTGGTCGTTCACCGATTACGGGCCGACCTATTCGGCCTTCGGCGAAGGGCTCGATGGCGGCTTCCAGGCCGATGCAGCGGAGGCGCCGGCGAAACCATTGCCGGTGCTCTATTCGCAGGATCTGGAAGCAACGCTCGACGTTGTCGAAAGCGCCGGCGGCACGATCGTCAAGCCGATATTCTCGTTCCCGGGCGGCAGGCGGTTCCATTTCACCGATCCCGCTGGCAACGAGTTGGCGGTCTGGGGCGAATAGCGCGTCCCCGCGCCAAGCGGTGGCTCAGTTTTGCACAGTGGCCAACTCGGCATTGAGCTTTCGTGCCGCTCGTCCTATAAGGCCGCGCGCAGCGGGCAAAGCTCGTTTGCTGGGGCGTCGCCAAGTGGTAAGGCATCGGTTTTTGGTACCGACATTCCCAGGTTCGAATCCTGGCGCCCCAGCCAAATTACATGGCTTTTGGAATCAATGATTTACCGACCTTATGGATGGCTGCCGTCAGGCGCTATCTGACTCCCACGCGACCCCGACTCCGTCGACAGAGCCGGGGCCGTGCGGAGAGGATCAGTAATCGTTGTCGTCCTGGATGACGACGGGATGATGGCGATGATGTCGATAATAGCGATGATGGCTACGCTCGATCGAGCCGGTCACGATGACAGTATCCCGGCGATGATGTCTGCGGCCGTGGTCGTAGAAGGCAACCGTGCCGTGTCTGCGGTGATGAAGGCGTTGACCTTGGTCATTGATGATTCTGACGTTCCTGTGATGATGACGATGGTGGGTCGTGATGACCACGTCAGCTTCAGCTGCCGGAGCTACCGTCGGCACGGCAAGGAACAGTGCCAAGGCGCTCACGATCATTGTTTTCATTGTAATATCTCCATCTGCTAATTATCCCTTCGCGGGGATAACCGCGTCCCATCCCTTTGGTTCCGAGTAGCGTCGTTGGTCCACGGGCGCGATCAGTGACGGCTGCTCCCGCGCAACACGGCGTGTGAAGGAAGGAATTGCAACAACAGCTCTTGTTGGCAAATTCTGGTGAGCACGCTCTTTCAAGCCGACCACCAAGGTTACGCAACTCGACAAAGCAGCGCTGCGCACGACCATTCTATGTCGACCCGTTCGATCTCCTGATCTGTGACGGGAAACACTTGTCTTGCGAGGAAGACCGTCGGCACAATTTGTGAGATTTACGAGACCAATCAGGCCATCTTAGATCGCCTAAGTCGGGCCGTCTCAGATCCCGTAAGAAAGTGCAAGGTAAACCACCGGCGCCAAGATCAGCAGAACCGCGATTCCGATAACCACTGCGATTGCCAGGCGCTCTGTTCGCCTGACAAGCTCAGCGACCTTGTCGTCGTCAGCCGATGGTATGAGGTCAAGAACGGAAGAAACCTCCGCAGGACTGTCGTTGTCGTTTGCGGGTCGGGTTGCGCCGTCACGCACTGATCTCTGGACAAAGGTCACTGTCAGCCTCTCTATTGAACGAACACCGCTTGGCGGTGTCACGACGATCGGGTGCCCGCTAACCTCTCAGGAATGGCGGGCACCCGATTGACCACCGATGAAGGGACTCATGCTCGGCAGCCCGGTTCCAATGTATCGGGAGGGCATAGGTTGCCCGCCTTCGGGCCTATGGCTCCGACGTCAGGACTTCAGTCATACCCTGTTCGGACCATGGTCTGGCAATCGACGAAGCGATGGCCGCCATTTTGTTTCGACGCAGAAAATGCGGGAACATTAGTAGGCTCTTACGAGTTCACTCCCAGCAACTAGTTCGGGAGAGATACGGTGAACAACATAATCTGGCTCATCGGAGCAGTCGTTATCGTGATTGCGATACTGAGCTTCCTGGGCTTCCGATAAACGTGGCAGCTGAATTGCTGTCGGAGCCTATTGCCATTTGCGCCTTGTAGGCATCGCTTTCGCGTTGCCGGCGCTTTGCATGTGGGCTTTGGCGTTCGCTCTCAGGTGGCTCCTTCTCTTCAAACCTTACAGAATGCGCGTCGCAAGCAGGTCGCAAGGGCGACGGTCCTGTTGCAACAGTCGGATCGAGGCCATCGCCGACGAAATCAACAAAGCATGCTGCGTCAGCTCGCCTCGCGCATCGCCTCAGCGGCCTGCAGATCGACCGAGACCAGTTGGCTGACGCCCTGCTCGGCCATGGTCACGCCGAACAGGCGGTTCATGCGCGCCATCGTGATCGGGTTGTGGGTGATGATGACGAAGCGCGTCTCGGTGGTCGCGGCCATTTCGTCCATAAGGTTGCAGAAGCGTTCGACATTGTGATCGTCGAGCGGCGCGTCGACTTCGTCGAGCACGCAGATCGGCGCCGGATTGGTCAGGAACACGGCAAAGATAAGCGACATCGCCGTCAGCGCCTGCTCGCCGCCGGACAGCAGCGTCATGGTCTGCGGCTTCTTGCCGGGCGGACGTGCCAGGATTTCGAGCCCGGCTTCCAGCGGGTCGTCGGATTCGATCAGCTGCAATTCGGCCGTGCCGCCACCGAACAGATGCGAGAACAGCCGCTGGAAATGGCCGTTGACCACCTCGAAAGCGGCAAGCAGCCGTTCGCGGCCTTCGCGGTTCAGGCTCTGGATCGCTTGCCTCAGTTTGCGGATCGCCTCGATGATGTCCTCGCGCTCGGAAACGATGGCCTCCAGCCGGTCCGACAGTTCCTTCTGCTCTTCCTCGGCGCGCAAATTGACGGCGCCGAGCCGCTCGCGCTCAACCTTCAGCCGGTCGAGCTGGCGCTCGATGTCGCCCATTTCGGGCATCGGGCTGTCGGCTTCCAGGCCAGTATGGCGAATGACCAGATGCGGCGGCGTGTTCAGCGTTTCCTGGATGCGCGCCTCGACCTCGAGCCGGCGCTCATCGGCGGCGGTCAATCGCTCTTCGGCGCGGACGCGGGTTTCGCGGGAATCGGCCAGCGACTGGATCGCCGCGGTGGCGGCCTTGTCCAGCTCGGCCTGCTTGGTCTCGGCCTCCTGCAAGCGGTCGGCGGCTGCCTTGCGCAAGGTCTCGGCCTCGGTGAGCTGCGACAGCAGCGCGCGGCGCCTGGCGTCGATCTCATCGGGGGCGTCGGCCAACGTCTCGCGCTCGGCCTCGGCTTCAGCCCTGCGCTCGCCGAGCGAGGCGATCTGGGTCGAGGCGTTTTCGGCCCGCTGCAGCCAGTTGCTGCGCTCGGCGCCGATGGCGTCGAGCCGGCGCGTGCGCGCTTCGGCTTCGCGGCGCAGGCCTTCATGGACGGCGCGCGCGTCGGCCAAGGTTGCGCGATCGCGGCTGACATTGGCGGCGGATTGTTCAAGCTGCAATTGCAGGTCGCCGAGATCGGGGGCGTCCTGCAGCAGCATTTCGGCCTCGGCGAAGGCGGCGGCCGTTTCTTCATGGCTGTCGACGATTCGTGCGCGCGCCTCGTCCACGGCGGCGCGGCGGCTTGCCAGCTCGCCACCGGCCTTTTCGGCCTCGGCCAGCGCGCTGCGGGCGGCGTCCAGGCCGTGCTGGGCATCGCGCCCGGCCTGGCGGGCATTGCGCTCGGCCTCGCTCGCCTCACGCAGCGCCTGTTCGGCCTGGGCAAGGGCGGCCTCTGCCTCACGCATGATCTGCGTCGCCTGCACCGCCTCGGCATCGAGTTCGGCCAGCCGGTTCTTCTGCGCCAGCCTTTGCGCGGCCGCGGTCGGTGCATCGGCGCTGGCGGTCAAGCCATCCCAACGCCACAGCGCGCCGTCACGGCTGACCAGCCGCTGGCCGGGGGCAAGCAGCGTCTGCAGGCGTTTGCCGTCCGCCGCATCGACGATGCCGATCTGCGCCAACCGGCGGCCAAGCTGCGAAGGCGCGCGCACCACGCTGGCGAGGCTCTTGAGGCCTTCCGGCAAAGCCGCATCGCCTGGTTGAACCTGGCTTTCGCCCCAATGCACCGGCGCGCTGCGGTCGAGCGGCACGTCGAGATCCTCGCCAAGCGCAGCACCGAGGGCCGTCTCATAGCCGCGTTCGACGCTGAGTTGCTCCAGTACCGACGGGAAAAGATCGCCGCTGGCGGCATTGAGGATCTTGGCCAGCGTGCGGGCTTCGGTCTCGATGCCGGCGAGTTCGGCCCTGGCATCCTGCAGCGGCGGACGGGCGGCACTCTCGGTGGCGCGCGCCTCGGCGACGGCCTGTTCGGCAGCAATGGCGCCGGCCTCGGCTTCCTCCAACCGGGCGAGCGCGTCCTCGACCAAAGCGCGCTTCTCGGCGGGATCGGGCAGGCCGGCGACTTTCGAGACGATCTCCGATAGCTCGCGGTCGACATCGGCCAGCTGGCGGGCAAAGCGATCTCGGCGTTCGGCGGTGTCGCGCAGCGTGCGCTCGATCTGGTTGCGCGAGGCGGCGGCCTCTGCTCGTTCGGCGGTCAGCGCAGCGAGCTTTGCTTCGCTTGTGACAAGCGTTGCGCCGGCCTGCTCGAAAGCGGCCCGCGTCGTGGCTTCGCGCTCGGCGGCGCCGGCATTGTCTGAGTTGAGCGTGGCTTCTTCCTCGCGCAGGCGCTCAAGAATGTCTGCATTGTCGCGGACCATGCGCTCCTCGCGGGCGATGTCGCCGTCGAGCTGCTGCAGCCGGCGCTCGAGTTCGGCCTGGCGGGCGCGGATGCGGCCTGCCTCCTCCTCGATCTGCGCCTTGGCGATCGACAGCCGCTGGAAGGCGGCGGCAGCCGCGGCCTCGGCGTCACGCAGATCGGGCAGCCGGTGGGCGCCGATGCCTTGCTCCCGGGCGGCAGCCATCTGGGCGGCGGCGCGGTCGCCGACCAGAGCTGTGGCAACCGCCAGCGCCGACCGCGCATCGCCCTCCTGGGTCTTGGCCAGCGTCCAGCGCAGATGCAAGAGCGTGGCTTCCGCCTTGCGGATATCGGCCGACAGGTTCTTGAAGCGCGATGCCTGGCGCGCCTGGCGCTTAAGGCTTTCGATCTGGCTCTCCAGTTCGCCGACGACATCGTCCAGCCGTTCCAGATTTTGTTCGGCCGCCTTCAGCCGAAGCTCGGCCTCGTGACGGCGCGTGTGCAGGCCGGAAATGCCGGCGGCCTCTTCGAGCAGCGCGCGGCGCGCCTGCGGCTTGGCCTGGATCAGTTCGCCGATGCGGCCCTGTCCGACCATGGATGGCGAGCGCGCGCCGGTCGACTGGTCGGCGAACAGAAGCTGCACGTCCTTGGCGCGGGCTTCCTTGCCGTTGATGCGGTAGAGCGAGCCGGCTTCGCGCTCGATGCGGCGCGACACCTGCAATTCATCGGCGTCGTTGAAGGCGGCGGGCGCGGTCCGGTCGCTATTGTCGAGGAACAGCGTGACTTCGGCGGTGTTGCGGGCCGGGCGCGTTCCCGAGCCGGAAAAGATCACGTCGTCCATGCCGGACGCGCGCATGTTCTTGTACGAGCTTTCGCCCATCACCCAGCGCATCGCCTCGACAAGGTTCGACTTGCCGCAGCCATTCGGCCCGACAATGCCGGTCAGGCCGCGTTCGATGACGAACTCGCCGGGTTCGACGAAGGACTTGAAGCCGAGGAGGCGAAGGCGCGAAAACTTCATTCGCGCCTGCCAGGAAGGCGCACAGGTGCGCTGACGCCGAAGCGCAGTCGCTCCGGCGCCGCCTGGACGTCAGAGCAGAGGGTCGATGATGGCCGATATTTCCTCAATCGACATCGCACCTTTGTAGGTTTTCCCGTTGATGAAGAAGGTCGGTGTCGAGTCGACCTTGAATTCATCGGCGCCGCGCTTCTGGACCGATCTCACATCGTCCAGAAGTTTCTGGTCCGTCAAGCAGGCCTCGAAGGACTCCTGTGTAAAACCGGCGAGCTTGGAGATCTGCAGCAGCGCATCCTTGGTATTGTTGACGCCGACCCAGTTGGCCTGCTGCTTGAACAGCACGTCGACCATCGGGAAATAATTGTCCTTCGAACAGCGCGCCAGCATGAAACCGGCCTCGGCGCTCGGATCGAACGGGAATTCGCGCAGGATGTAACGCGCCTTGCCGGTGTCGATGTATTTGGTCTTCAACTCAGGGAAGGTGGTCGCCGCGAAATGCGCACAATGCGGGCAGGTCATCGAAGCATATTCGACGATGGTGACCTTGGCGTCATCCTTGCCGAGCTGCTTGTCGGGCAAAGCGCCGGGCTTCAGCAGTTCGGCCATGTCGACATTGCCGGAAGACTCCGGGACCTTGACGGCGGCCGGAGTGGCAGGCGTCGAAGCAGGCACCGCGGGAGCCGCAGGCTTCACATCCGCTGCTTTGGCATCCTCGCCTGAATCGCTGCATGCGGCGAGCATAGCCACTGCCGGAATGACGGCCAGCGAAGACAGGAGGTTTCTGCGGGACAAGCTACGGTTCATGCGAATCACCTGACTGTGGTTTGATTTTGCAACGCAAAGGCTAGAAAAGGCGAGAGTTGGCGGGAATTAAGGCATCGCCGTCCCCATTCCAATCGCCAAACTCTACATGCAGGATCACGAATGCGCGAGATAGATGACGCGTTCATGACCGACTGATTACCGATTGATTACCTTGGCCGCTTCCTTTGGCCAAGAATTGTGGCGCCAAGACGCTCCAGCGAGGCGCGCAAGCCTTCATCCTCGATCTTGCCGACGGTATCGGACAATTTGGCCTTTTCGACAGAAGTCAGTGCTCTCGGCGTCGGTTTCGGCCGGGCTTTGTCCCTCAGCACCGGCTTTTGCACGATCCGGATCCTGCCGATCGCGTTGAAGCCGAGAAAGGCATTGACGCGGTTGATGATCTCGCCGGTCTCGTGCTGTAGGTGCAGCGCGGCCATGCCCTCGCAGGCGATGACCAGCACCGCCGGCTCGAACGGATCGTCCTCATGCATGCGGCGCGGCCACTGGATTTTTTCGGGGCGCGAATGGCCGGCGAGCCTGGGGCCGGCGATCTCTTCCCATGACTGCACCAGCCCGATCGAAATGCCGGCCCGCTTGCGCAGCACGGGGTCGAGGATCGCGGTCGCGAGATCGCTCACCGGAACGGGATTGCCGTAAGGCGTTCTCCCTGCCATGTACGTTCTCCAGCCACGTTCCTCACCAGCCTAGAGCCAGCCCGCGATCAATGGCACTGCACGAACAGACCCGCAAGGCCGCATCCGGACCAACTCTATCGGGAGAGATCGCCGCGCGTCTGCTTGCCTGGTACGACGCGCACCATCGCGAACTGCCGTGGCGGATCACGCCGCACGCCGCGGCCGGCGGTGCACGGCCGGACCCCTATCGCATCTGGCTTTCGGAAGTGATGCTGCAGCAGACCACGGTCGAAGCGGTAAAATCCTATTTTCGCGCCTTTGTCGAGAAATGGCCTGATGTGAAGGCGCTGGCGGCTGCGCCGGCCGAGGATGTGATGAAGGCCTGGGCCGGGCTCGGCTATTATTCACGGGCGCGCAACCTCAAGGCCTGCGCCGATCTGGTTGCGAGCCAGGGCGGCCGTTTTCCCGACAACGAAACGGGATTGAGGGAATTGCCGGGGATCGGCGCCTATACGGCGGCGGCGATCGCGGCGATCGCCTTCGACCGTCCGGCGGCGGTCGTCGACGGCAATGTCGAACGTGTCATCTCGCGGCTCTATTCGATCGCAACGCGGCTCAGCGAGGCAAAGCCTGAAATCCGCGCGCTCGTCGCAAGACTGGTTCCGCAGACAAGGCCGGGCGACTTCGCCCAGGCAATGATGGACCTTGGCGCCACGATCTGCACGCCAAGACGGCCGCGCTGCATGCTGTGCCCGGTGCGCGAGGATTGCAGCGCCATCCTGTCCGGCGACCCCGAGCGCTTTCCGGTCCGCCTGCCCAAGGTCGACAAACCACTCAGGCGGGGTGCCGCCTTCGTCGCCGAGCGCGGCGACGGCGCCATCCTGTTGCGCAAGCGGCCTGACAAGGGCCTGCTCGGCGGCATGACCGAGGTGCCGACCACAGGTTGGACAGCGCGGATCGACGGTGCAACCACTTCGGAGGCAGCGCCCTTCCCTGCCGACTGGCGGCGCGCTGGAGAGATCGCGCATGTCTTCACCCATTTCGCGCTCGAGCTCGAAGTTTTTCACGCTCAAGTGAAAAGTGATGCGCCGGAAGGGCATTTCTGGTCGCTGGCCCATGACATTTCCGGAGAAGCGCTGCCGACCGTCATGAAAAAGGTCATCGAAGCAGCGATACCGGGCGCAACCAAAAAACACCGCCCAATTGACTAGCATTCGCTTTGAAAGGCCAGAAATGACTGAAATCCGCCATATCGTGTTCGACATCGGCCGCGTCTTGCTCCACTACGATCCGAACATTCCGTTCAGCCGCCTCATTCCCGATGCCGAAGAGCGCAAGTGGTTCTTCGACAATGTCTGCACGCATGACTGGAACATCGAGCAGGATCGTGGCCGGACGTGGGAAGAGGCGGAAGCGCTGCTGATCGCGGATTACCCGGATCATGCTGAAAACATTCGCAATTTCCGGCGCTATTGGAACGACATGGTGCCGCATGCCTATGAGGACAGCGTCGCCATCATGCTCGGCCTGATCGAGAGCGGCCGCGACGTGACCATGCTGACGAACTTCGCCGCCGACACGCTTGCCGAGGCAAGACTGCGCTTCGATTTCCTTAGCCGCCCGCGCGGCGTGACCGTGTCGGCCGATATCCGTGAGATCAAGCCCGACCGCGCCATCTACGACCACCACGTGGTCTCGTTCGGCCTGGAGCCCTCCGCCACGCTGTTCATCGACGACAGCCCCAGGAATGTCGACGGAGCCAAGGCGGCTGGCTGGAATGCTGTGCTGTTCACAGATGCAAAAACGCTCAAGGCGGACCTTGAGCGGTATGGCATCGCGGTGTGAGCCGCGCAGAGGCCGGAAGGTAGCGCTCTACGACCTGAGATCAAGCCCCTGCCCGCTCCATGCCAAGCCTGGCAATCCGGCGCAGTTCGTCGATCGGGGTCAGGCCGCCCGAGCGCTCATAGTGCCAGAAGGTCCAGCCATTGCAGGCGTCCAGGCCCTGCACTTCGGCGCCGATCTTGTGGATCGAGCCGGCGCTGTCGCCGATCGCCACCGTGCCGTCGGCGCGTACCTTGGCCGACCAGCGCTTCTTGGCATCGTAAAGCGTGGCGCCGGGCTGCATAAGCCCGGTATCGATGAGGCTGACAAAGGCGACGCGCGGCTCGGCGCGCTTGCCGGTGAGCACGGCGAGATCGGCGCTTTCCAGCGGCCGCACCGCATCGATGCGCTCGTTGGCGGCGTCGATATAGGCCTGTTCGCGCTCGATGCCGACGAAGTGACGGCCAAGCCGCTTGGCCACGGCGCCGGTGGTGCCGGAGCCGAAAAACGGGTCGAGCACGATGTCGCCCGGCTTGGTCGAGGCCATCATGATGCGGGCGAGCAGCGCTTCCGGCTTCTGCGTCGGATGCAGCTTGTCGCCATTGTCGTTCTTCAGCCGCTCGCCGCCAGTGCAGATCGGGAACAGCCAGTCGGAGCGCATCTGGATGTCGTCGTTCGATGCCTTCATGGCTTCGTAATTGAAGGTATAGCCCTTGCCCTTCTGGTCGCGCGAGGCCCAGATCATGGTCTCATGCGCGTTCTGGAAGCGGCGACCGCGGAAATTCGGCATAGGGTTGGTCTTGCGCCAGACGACATCATTGAGAATCCAGAAGCCGAGATCCTGCATCTTGGCGCCGACGCGGAAGATGTTGTGGTAGGAGCCGATGACCCAGATGGTGCCATTCGGCTTCAGCACGCGGCGTGCCGCCAGGAGCCAGGCGCGGGTGAAGGCGTCATAGGCCTCGAAACTCTCGAACTGGTCCCAGTCATCGTCGACGGCGTCGACCTTGGACTGGTCGGGCCGGTGCAAATCGCCGTCGAGCTGCAGATTGTAAGGCGGATCGGCGAAGATGACGTCGATGGATTTTTCCGGCAGCCGGTCGAGCGCGGCGACACAATCGCCCTTGAGGATCGTGTCCAGCCACTCGGATTGCTGGGGGGCGTGGGAGAGGTCGGCGAGAAGACGCACGGCAGACATTTTTACACCCAAGGCACGCGTTACTGTTTACTCCCCGTTATGGTTACCGATCAGCGTAAATATTCGGTGAAGGACGCAACGGTCCAGGCAGCCCTGACGTCGTCAATTTGCGCAGCCCGGCCCGTTGGTGTATGTCGCGCCGCTTGAGCCTTGCCGGGCCTCCATCACCCTCCCTCGTTCGGATTGCCATGCCCCAGCCAGACCTTGTCATCTTCGATTGCGACGGCGTGCTCGTCGATTCCGAAATCATCGCAGCCCGCGTCGAGGCCGAATTGCTGACCTTGGCCGGATATGAAATCTCGGCCGAGGAATACGCCGAAACCTATGCCGGACTGACCTTCAAGGACATCATGATGCGGGTCGAGGCAAAGTCCGCGATCCCGTTCCAGGCCTCGATGATCGACCGGGCCGAAGAGCTGGTCGACCGCAAACTGCGCAGCGAAGTGCGCGCCGTCGACGGCGTGCGCGAGGCGGTCGCCGCGGTCACCGCGCCGCGCTGCGTCTGCTCGAACTCACGCTTGGAGCGGATCGAGTTCATGCTCGAGAAAGTGGGCCTGCTGCCGTTCTTCGCCGGCCGGATTTTTTCAGCGCTGGAAATACCAAGCAAGAAAACCAAGCCCGCGCCGGATGTGTTCCTGATCGCGGCGCAGCAACTCAACGCCAATCCGGCAAACACCTTCGTCATCGAGGATTCGGTGCACGGCGTCACCGGCGCCAGGGCCGCTGGCATGCGCGTGATCGGCTTCACCGGCGCCGCGCACAGCTATCCCGGCCATGCCGATGTGCTGACCGAAGCCGGCGCCGAAACCGTCATCCGCCGATGGGCCGAACTGAAAAGTGTGATTGCCGCTCTGTCGGAGTGGTCGGACGCCTGAACCGATCAGTCCTTAGCTTTGGCCGACTTAGCCGGTTTCTTCTTAGCCCTGTTGTAGGCAATCGCGGCGCGGACGAGCGCTTTCAGCGCATCCGCATCGATCTCGTCGCCCTCCGACACATCGATGGCGCGCCACACCTTGCCGTTGAGCCCGTTGTTGAACAGCCTGTAGGGATCCGGCAGGCTGGCACCGTGAGAAAAGGTCAGCTTCACCTTGTCCTTGTGAGCGTTGCCGACGGCGATCATGCCGTCGCGTGACCATACCGGGCTGCCCATCCACTTCCACTCCTCGATGATTTCCGGGTCGGCGTCGAGGATAGTCTTGCGCAGGCTGGCCAACGTCTTGCCCCGCCAATCGTCCAGCTCCCGGATTCGGGCATCTATCCGCTCGGAGGCAGAGGCGCCTCCCTCATCCTTGCTCGACATGCTGATCTTCATGGTCTGCCTCCGTTCACATCTTATCGCCGGGCAATCGGCTGGCCTGCTTCACCCAGGAGGCGAAGCGGGCTTCGTCGATCTCTTCGCCTTCATGGATGTCGAGATAGCGCACTTCCTTTTGCCTGGAACCGCCGGGAGGCACAGGATCGAGCGACGTGCCGCGAAAGAAGGCGACTTTGACGTATCTGGTGAAGCAATGCAGGCTGAGGAACCAACCCTCGCCCTCGATGCCATAGAACGGTGAGTTCCACTTCACCGCCTTGTAGACGCCGGGGACGGCGCTGACGATAAGTGCGTCGATCCGGCGCCCGACATCGCTTTTCCAGCCCGGCATGGCAGCAATATACGCCTGCACCGGAGCGTCCCCATAGGCCTTCGGGATCTGCGGGTTGCCGCCCGAAAGCAGGACCGGCTTTTCCGGCTTGTCTGGGGCCGGTTTTGCAACCTTCGATTTTCCCAGCGCCTTGGCCATGTCCTACCCTTGCGCGCCCTGCTCGCCACGCGATCTCGCGACGTAAGACAGCACGAACATATAGAGGCCACTGAACAGCAGCAGGAAGAGCGGCAGCAGCGGCGAATAGACCACCCAGGCCGGAGGTTGCCCGAACGCCATGGTGATGAAATTGGCTGCCACGGTCAGCGTGAAGATGATCGACAGCCAACGATGGGTTTGACGTATCCATTTGCTCAAGTTCATTGCAACCCTCCTCTTGAAACCAGCGCCTACCAACGCGCCAGTTGGGTGATCTGGATGAGATTGCCGCAGCTGTCGTTGAGCCGGGCGATGGTCGAGCCGGTCACTTCTGTCGGCGCCGTGGCGAACGCACCGCCGCGTCCCTTGATGCGCTCGTAATCACCCTTGACGTCGTCGGTGAACAGCATGAGCGCGGGCTGCCCCTGCTTGAAGATGGCCTGCTGGTAAGCCTTGGTGGCCGGATTGTCGTTGAGCGCGAGTTGCAGTTCGGTTCCCTCGGGCTCATCGGGTGAGGTGACGGTCAGCCAACGAAAAGGCCCATTGCTGAAGTCGGCCTTCACGGCAAAGCCCAGCACGTCGGTGTAGAAGCGCAGTGCGTTGTCCTGGTTGTCCACATAGACGCTGGTCAGCTTGATCTTCATCGATTTGTCCTTTTTGCATTCGGTGTCCCGCGATCACGGCATGGTACCGACAGGCTTCAATCCGGCTTCGCCAGAAGCTGCTCCAGCTTGGTGAGGAATTGCTGCCACCCGGCCCTGGCTCCGCCATAGGCCTGCTTCTGGCTCGGATGGAAACCCGACTGCTCGACGCGCAGATGGGTCCCCTTGCTGGTGGGCGTGAGCGTGAACGTCACCACGCTCTTCAGATTGTAGGCGGCATCCTCATGCGCAAAATCCCAGCTGTAGGACAGCGTCCTGTTTTGCTCGATGGCCAGCACCTCGCAGTCGAGCACGCCGCCCCAGTCGCCGCGAAGATTGAAGCTGTGGCCGACGACAGGCTTGAAATCGTTCTTCATGAGCCAATCCTCCATCAGATGCGGCTGCGTCAACGCGCGCCAGATCTTCTCCGCCGGCCAGGATATTTCACGTTCGACGACGACGGTGCGCAGCTCGGGATTGCTCACTGGTCCATCCTTTTCAGCAGGTTCTCGAGATCATCGAAGCGGCTCTCCCAGAATCCTGTCATTTGAACTGTCCAGTTGGTCAGCGGACCAAGTGCCTCGGGCTGCGCGCTGTAGTGGGTCTGGCGTCCGGCGTGGCGGTCACGCACCAGGCCGGCCAGCTTCAGGACGCCGAGATGCTTCGACACCGCCGGTTGCGAGACCCCGGACTGCGCCGTCAGCGCCCCCACGGTCTGCTCACCTTGGCGGCACAAGCGCTCGAAGATGGCCCGCCGGGTCGGGTCGGCAAGCGTTCTGAACAAAGTATCGTGGGCGTCCGGCATCGGGATCAATAACCTGCGAGCTATTGATTGACGTATAACCGCCGGGATATGGATGAGTCAAGTGCGCTGGCGGAATGGATCGAGATTAAAGCGCAGACGCGACCTGCCGCAGGCGCACGCCTGCAGGATTACGATCGGATCGTTTGGATCTTTCAAAGAGTTGACCGGCACCGTCGCAGCAGCGACGGCGCCCAGGCGCTTAGTTCGTCGCCGGAGCGCGCTTCTTTTTCTTGCCGGACTTCTTGTCCGCCGCCGCCGGCGCAGTGTCGTCATAGCCGGCATAGACAGTGTAATCCCGGGCGGAGGGTTCGGGCACGACGACGTTGGGATCGGTGAACACGAACTGGGTGGCGGTCGAGGGATCGCTGACCTGGATCTGATAGGGGTGGATCTGCGAATAAAGTACGTCGGGGCCGTGCATGACGGCAATGCGGATCGGCATGGTGATGGTGCCGGGGGCGAACAGCGGTCCCGGCACGATCTTGCCGGCAACCCCAACCTTCATCGTCAACTGGCCGTTGGCACGGCTGCAATCGCGGCTCACATCGCTGATCGAGGCCTGGTAGATGATCTTGGCCGGATCCTTGTTCGGATCGACGATGGAGCCGTCAGGCGCCGTCTGCGCGGCGGCAGCGGCCTCGGCATCCTGTGTTGCATCAGCCTTTTTCTTTTTCGGCTGCGGCGCGCCCTTGGCGTAGGTATTGAAGTATGCGGTGCCGTCACGCACCGTCACTTTCGGGCAGTAGGCCTGCAACTGGCTGGCGAGAACCTTGGGATCCTGAGGCGGTATTGGCGCATTCGGGTCGGTTTTCTTGCCGAATCCGAGATTGAGGATGCCATTGTCGCTCGATTGGCAACCGGCGGCGGCAAGCATAAAGCCGGTTAGCGCCAGACCCGCGACAAAGCGACGGTTGAACTTATGAAACGCCATGAAACTGCACTTCCCTCTCGCAAAGTTGGTGACGTATAGCAACGCCACGGCAAAAATGCGACTGAGGCGGCTCGGAAAATTAACCAATTGCCGTGGATGAAACCGGCGGCAGCAATGGACCTTTGACGATGCGCTATGTGAGTACCCGCGGGGATGCGCCCGTGCTTGGATTTGCCGATGCGGTGCTGGCGGGGCTGGCCCGCGACGGCGGGCTTTATGTGCCGCAGACATGGCCGCAGTTTTCGGCAGCCGAGATCCGCGCCATGCGCGGCCTGCCCTATGCGGACCTCGCCATCCGCGTGCTGACGCCCTTCCTCGGCGGCGAGATCGCCGCACCCGTCTTCGAGCGCCTGGTGCGAGAAGCCTATGCCACCTTCCGCCACCGGGCCGTCTGCCCGCTGGTGCAGACCGGCGCCAACACGTTCATCCTCGAGCTCTTCCACGGTCCGACGCTGGCCTTCAAGGACGTTGCCATGCAGCTTCTTGCCCGGCTGATGGACCATGTACTGACTGAGCGTGGCCAGCGCGCCACCATCGTCGGCGCGACCTCGGGTGACACTGGCGGCGCCGCCATCGATGCCTTCGCCGGCCGCGACCGAACTGACATTTTCGTGATGTTCCCGCATGGCCGCGTCTCGCCGGTGCAGCAGCGGCAGATGACGACATCGACTGCCGCCAACGTCCAGGCGCTGGCGATCGAAGGCAATTTCGACGATTGCCAGGGCCTGCTGAAGGATATGTTCAACGATCATCGTTTTCGTGATCGCGTGTCCCTGTCGGGCGTCAATTCGATCAACTGGGCCCGCATCATGGCCCAGATCGTCTATTATTTTTCCTCGGCGCTTTCGCTCGGCGCGCCGGACAGGCCGGTCTCCTTTACCGTGCCGACCGGCAATTTCGGCGATATTTTCGCCGGTTACGCCGCCAAGAAGATGGGCCTGCCGATCGAGCGGCTGATCGTCGCCACCAACGACAACGACATATTGGCGCGCACTTTCGCGACCGGTGAATACCGCACCAAGGGTGTGTTTGCGACGACGTCGCCATCGATGGACATCCAGGTATCGTCGAACTTCGAGCGACTGCTGTTCGAGGCCTGCGACCGTAACGCAGAGACGGTGCGGCGTTACATGGCCGGCCTCAAGCAATCCGGCGCCTTCACCATCGAAACCGCAGAAATCGACCGGATGCGGTCCGAATTCGACGCCGGACGCGCTGATATGGACGAGGTTGCCGCCACCATCCGTTCAACGCTCGAATCCAGCAATTATCTGCTCGATCCGCACACGGCCGCGGCCGTGCATGTCGCCGCCGGCAAGGCTGACGGTGCAGTGCCGATGGTGGTGCTGGGCACGGCGCACCCGGCCAAGTTCCCGGCCGCGGTCGAAGCCGCCTGCGGCGTGTCGCCGGCCCTGCCCGCATGGCTGGGGTCCTTGATGTCAGCCGACGAAAAGTACACGGTACTTCCATCCGACCTGAAAATGGTGGAAGATTACGTGAGCCGCCACTCAAGGGCAGCGCGTTAGGGAGTACTTGCCATATGGGTGTTGAGGTAAGCCGTCTGTCGAACGGCCTGACAGTCGCCACCGAAACCCTTCCAAGCCTCGAATCCGTTGCCCTTGGCGCCTGGGTCAAGTCCGGCGCCCGCAATGAGCGTGACGACGAGCACGGAATGGCCCATCTGCTCGAGCATATGGCCTTCAAGGGTACGAAAAGGCGGACGGCCTTCGAGATCGCCTCGGAAATCGAGGATGTCGGCGGCGAGATCAATGCCGCCACATCAGTCGAGACGACGTCCTATTACGCCAGGGTGCTGTCCGACGATGTGCCGCTGGCGGTGGATATCCTTGCCGATATCCTGCAGGAGTCCGAATTCGACCCAGAGGAACTGGAGCGCGAGCAGCATGTGATCCTGCAGGAGATCGGCGCCGCGCACGACACACCCGACGACATCGTCTTCGACCGTTTCACCGAGACCGCCTTCCGCCACCAGACGATCGGCCGCTCGATCCTCGGCACGCCGGAAACCGTCAAATCCTTCACCTCCAAACAGCTGCATGATTTCATCGAGCGCCAATATGGCGCCGAGAAGATGGTGATCGTCGCGGCCGGCGACATCAAGCATGACAATTTCGTGCGCGAGGTCGAAAAACAGCTCGGCGGTTTCCGCAGCAAGTCCGACAGCACGATGCCCCAATATGCGCAGTATGTCGGCGGCGATTTCCGCGAGGATCGCGACCTGATGGACGCGCAGATCGTGCTCGGCTTCGAAGGCCGAGCCTATCATGTGCGCGATTTCTACGCTTCGCAGGTGCTGTCGATGATCCTCGGCGGCGGCATGTCGTCCCGGCTGTTCCAGGAGGTCCGCGAAAAGCGTGGCCTGTGCTATTCGGTCTATGCCTTCCACTGGGGTTTTTCCGATACCGGCATCTTCGGCGTTCATGCCGCGACCGGGCAGAGCGACATTGCCGAACTGGTGCCGGTCATTATCGACGAGCTGCAGAAGGCCGGCGAGAATATCCTTCAGGAAGAGCTCGACCGCGCCCGCGCGCAATATCGCGCCGGCCTGATCATGTCGGCTGAAAGCCCGGCCAGCCGCGCCTCGCAGATCGCCAGGCAGCTGCTTCTGTTCGGTCGGCCGATCGCCAAGGAGGAATTGATGGAACGGCTGTCGGCGCTGACCGTCGAGCGGCTGACCGACCTTTCGTCCCGGCTGTTTTCGACCAAGCCGACGCTGACCGCGGTTGGACCGGTGGGTACGCTCGCGCCCTATGAGGCGATTCTCGATTCGCTTGCGGGCACGCACACCACGGCCCGCAAGCTCGCCGTCTAAGCCTTCAAGCGCCGGTGTTCGCGCTCCCTTTCTTTCGCCGTGACCTGCCGGCACTGAAAGGCGACCGGGTCATGCTGCGCGTGCCCTACACCAACGACTATCGCGAATGGTCAGCGGTGCGCGGCGAAAGCCGTGCCTTCCTCGAACCGTGGGAGCCGCGCTGGACGCCCGATGAACTCGACCGCACCGCCTGGCGGCTGCGCATCGGCCGCTACCGCGAAGACTATGCGCAGGGGACAGCCATCGCCTTCTTCATCTTCGAGAAGGCGAGCGGCAAGCTTGCCGGCGGCATTACGCTCGGCAATATCCGCCACGGCGTCTCGCAAAGCGGCCATGTCGGGTACTGGATCGGGGAGCGGTTTGGCGGCCGCGGCCTGATGACCGACGCGGTCAAGGTGGTCTGCCGCTTCGCCTTCGATACGCTGAGGTTGCACCGGATCGAAGCTGCCTGTATTCCCGACAATGTCCGGTCGATCCGCGTGCTTGAAAAAGCCGGATTCCGGCGCGAAGGACTTCTGCGATCCTACCTCAGGATCAACGGCATCTGGCAGGACCACTACCTCTACGCCCGGATCGCGGACGATCCGCCGGGAGCTGGAACGAAGGACTGATTTTTGACGAATTTCCTGCGAAACGGGTCGCTGTTGGCCTTTGTTCTGGCGGTTGTCGTCACGCTTTGCGCGGCGCTCCCGGCCTTCGCCGTCGAACCGATCAAGATTGCCCGCGACGATGTCGCGCTCGACCTGTCGCGCGCCGTCCAGATCTACGTCAATCAGGGCGAAAACTTCCAGGTGTCGACCGCGCCCGGTCCCGACGGCATCGTGCGGCGCATCGAGGTCGAGGCCAATGACGCGCGCTCGAGCGGCGACTGGGCGGTATTCGCGCTCGCCAACACCACCGACCAGCAGCTCGACCGGCTGATCGTGGCGCCGCATTTCCGGCTGGTGAATTCCGGCATCTTCTGGCCCGATCTCGGCGCCACCCGCATCGCCGCGATCACCCCCAGCGAGGGCTTCGCGCTCGACCGGCAGTCAAGCTCCGACGCCGACGTGTTCCGGGTGACGCTGAACCCGGGAACGGTGATCACCTTCATCGCCGAACTCGCCTCGCCGAAGCTGCCGCAGGTCTATCTATGGGAGCCGGAAGCCTACAAGGACTCGGTCAATTCCTATACGCTGTTCCGCGGCATCGTCATCGGCATCGCCGGGCTGCTGGCGCTCTTCCTGACCATCCTTTTCGTCGTCAAGGGAACCTCGATGTTTCCGGCGACAGCCGCACTTGCGTGGGCGGTACTTGCCTATATCTGCGTCGATTTCGGCTTTCTAAACAAGATCATAGAGATATCGCCCGGGAACGAGCAGATGTGGCGGGCGGGAACGGAGGTGGCGCTTGCGGCGACCTTCGTGGTGTTCCTGTTCGCCTATCTCAACCTCAACCGGTGGCACGGCCATTTCAGCTATGGCGCGCTGGTCTGGATCCTCGGCCTGGTGCTGATTGCGGGTGTGGCCATCATCGATCCGGCCGTCGCCGCCGGTATTGCCCGGCTGTCCTTCGCCGCCACCGCGCTGACCGGGCTTGGCCTCATCATCCTGCTCGGTCTTCGTGGTTATGACCGTGCGATCATGCTGGTGCCCAGTTGGGTGATGGTGCTGCTATGGCTATGCGGGTCGTGGATGGCGATCACCGGCATGCTCGACAACGACATCGCCCAGCCGGCATTGGGCGGCGGGCTGATCCTGATCATCCTTTTGATCGGCTTCACCGTCATGCAGCATGCCTTTGCCGGCGGCGCGCTGCATCAGGGCCTGTTCTCCGACCTCGAACGGCAGGCGCTGGCCGTAGCCGGCTCCGGCGACACGGTGTGGGACTGGGACGTGCTGCGCGACCGCGTCGTCACCAAGCCCGACGTCAGCATCCAGCTTGGCCTCGCTCCCAACAGCCTGGGGGGTGCGGCCCGCAACTGGCTGCCGGTGCTGCATGCCGACGACCGCGACACGTTCCGCACCACGCTCGACGTGGTGCTCGAACATCGGCGCGGCCGGGTCTCGCAGAATTTCCGCCTGCGCGGCGCCGACGGGCACTACCACTGGTTCTTGCTTCGGGCGCGGCCGGTGATCGGCTCGGATGGCGAAGTGATTCGCTGCGTCGGCACCATGGTCGACGTTACCGAGCAGAAAAAGTCCGAGGAAAGGCTGCTGCACGATGCCGTTCACGACAATCTGACCGGCCTGCCCAACCGCGAACTTCTGATGAACCGGCTGGAAGCCATCATCTCGATCGCGCGCACCGAAGAGAAGGTGCGCCCCACCGTCTTCGTCATCGACATCGACCGTTTCAAGCAGGTCAATGACGGGCTTGGCATCTCGGCCGGCGACACCATCCTGCTCACCATTGCGCGCCGCTTGCACCGGCTGTTGAAACCTAAGGATTCGCTGTCGCGCTTTGCCGGTGACCAGTTCGCCCTGATGCTGCTCTCCGAACAGGAACCCTCCCGCATCGCGGCGGTGGCAGACGCCATCAAGCACGCCATCAACAACCCGATCACCTTCGCCAAGCGCGAGATCGTGCTGACCGCCTCGATCGGCCTGATCACCTGGACCTCGGCGCAGACTTCGGCAGAAGACATGGTCAAGGACGCCGAGCTTGCCATGCACCAGGCCAAGCGCTTCGGCGGCGACAGGATCGAGCCGTTCCGGCCGGCCTTCCGCACCGTCGGCACCGACCGGCTGCAATTCGAATCCGATCTGCGCCGCGCCATCGAGCGGCGCGAATTCACCCTTGCCTACCAGCCGATCGTGCGGCTGGAGGACGGCAGCATTGCCGGCTTCGAGGCGCTGCTGAGGTGGGACCATCCGCGCCGCGGCATGATCCCGCCGGGCGATTTCATCCCGGTCGCCGAAAGCTGCGGCCTGATCGTGCAGCTTGGGCTGTTTGCCATGCAGCAGGCGGCCGAAGACCTTGCCGGTTGGCAAAAGCAGATCGGCGACACGCCGCTGTCGGTGTCGGTCAATCTGTCCAGTCGCCAGCTGATCCGCCGCGACCTGGTCAGCGATGTCCGCTCGGTCATCGCCCGCGCCAATCTGAAGCCGCGCTGCTTCCGGCTCGAACTTACCGAATCGCTGGTCATGGACAATCCAGAGCAAACCTCGCATGTGCTGACCAAGCTCAAGCAGCTCGGCATCGGCCTGTCGCTGGACGATTTCGGCACCGGCTATTCCTCGCTCGCCTACCTGACCCGCTTCCCCTTCGACACCATCAAGATCGACAAGAGCTTCGTCGACGACGCGACGCCGAAGCGGGCGGTGCTGCTCAAATCCATGGTCAACATGGCGCATGAACTCGGCCTGTCGGTGGTGGCCGAGGGCATTTCCGACGAAAGCGATGCGCTGGAATTGCGCCAGATGGGCTGCGAATATGTGCAAAGCTTCATGTTCGGCGCGCCGATGCCAGGCGACCAGGTGCTGAAGGCGTTGAAAGAGCAGTACCCGATGACGCAGGCGTGATGGGTGAGGCATGCGTCGTGCAGGCGCGTGGTTACATTGGAATGAACCCCGAAAATTAGCTGAAGCGACCGCGCCTTCGTCATCCTAGGGCGAAGCAAGGAGCGCAGTGACGCGGCGCAGACCCTAGGATGACGAAAGTGGCGGGCGGCTTCGGCTAGTCGCGAAGGTTCGGCGGAACGTCGGCGAAGGCGAGGCTTCAGGCGTGCCCCGCGGCCAGGCTCAAATGCGCCAGATCAATCCCGATCGATGCCAGGATGCGGTCGTACTTCCGCTCGATGTCGGCGTCGAACAGCAGCTCCGGCGTGGCCGGACAGGTCAGCCAGCCATTCTCGGCGATCTCGGTTTCCAGCTGGCCGGCGCCCCAGCCGGAATAGCCGAGCGCCATCAATGCGCGCCGCGGGCCGCGGCCGGACGAGATGGCGCGCAATATGTCGACCGTCGCGGTCAGGCAGATATCGTCGGAGACGGTGAGCGAGGATTCCACCCGGTAGTCGCCCGAGTGCAGGACGAAGCCGCGGCTACGGTCGACGGGGCCGCCATTGCGCACGACGAAGTCGCGAGCCTGCGCCGGCAGCCTGATCGCCTCCTGCTCGTTCATGATGCCGAGCTGCACCAGAAGATCGGGAAACAGCATCTGTTGCGTCTGGTTGATGATCAGGCCCATGGCGCCTTCATCGCTGTGCGCACAGATGTAGATGACCGAGCGCGTGAAGCGATCGTCCTTCATGCCGGGCATGGCAATCAGAAACTGGTCGTCAAGAAAGCCGCGTCCACCGGCCGTCTTTTTGTGGCGCAACAAGTCCATGGACGGGAGCGTAACGCGTTTCCGGTACGCCGAAAAGATGCGCCGCGTGGGATTCGGCCAAAGCCCAATGGTTGGAACAACTGGATCTTGAGTGCGAACTTCGCTCGGCCGATTGCTTGAACCCAACTGTTCCTTGCCCGAAGGTCACGCAAATATGATACGCAGAGCGCCATGAAAACATTGCGCGGCCATGAACTGACGATCAAATCAACGCCATGCAAAGCTTGAAAATCCTGCTGCTCGGCGCCGCCATCGGATGCGGAGCAGCCCTTCCCGCCGCCGCCTCGTCTTCCGACTGGTACAACAGCGAAGGGGGCAAGGTGCGGCTGGTGACAACAGGCAAGGCCGACGAGGCCGGTTGCATACAGGGCGTTCTCGACATCGCGCTCAAGCCCGGCTGGAAGACCTATTGGCGCGATCCGGGCGACGCCGGCGTGCCGCCGCAGATCGACATTGCGGCCAGCACCAACATCACCGATGCGGCGTTTTCCTTCCCTCCGCCTCAGCGCCATGACGACGGCTACGGCAAATGGGCCGGCTACGACCATCCGGTCTCGCTGCCGGTGACGTTCACTTTGTCGTCGCCTGGGGATGCGGCCGTCATCGACGCCGACATCTTTCTTGGCATCTGCGAGACGATCTGTATTCCGGTGCAGACGCGGCTGAGCGTCAATCCCGCCGCCGATCCCGACAATGCCGAGGATGCGGCGCTGGTGAAGGCTGCACTCGCCACCTTGCCCGCGCCTGCCAAGCCCGATTTCGGGATCAAGGTGCTGCCGGGCGACCATGAGACGCTGATCGTCGAGGCGACTTTTCCCGGCGATCCGGAGGCGGCGGATTTATTCGTCGCCGGGGGACGCGATTATATGTTCGGGGCGCCTGCACGCAGCGAAAAGGACGGCCGGCTGGTATTTACCATTCCGATCCTCGACCGGCCGTCGACGACACCGACCGATGGCGAGTTGTATTACACCCTGACAAGTGCCGAAGGCGCAGTCGAGGGCGTTCTGCCGTTCCCCTGATACCGAACCCGATCAGGGCTTTCCCTTGATCCAGGCCTTGTCGGCGGTTGCGGGAGATGCCCGATTTCGCTATCGCAAGAAACCTTCCCTGCTTTTCACACGAGGACCATCATGACGATTGCCGTTGGCGACAAACTGCCCGATGCGACCTTCAAGGAAATGACCGCCGACGGCGCCAAGGTGATCACCTCGGCCGAGATTTTCGCGGGCAAGAAGGTCGTGCTGTTCGGCGTTCCAGGCGCCTTCACGCCGACCTGCAGCAACAATCATCTGCCGGGCTATCTCGAGAACCACGATGCCATCCTGGCCCGCGGCGTCGACACCATCGCCGTCGTGTCCGTCAACGATGTCCATGTCATGGGCGCCTGGGCGAATTTCACCGGCGGTCAAGGCAAGATCCTCTATCTCGCCGACGGCAATGGCGACTTCGCCAAGTCGATCGGCCTCGACTCCGACTATTCCAGCGGCGGCATGGGATTGCGCTCGAAGCGCTTCTCGATGATCGTCGACAACGGCAAGGTCACGGCGCTCAATGTCGAGACCAAGCCAGGAGTCGACACGTCGGGTGCCGCTCACATTCTGAGCCAGCTCTAAACCGCGGCCGCCTCGGCTCATGAGCGCCATGGCCTGACGACCACGCGCTTCCGGCCGGATTGCCTGCTTTGGGGGACATCGACGATGTTTGACATCATCTGGCGCAGCATTGCGATCGGCATCGGCGCCACCGTGCTGATGGATCTTTGGGCGCTGTTCCTGCATCTGGCGCTCAGTCAGCCGCGACCGAACTGGGGGCCGCCCGGCCGCTGGGTCTGGCACCTTAGGGAAGGCAAGGTTTTCCACGACGATATCGCCCAAGCAGCACCCTATGCGCATGAGCAGGCGCTGGGCTGGGCTTTCCACTATGTCACCGGCATCGTCTACGGCTTCATCCTGGTGGCGCTGGTGGGCACGGCATGGCTGGACGCACCGACCTTTCTGCCGGCCTTCATCCTCGGCATGGTCACCATCAGCGCCGGCTGGTTCCTGCTAGCGCCGGGCATGGGCGCCGGCTGGGCTGCCTCAAAGCGCCCCAACGCGATGCAGATCCGCGCCTTCAACGTGATCTCGCACACGGTGTTCGCGCTCGGCCTCTACGGCACGGCCCTGCTGATCCGCTGAGGACAGGTTCTATTCGCGCGGCTTCATCGCGGCAACGGTATCGATGATCTCCTGACATCCGCTTTAGCGCGGCGCCAGACTAGCTATCGGCCGCCAGCCGTGGACGACGCGGCGCGTGCCGACATCATAGGCGAAGTAATTACCACCGCCGGCCGGCTGATCCGCCTCGCGGCTGATTGCGCGGCCGCTGAGCGAGAGCAGCAAGAGCGTTCCTACGCCGCCATGGCCGACGAAGGCAATGTCGCCGCCATCCGCAGCACCCAGCACCGTTTCGACCTCGCTGACAATGCGTTGTTGGGCATCGATGGCCCGCTCCCAGCCGCGGATGCTTTTGTGCGGGTTGGCGAAGAACTGGTCGGCGACCGCCTCGAACTCCGGCGGCGGCAGGAAGCCGGTTGCCGACCGATCGTTCTCGTGCATGCGCTCCCGCACCTCGACCGCGAGGCCGAGGTGTTTGCCAAGGATCTCGGCGGTTTCGATCGCCTTGCGTTCGGCCGACGAGACGACCCGCCGGATCGACCCGACCCATGGCTGCTCGAGCATGGCTGATGCTCGAGCCCGTCCGATCTCGGACAGCCCCCAGTGCGGCACGGGAACGTTGGCATCGATCTGAACCTGGGGATGGGCGATGTAGTATACGATCGGCATGAGTGAGGTCTCCTGCCGGTAGCTTGAGCTCAATAGCTCTGGGTCGAGCGCCGTGCCCGTGGCGCCGCAGGCTGCTTCTCGGATGCCGCCGGCTTCAGCGCCGCTTTCGGCGCCGCAGGTTTGGCTGAGCCCCTCTTGAACGGCGCCATGCCTTCCCTTGCGAGTTCGTCGGCGCGTTCGTTCTCGGTGTGGCCGGCATGGCCCTTGACCCAGTTCCAGGTCACCTTGTGGCGCCGATTGGCCTCATCCAGCGCCTGCCACAGTTCACCGTTCTTGACCGGCTTCTTGTCAGCGGTCTTCCAGCCGTTTTTCTTCCAGCCGTGGATCCATTTGGAGATACCGTCCATGACATATTTGCTGTCGGTGTGAAGCTCGACGGCGCACGGCTCCTTCAGCGCATTCAGCGCCGAGATGGCGGCCAGCAGCTCCATGCGGTTATTGGTCGTCTCGGCCTCGCCGCCCGACAATTCCCTGGTCTTGCCGTTGAAGCGCAGGATGGCGCCCCAGCCGCCGGGACCGGGATTGCCCGAGCAGGCACCGTCGGTGAAGATTTCAACCTGCTTGGTCATGTCAGTCCGTATTCCGAAGGCGACTTGATCGCGCGGTGGAAGCGCATGCGGCGGATATATTCGGTCGGATCGCGCTTCATGACCAGCCCGCCCTCGGGAACGGTCAGCCAGTCATAGAGCCGAGTCAGCATAAAGCGCAGCGCCGAGCCGCGCGAAAGCATCGGCAGCGCTGCTTTCTCGCCATCGCTCAAAGGCCGCACGCTCTGATAGCCGGCCAGCAGCGCCGTGCCTTTGGTCAGGTTGAAGGAGAAATCCTTCTCGAAACACCAGGCGTTGAGACAGGTGGCGACGTCATAGGCGTAGAGGTCGTGGCAGGCGAAATAGAAGTCGATGAGGCCGGACAGTTTCTCGCCGAGGAAGAAGACATTGTCGGGAAACAGATCGGCATGGATGATGCCTGCCGGCAGGCCCTGCGGCCAATGGCGTTCGAAATCCGCGAAATCCGCGTCGACCTCGGCGGCCAGTCCCGGCTCGACCTCGTCGGCTCGGTCGCGCGAGGCATTCCAGAGTTTGCGCCAGCCCTCGATGGCCAGTGCGTTGTCACGCGTCATCGCAAAATCCTGCCCGGCCAAATGCAGTGCGGCGAGGGACTTGCCGACCTCCGCGCAATGCGCCGCTGTCGGCCGCCGCAGCGACAGGCCTTCGAGGAAGGTGATGATGACCGCGGGCCGGCCGGCCAGCGTGCCGATGACGGTGCCGTCATGCGCGGTCACCGGCAGCGGACAGGAAATGCCTTTGCGGGCGAGATGGCCCATCAGGCCGAGGAAGAACGGCAGGTCGGCCTTGTCGACGCGCTTCTCGTAGAGCGTCAGTATGTAAGAGCCGCTTGAGGTGTGCAGCAGGAAATTCGAATTCTCCGTGCCTTCGGCGATACCCTTGTAGGACAAGAGTTCGCCGACTGGATATGCCCTCAGGAACGCGCCGAGTTCGCCCTCATTGACGTCGGTGTAGACCGCCATGGCCTGTTCACGCGGCTCCGTTGACGAAGGCCATGTCGGCCCGCGTCAGTTCTACATCGCGCAGAACCCGCATGACTGGAAAATCCTCCGTTTCGGTGGCCGTGATCGCCAGGTCGATGTTCACCTCGAAGCGCTGGCGGAAGGCGTCGATGATCTCGTCGACGATGATCTCCGGCGCCGACGCGCCGGCAGACAGGCCGAGCGTCGAGATATTTGTGATGTCATTCCACGGAATTTCGGCGGCGCGCTGTACGAGAAGCGACATGGTGGCGCCGGCGCGCTCCGCCACTTCGACAAGACGGCGCGAATTGGAGGAATTGGGCGCACCGACGATCAGATAGAGATCGGCGCCGGCGGCGGTTTCCTTGACCGCTTCCTGGCGGTTGGTGGTGGCGTAGCAGATCGATTCGGCGGCCGGTGCATGCAGTTGCGGGAAGCGCTCCTGCAGCACCCGCAATATGCCGGCAGTGTCTTCGACCGACAACGTTGTCTGGCTTACGAAGCCGAGCGCTTCCGGGTCGGCGGGGGCAAAGGTCCCAGCGTCGGCTTCGGTCTCGATCAGCGTGACGGCGCCTTCAGCCAGTTGGCCCATGGTGCCGATCACTTCGGGATGGCCGGCATGGCCGATCAGAAGCACATGGCGGCCGAGCCGCTGATGGCGCATCGCCTGCTTGTGCACCTTGGACACCAGCGGGCAGGTGGCGTCGAGATAGAAGAGCTCGCGTGCCTTGGCGTCGGCCGGCACCGATTTCGGCACGCCGTGGGCCGAGAAGACAACCGGCGACTTGCGGTGCTCGGCCGGGATTTCCGAGAGTTCCTCGATGAAAACCGCGCCAAGGCTTTGCAGGCCCTCGACGACATAGCGGTTGTGCACGATCTCGTGGCGGACATAGACCGGCGCGCCGTATTTCTTCAACGCCAGCACGACGATCTGGATCGCGCGGTCGACACCGGCGCAAAAGCCGCGCGGCTGGCAGAGCCGGATCGTCAGCGGTGGTTTTGTGGCGGTCTGCAGCATGATTCCAGATCGGTTGATCGTATCGTGACGCGAAATGAGGTGTGCACCCCTGCCCTGTCAAGGGCAGTTGAGATCAGGTTGAATGGTCAACCTGATCTAACTCTTTGTTGGAGCATGATCTTGTCCGAAAACCGGTTCCCACTTTTCGGGATGATGCTCTGGATCATTCAGTCTTTGCCGGGCGGCGCAGCCTGATGATCAGAACCGCGGCAAGAGCCGCCGCCAGGCCATACCAGGTGAAGGCATATTGCAGATGAGAGTTCGGCAGGTCGATGATGGTGACGCCGCCGACCGGCAGCCCGCCCGGGTTCGGCGTCTTGTCGGCGTCGATGAAGATCGGCACCAGCACGGCGCCGGCCGGCAGGCCGGCACTCGCCGCCATGACATCACGATCCTTCCAGTAGAAGATGTTCTTGGCCACGTCATTGTCGGGCAGCATCATCGACGGCTTGCCCGGCAGCGGGTTGCGCGCCAGGCCGGTGACCGTGACCTTGCCGGTCACCTGCCCTTGCGGCCGCTTGGCGGCATCCTTGAGATCATAGGGAACGAAGCCGCGGTTGATCAGGATATAGCGGCCATCGTCGAGGGCCAGCGGGGTGTAGACGTTGAAGCCGGCGTCGCCGTCCCAGGTGGCGTAGAAATGCCGCTCGCCGGAGTGCAGGAACGTCCCGCTGACGGTGACCGGCGTGTAGTCGACATCACCGGTTGCGGCGAATTCCTTCTCGACGTCCGCCAGCGGCTGCGGCGCTGAATGGGTGCGCTGGTCGATGGTCTGCAGAAGGGCTTCCTTCCAGTACAGGCGCTGCACCTGCCATGTGCCAAGCCCGAGCAGGATGACGAACACCACCAGGCCGAGGCCGAGCAGC
The DNA here is from genome assembly GCF_040321555.1 of Mesorhizobium sp. M0317. Taxonomy (NCBI): domain Bacteria; kingdom Pseudomonadati; phylum Pseudomonadota; class Alphaproteobacteria; order Hyphomicrobiales; family Phyllobacteriaceae; genus Mesorhizobium; species Mesorhizobium sp. M0317. Next base: position 25,225 of record NZ_JAMYRV010000042.1, on the reverse strand, counting down.
AATGCCGTCTTCGGCCGCGAGCGGCCGGCGGGCTTGGTCAGTGCCTCGTTCATTGCCCCTGGTCCAGGCGGCCTTCGGCCGCCTTGTTGGCGTATTGAAGCGTCAGCAGCACCCCCTTGATCAGCCTCAGCGCCGTCAGGCACAGCGCCACGGCCAGCGGTATCCAGATGATGAAATGCAGCCACAGCGGCGGGCTCAGCTTCACCTCCACCCACAGCGCCAGCCCAACGACGATGAAGCCGATGATCAGGATGACGAACACCGCCGGGCCGTCGCCGGCATCGGCGTAGGAATAGTCGAGGCCGCAATTGTTGCAGCGCTTGCCGACGGCGAGGAAGCCGGAAAACAGCCGTCCTTCGCCGCAGCGCGGGCAGCGTCCGTGCAGGCCGGCCGAGATCGGCTCGATGGGTGGCCAGATCGCCCTGTCTTCACTCATGGATAGTCATGCTTTATGGCTCGATTTCGATCAGCGTTCCATCCGGCACCATAGTCCAGATTTCGTCCATGTCGCAGTCGGTAACCCCAATGCAGCCATCGGCCCAGTCGACCAATTGAAGCAGCCAGCCCGACCAGCCGAATCCGTTGGCCATTGATGGGCGCCGAAAAGAAGAAAGGCGACCGCGTTGCCGCGACCGCCCTTCTGATTTGTCGGTTCGGTGAAAGCCGTCAGTGGCCTTCGATCACCGCGCCGACCGATCCCCAGACGTAGATCGATGCGAACAGGAACAGCCAGACCACGTCGACGAAGTGCCAGTACCAGGCAGCCGCCTCGAAGCCGAAATGCTGCTTGGGCGTGAAGTCGCCTTTCCAGGCGCGGATCAGGCAGACCAGCAGGAAGATGGTGCCGATGATGACGTGGAAGCCATGGAAGCCGGTCGCCATGAAGAAGGTGGCGCCGTAGATGGAATCCTTGAAGCCGAACGGAGCGTGCATGTACTCGTAGGCCTGCACCATGGTGAACAGCATGCCGAGGCCGACGGTCAGCACCAGGCCGTTGATCAGGCCCTTGCGGTCGCCATGGATGAGCGAATGGTGCGCCCATGTCACCGTGGTGCCCGACAGAAGCAGGATGATGGTGTTGTAGAGCGGCAGATGGAACGGATCGAGGACTTCGAGACCCTTCGGCGGCCAGACGCCGCCAGTGAAAGCGGTGCGGGCGTAATTCTGCACTTCGCTCGGAAACAGGCTGGCATCGAAATAGGCCCAGAACCAGGCAACGAAGAACATCACTTCCGAAGCGATGAACATGATCATGCCGTAGCGCAGATGCAGCGACACGACGCGCGTATGGTGGCCCTCATGCGCTTCCTTGATGGTGTCCGACCACCAGGCAAACATCGTGTAGAGGACGATGACCAGGCCGATGAAGAACAGCCACGGATTGGCGATGTTGTGGCCGAAAATTGGAAAATCGCCGTTCTTGAGATACTGCATCAGGGCGACGCCGCCGACTGCAGTCACCAGCGCGCCGATCGACCCCAGGAAGGGCCACGGGCTCGGGTTGACGAGATGGTAGTCGTGTTGTGGTTTTGCGTGCGCGTCTGCCATATCAACCCCCGAGATTTGCTTCGGTATCTGAAACTTTGCTGCTGCTGTTCGGCGTCGATGACGCCACCGGCTTGTTCTTTTGGACCGGGAACATGGTGTAGGACAGGGTGATCGTCTTCAAGTCCTTCAGTTCCGGCACGTTGACGATATCGGGATCCACATAGAACACGACCGGCATGTCCAGCGTCTCGCCGGGCTTCAGCGTCGTGTCGGTGAAGCAGAAACACTCGACCTTGTTGAAGTAGGGGCCCGCCAGTTCCGGCTGCACGTTGAAGGTGGCGCGGCCGGTAACGGCGCGGTCGAACTTGTTGGTGGCGCTGTAATGCGCCTGCGTGGTCTCGCCGATCTTGATGGTGACCGAGCGGGCGACCGGCTGGAACTGCCAGGGAATGCCGTTGGTGTTGGCGTCGAAGCGCACGGTGATGTCGCGGTCGAGGATGCGGCCGGCATATTGCTTTTCGGCGCGCTGCGTCGTGCCGCCATAGCCGGTGGCCTGGCAGAACATCTTGTAGAGCGGCACCGCGGCGTAGGCCATCCCGATCATGCCGCCGAAAAAGGCGACGCAGACGGCGGCGACGACGCGGTTGGTGTTCTTCTTCCTGGGATCGGTCACGGTCTGGCGGGTCATCATCGGCCTCATCCGGTATGGCCGAATTTCACGATGGTCGCGACGTAGAAGATGACGACCAGAATCGCCAGCGCGACGCCGATCGCCGCCGAACGGTTGCGCCGCGCCTTCTTCTGGCTTTCGGTCAGCGTGACCAGTTCAAGCTTCTTGTCGATCATGGTCATGCTCCACCGATGGCCAAAGCGCGACCGACGACACAGTCGGCAAGATAGATGGCGAAGATGGCGAAGAGGTAGAGCAGCGAATAGGCGAACAGAGCCTTGGCCGGCTTCATGACGCGGTCGCTATCGGTCATGCACAGCACTTTCCAGGCATACCAGACGAAGCCGGCGCCGAGAGCCACTGATGCGACGCCATAGAAGGCGGTAGTGAAACCGAGCACCCAGGGCAGCACGCCGATCGGCGCCAGGATCAGGGCGTAGGCAAAGATCTGGCGGCGGGTCGAGGCCTGGCCGGCAACGTTCGGCATCATCGGGATGCCGGCCTTGGCGTAGTCGTCGGACTTGAACAGCGCCAGCGCCCAGAAGTGCGGCGGCGTCCACAGGAAGATGATCAGGAACAGGACGAGGCTTTCCAGGCTCACCGTTCCGGTCACCGCGGCCCAGCCGATGACCGGCGGGATGGCGCCGGCGGCGCCGCCGATGACGATGTTCTGCGGCGTCGAGCGCTTCAGCCACATCGTGTAGACGACGGCGTAGAAGAAGATGGTGAAGGCAAGCAGCGCCGCCGACAGCCAGTTGACCAGCACGCCCAGCGTCATCACCGACAGCACCGAAAGCACAAGGCCGAAGCTCAGGGCTTCGCCGGGCAGGATGCGGCCGGAGGGTACCGGGCGGCCGGCGGTCCGGCTCATTACTGCGTCGATGTCGGCGTCGTACCACATGTTGAGCGCACCAGAGGCGCCGGCGCCGATGGCAATGGCCAGGATGGCGATCACCGCCAGCAGCGGGTTGATGGTCACGGGTGCAGCGACCATGCCGACAAAGGCCGTGAACACCACCAGCGACATGACGCGCGGCTTCAGCAGGGCGAAGAAATCGCCCGACGTGGCTTCCGACATGCGAAAGCCCGCTTCGTCAATCATTGGGTCGTCGACAAGGGCCATGCGTACATAAGTCCAATCATTCCGTTGGCCGAAAACCGCCGGCGGGCCGGCGGTTTCGTATTCGGGCTGCCTTACTTGATCTTCGGCAGTTGTTCCCACTGGTGGAAGGGCGGCGGCGAAGGCAGCTGCCATTCGAGCGTCGTTGCACCCTCGCCCCACGGATTGGCGCCGGCGACGCGCTTCTTCTGGAAGGCCTCGAACACGCCATAGAGGAAGATCACCACGCCGACGGCCGATATATAGGAGCCGTAGGACGACACCATGTTCCAGCCGGCGAACGCGTCGGGATAGTCGATGGTGCGGCGCGGCATACCGGCGAGGCCGAGGAAATGCTGCGGGAAGAAGATCAAATTGACGCCGACGAAGGTGACCCAGAAGTGGGTGTTGGCGATCACCGGCGAGTACATATAGCCGGTCATCTTGGGGAACCAGTAGTACCAGCCGGCGAAGATGGCGAAGACCGCGCCAAGCGACAGCACATAGTGGAAGTGGGCAATGACGAAATAGGTGTCATGCAGCGAGCGGTCGAGGCCCGCATTGGCGAGCTGGACGCCGGTGACACCGCCGACCGTGAACAGGAAGATGAAGCCCAGCGCCCACAGCATCGGCGTCTTGAACGAGATCGAGCCGCCCCACATCGTCGCGATCCAGGAGAAGATCTTCACGCCTGTCGGCACGGCGATGACCATGGTGGCAAAGACGAAATAGCGCTGCGTGTCGAGCGACAGGCCGGTCGTGTACATGTGGTGCGCCCAGACGATGAAGCCGACGGCGCCGATCGCGACCATGGCGTAGGCCATGCCGAGATAGCCGAACACCGGCTTCTTCGAGAAGGTCGAGACGATGTGGCTGATGATGCCGAAGCCCGGCAGGATCAGGATGTAAACTTCGGGGTGACCAAAGAACCAGAACAGATGCTGGAACAGGATCGGATCCCCGCCGCCATCCGGGGCGAAGAAGGTGGTGCCGAAATTGCGGTCGGTAAGCAGCATGGTGATGCCACCGGCCAGAACCGGAAGCGACAAGAGCAGCAGGAAGGCGGTGATCAGAACCGACCAGGCAAATAGCGGCATTTTGTGCAGCGTCATGCCCGGCGCGCGCATGTTGAAAATGGTGGTGATGAAGTTGATGGCGCCGAGGATCGAGGACGCGCCGGCAATGTGGATCGACAGGATCGCCAGATCCATGGCCGGCCCGGGCTGGCCGGAGGTCGACAGCGGCGGATAGAGCGTCCAGCCGCCGCCAACGCCATAGGCGCCGGGCGCGCTCGGCATGAAAGCCGAAGCGATGAGCAGCAGGAAGGCCGGCGGCAGCAGCCAGAACGAGATGTTGTTCATGCGCGGGAAGGCCATGTCGGGGGCGCCGATCATGATCGGCACCATCCAGTTGGCGAAGCCGCCGATCAGCGCCGGCATGACCATGAAGAAGATCATGATCAGCGCGTGCGCGGTGCCAAAGGCGTTGTACATGCTCTTGCCGCCGTCGATGGCGGCATCGCCGTTCATGCCGTAGACCATCTGCGCCAGACCGGTGAAGATCTGGATGCCCGGCTCCTGCAGCTCCATGCGGATGACGACCGAAAGCGCGCCGCCGACGATGCCCGCGAAGATCGCAAAGATCAGGTAGAGCGTGCCGATGTCCTTGTGGTTGGTGGAGTACACCCACCGGACCCAGCCATGATAGGGCTTGTGGTCGTGGTCGTCGTGAGCTGCAGCTTCTGCCATGGTCGGCTCCGTTCCCTAATTCTTGCTAACCCGCGGCATCAATTGCCGGCGGCCGCTACCTTGTTGGTACCGTCGACCTCGGCCATCAGCGCCTTGTTGGCGCCGGGGAGGTCGGTCTTGGCTGCTGCCAGCCAGGTCTTGTACTGCGCATCGGATACGACGCGGACGGCGATCGGCATGAAGGCATGGTCCTTGCCGCAGAGCTGCGAGCACTGGCCGTAATAGATGCCTTCCTTTTCCGCCTTGAACCACGTCTCGTTGGTGCGGCCGGGAACCGCGTCCATCTTGATGCCGAAGGCCGGAACGGCAAAGGAATGGATCACGTCGGCTGCGGTAACCAGGACGCGCGTCATGGTGTTGACCGGCACGACCAGCTCGTTGTCGACCGCCAGCAGGCGCGGATAGACCTTGCGGTCTTCCTTGCCGATCGCGGCTCGGTCGGCGTCCTGCAGGATGGCCGAGTTGAAGGAGAGCGTGTTCTCGGTCTGGTACTCATAGTCCCAGTTCCACTGATTGCCCGTTACCTTGACGGTCAGCTTGGCCTCTTCCGGCGGCGTGTACTGCGCCGTCAGCAGTTGGAACGAGGGAATGGCGATGAACAGCAGGACGACGACCGGCCCGACTGTCCAGATGATCTCGATCAGCGTGTTGTGACTGGTCTTTGACGGAACCGGGTTTTTGCTGGCGCGGAACCTGAAGATGCACCAGGCGAGAAGCGCCAGAACCAAAGCAGTGATCGGGACGACGAACCACATCGTGTAGTTCCCGAACCACTCGATCTGCCGCATCATGTCTGTCGCCGGCGGCTGAAAAGTCATCTCCCACGGCTGCGGCTGGGCCGCATGGGCGGAGGCACCGGCGAAAAATGCGGCGGCGGCGCCTGCCGTTGCCATCAATTTGGCGCTTGCTGGGAATTTTCTCATCGCCCTCTTCATCTCCCGGTTCCTCGCGATCGCGACGCAAGAATATCGAACAATGCCGGGATGGGAATCCCGGACAGTCCCAAGGGTGGTTCAAACCATACTCTATTTCCCTCCGCAAGAAAGGAGCGGGCGAAACCGTGCGGCATTTTTGCGCGCAAGTGCTGCCGCGCTGTTTCGACGGCCTCGTGGCCCGCGCGGGTCGTCGACAGACAGGCTATGCGGGCTTGTCTCCGGAATGCGCCCGACGGTCGCAATTCGGGCGAATTTGCTAGGGAAAAGCGCATTATTGCGCCTGCCGGGGCTGACCGGCGGTCGCCCTATCCTTTACTTGGCCTTGGCGCGGCTTAAAGTGCCGTGATTCGCAATGGAGCCGTCATGACCTCTTGGCTTTCGAGAAACGCCTGGCATTCGAAGAGCGCCTGGCATTCGAAAAGCGCTTGGCTTTCGAGAAGCGGGGCGAAGGTCGTTTTTCTCGCCGCCCTGATCGGTATCGGCTCGTCCGCAACCGGCGTCGCCAATGCAGCGCAGCCCAGCGGCACGGTCAAGTCAACGCATGGCGCGTGGTCGATCATCTGCGACACGCCGGCCGGCGCCACCTCGGAACAATGCGTGATGATGCAGAACGTCGTTGCCGAGGATCGCCCGGAAATGGGACTGTCCGTCGTCGTCCTGCGCACCGCCGACAACAAGGCTGAGATCCTGCGCGTGCTGGCGCCGCTCGGCGTTTTGCTGCCCAATGGCCTGGGCCTCAATGTCGACGGCAAGGATATCGGCCGCGCCTATTTCGTGCGCTGCTTCCAGGACGGCTGCTATGCCGAGGTCATTCTCGAAAAGCCGCTGCTCGATACGCTGAAGACCGGGACGTCGGCCACCTTCATCGTCTTCCAGACGCCGGAAGAAGGCATCGGCATCCCTGTCGACCTCAAGGGCTTCGCCGACGGTTTTGCCGCCCTGCCCTGAGCTTGATGCTTGCGAAACCATCTTTCCTGACGCACAATTCCCACGGGTTTGATCTTTGGCTGTGGGGGTCATCATGCGTGCTTGTTCTGTGCTTTTGTCGACCGGTCTGATCCTGACCGGCGCCGTTTCCGTCGCCTTTGCCGAGGATACCGAAATCATCACGGCGCCCGATCCGGCCGTCATTTTCGAACTTGCGAAAGGCTATGGCTCGGCAAAGATGGACAAGGACGACGGCGGCGATCCGATGGTCTCGGGCCGGCTTCAGGGCATGAAATATGTCATTTACTTCTATGGCTGCGAAAACCATGAGAAGTGCAAGTCGATCCAGTTCTCCTCGGGCTATACCGACCCCTTCACGGCCGACCAGGCCAATGAATGGAACAAGAAATACCGCTGGGTGAAGGCCTTTTCGGGTGACGGGTCGAACTTCAAGATGGATGTCATGTTCAGGGGCGGGGTTACCCGCTCCTACCTCGAAGAGCAGTTCTCGAACTGGGATTCCATGACCAGCGACATCAAATCGTTCGTGGACGAGAAGTAGAGCCCTAAAGCGCGTCGCGCTGAAACGGATTCATACGACGCGCTTTAGGTCTTTGTTTGATGCATGTCGTTATCCCAGAACCGCGGCACACTTCTGGGCGACATGCATTAGCGTTCCACTGTCCGGCTGCGGATCGTCATTGCGGATTGTGCAGGCGCGTCTTCGCGCCTACATCGTGGCAACACCATTCCTCCTGTGAGCGGACCTGCCATGAACAGCCTGACCGGCCAATTCGACATTTCAGATGATCGCATCAAGCGGATCGTCGCCGACACACTGAACGGCGCCGATGACGGCGAACTCTTCCTCGAATACAGCGAGAGCGAAGCGCTGATGTTCGACAATGGCAGGCTGAAGACCGCCAATTTCAACACCGACCAGGGTTTTGGCCTGCGCGCCGTGGCCGGCGAGGCCAGCGGCTACGCCCATTCCAGCGATCTTTCGGAGGCGTCGCTGCTGCGCGCCGCCGACGCGGTCTCGACCGTCAAGGGCGGCTATTCCGGCACGCTTGCCGCGGCACCCGCGCGCACCAACCGCCATCTCTATGGCGAGGAGAACCCGATCCCCTCGCCTTCCTTCGAGGTCAAGGCCAAGCTGTTGCAGGAGATCGACGCATGGCTGCGTGCCGAGGACCCGCGCGTGCGCCAGGTGACGGCCTCGCTCGCGGCGTCCTGGCAGCATGTCGAGATCGTGCGCGCCGACGGCCAGATCGTGCGCGACATCCGCCCGCTGGTCCGCATCAACGTTTCCGTCGTCGTAGGGGACGGCGACCGCCAGGAAAGCGGCTCCTATGGCATGGGCGGGCGCAAGGCGTTCGGCGAGTTCCTGGTCGAGGACGCCTGGAAGCATGCGGCCAGGGAGGCGCTCAGGCAGGCGCTGGTCAATCTCGAAGCCATTCCCGCGCCGGCCGGAACGTTCGACATCGTTTTGTCCAGCGGCTGGCCGGGCGTCATGCTGCATGAGGCTGTCGGCCACGGGCTGGAAGGCGACTTCAACCGCAAGAAGACGTCCGCCTTCGCCGGCCTGCTGGGCCAGCAGGTGGCGGCCAAGGGCGTTACCGTGGTCGATGACGGCACCATGCCGGAGCGCCGAGGTTCGCTGACCGTCGACGATGAAGGCACGCCTTCGGCCCGCAATGTGCTGATCGAGGACGGCAAGCTTGTCGGCTACATGCAGGACCGCCAGAACGCCCGGCTGATGGGCATGAAAGCCACGGGAAACGGCCGGCGCGAAGGCTATGCGCACCAGCCGATGCCGCGCATGACCAACACCTATATGACGGCGGGCGACATGGAGCCGGACGAGATCATCGCCTCGGTCAAGACCGGCATCTATGCCGTATCCTTCGGCGGCGGCCAGGTCGACATCACCTCAGGCAAGTTCGTGTTCGGCTGCACCGAGGCCTACATGATCGAGAACGGCAAGGTGACGCAGCCGATAAAGGGCGCCATGCTGATCGGCAACGGACCGGACGCCATGCACCGTGTGTCTATGATCGGCAACGACATGAAGCTCGACACCGGCATCGGCATGTGCGGCAAGGCCGGACAAGGCGTGCCGGTCGGCGTCGGCCAGCCGCATCTCAGGATGAACCAGATGACGGTCGGCGGCACCAGGGTTTGAGGATACGAATCCGGTCGGCTTGAATACCTTCCGCGATAGGGCTATCTTACGTTCGTCTTACGCAAAGGTCCTTCGCGATGGCTGCGACCGAAAAACTTATAACGACCGTCTCGACCAAGGGACAAGTCATCCTGCCCAGCGCTATCCGCAAACGGAGGGACTGGGGCGCGGGCACGCGCCTGCAGGTCGAAGACACACCGGACGGTGTACTTTTGAGACCGGCGCCTGCCTTTGCCCCGACACGACCAGAAGATGTCTTTGGTGTCCTGCCGCACAGTGGCAGACCGAAGACCTTGGAGGAGATGGACGCGGCCGTCCTTGCTGAAGCACGGCGGCGCCATGCTCGCGATTGATACCAACGTTGTCGTCAGGTATCTGACGAACGACGATCCCGAGCAGTCCCCGCGAGCCCGGCGGCTGATCGACGGTCAGCCCGTTTTCGTCGCCGTCACGGTGATCCTGGAGGCTGAGTGGGTGCTGCGCAGCGGCTATGGTTATGATCAGGCCTCGATCGTCAATGCACTGCGGGTGTTCGGCGGGCTTCCCACTATCGAGATAGAGGATGCTGCGATGGTCTCTTCCGCGGTCGATCTAGCCGAGACGGGAATGGATTTCGCCGATGCGCTCCATCTGGGCAAGTCCTCGCACTGCTCAGCATTTGTGTCCTTCGACCGTAAGTTCATCAAGGCCGCACAAGCGGCCGGGTACGAAAGCGTTCGCGAAGGCTAGTTTGCCAGCCGGCTACGTCTTGCGGGGGGCGGCAAACTCAAGCACGGCCTTGTGAAAATCGGCGGATTAACGTCGCCGTTTCGGCTTCTCCAGCAGCGCCACGGCCTCGACATGCGGCGACCACAGGAACTGGTCGATGGGCGTGACGCTCTTCAAGATGTAGCCGCCGTCGATCAGGATGCGCAGGTCGCGTGCCAGCGTCACCGGATTGCAGGAGACGGCGGCGACGAACGGCACATCCGAGCGGGCGATCTGCTTCGACTGGTCCTCGGCGCCGGCGCGCGGCGGGTCGAAGACGACGCCATCGAAAGCATTCAGCTCCTTGAACGTCAGCGGCCGCCGGAACAGGTCGCGGCGTTCGGCGGTTACCCGCTTCAGGCCGGTGGCGAAGCGCGATCCGCGGTCGAGCGCCGAAAGGGCTGCCGCGTCGCCTTCGACCGCGTGGACTTCGGATTTGGCCGCCAGCCGAAGCGCAAAGCTGCCGCAGCCGGCGAAAAGATCCGCGACTTTCCTGGCCCGCTTCAGATGTCCGCCAACGAGATCGGCCATCGTCTGTTCGGCGGCTTGCGTTGCCTGCAGGAAGGCGCCAGGCGGTATGGCGACAGCGACGGTGCCGAACATGACCACCGGCTTTTTCGGCTCGATGACAATCTCGTCGTCGATCGAAAGCCGGGCAAAGCCATTGGCCATGATGAAGTTGGAGGCGACCCGGCGCTGGTTCTCGCCCAGCTTGCCCGACTCATAGACAGCGACGTCAAGCCCCGAGCCCGTCACAGTGACCGCCATCCGGAACGATTTGGTGGTGGCGCAAACCAGGTCGGCGACCGACCTCAAGCGATCGAGCGCGGCAACGATCTCCGGCAGCGAGATCGGACATTCCTCGATGGGGATGATTTCCGGCGACAGATGGCGATGGAAGCCAAGCAGCATGCCTGTGTCGGCGCGCCTGGCGGCAAGCAGGACGCGGCGGCGTGTGTGTGGCGCACACGGCACCAGGGCGCCGATGTCGCCGGCAATGCCTTTCAAGGCATGCACGACCTTGTCGCGTTTCCATTGCTGGTAAGCGTCGGCTTGCAGATGCTGGACGGCGCAGCCGCCACATTCGGTGAAATGCCGGCAGGCCGGATCGATACGCAGCGGCGACGTCTCCAATACCGCCATCAGCATGGCGCGATCCCTCTCGCGCGCGGCGGTGACGGTCTCGCCGGGCAGGGTGAAGGGAATGAACAGCTCGCCGGTTTCCGTCTCGGCGACGCCGTCGCCCTGCGAACCCAGTCTCTTGATGGTGAAGCCCGTGCTCATCGGTCCTTGGTCCCGGCATCCTTGATCCCGGCAAGCAGGAATTCGCGGTTGCCGTCGCCGCCTTCGATCGGCGACATGTGCAGACCCAATGTACGCCAGCCAGGGACGCCTTCGAGCCATTCCTGCAGCAAGCCGGCCACACGGGCGGCGTCATAAGGGTCTTTCAACAGACCGCCCTTGCCGATTGCCTCGCGGCCGGCCTCGAATTGCGGCTTGACCAGAAACACCGCACGAGCGCCGTCCCGTGCCAATGCCAACGCCGGTGGCATCGCCAGTTTCAACGAGATGAAGCTGACGTCGGAGACGATGAAATCCGGGATGCGGCCGCCGAGATCGGCAGCCGTGAGCTCGCGAGCGTTGAGGCCCTCGATCACGGTGACGCGCGGGTCGGACGAGACACCAGGATGCATCTGGCCGTGGCCGACATCGATGGCAGTGACATGGGCCGCGCCGCGTTCGAGCAGCACCTGGGTGAAGCCGCCTGTCGAGGCGCCGATATCGAGAGCTTCACTACCCGCAGGATCGAGACCGAAATGGTCGAGCCCGGCGATCAGCTTCAGCGCCGCGCGTGAGACATAACCCTGCGCCGGATCGTCGATGACGATGAGACAGTGCGGCAGAACCATCTGGCCGGGCTTGCGGGCGACCACGCCGTCGACCGTCACGGTGCCGCGCTCGACCGCGTCGCGGGCGCGCGAGCGGCTCGCAAACAGGCCGCGCTGGACGAGCAATTCGTCGAGCCGCTGGCGTGTGCTGGCTGGCAGAGGGGAGTTCATCGGCCTTCATGGCGAAAGCCGGCCGCGAAGGCAAGGACATTGGCATGGGAGGACGTCGAGACCCGGGCCGCAAGCCAGTCCGCCCGGTTGAATATCGCAGCCAGTCCGGCAAGATGTAGAGGCTCAGGCAATGCGGAGGAAGACGAATGCTGACGGGAACCTGCCATTGCGGCGCCGCCCACTGGACCCTGGAAGGCGATCCCGGCCCGATCACGGCCTGCAATTGCACGCTTTGCCGCCGCTATGGCACGCTCTGGGCCTATGACTTTGTCGACGAGCGTATCCGGCTTGCGGGGCCTGTGCAGTCCTACACCCGCGCTGGCAAGGAGACGCCGTCGCTGGAAATTCTGTTTTGCCCGACATGTGCCTGTGTGCTTGCCTGGCGCGGTTTGCGCCGCAGCGACAGCGGCCGCACGCGTATCGCCGTCAATGTCAGGCTGGCACCGCCGGAGGCGGTCGCCGACCTGCCGATCGACCATTTCGACGGGCTGGACACTTATGACGACCTGCCGCGCGATGGGCGCTGCGTGCGCGATATGTGGTTTTAGAAGATCGTCCGTGAGACCTGCCGTTCAACGGCCGGCATCAGGCCGTCGCTTCCGTCATCTGAAGCCTGCTTGCGCGGGCGCTCGACAGCAACGACTGGTGCGTCCGGCACGACGACAAGCTGCGGCACCTGCTTGTAGGAAAAAGCGCCCCTGATATCGCCCATCTTGCGGGCGACGATGCCTGCCACCGCCTGTTCAAGCTTGCGGTCATAGCGCGTCTCGGCCATAGCCGGCGCGGCGATGACGGCCAAAAGGGCCGCGCCGCACAGAAGCGTTCGCATTGTTTTTAACTCCCTGCCTGGAGGCAGTTCTAGCAGGGCGGCGTTGAAAAACGGCCAAAAGAGACGGTAAGCGAAACGCCAAAGAGAAGCGTTAACAAAGTGTTAGGCTTGCACAGGCAACTGCTTCAGCTGCGTGAGGTTTGATTCATGCCCGTTGCGCGCGCGCGGAATGGCCGAGCGCGACGAACACGGTGCGCACGATGCCGGCCGCGTCGAGCCCGGCATCGGCATACATTTTTTCCGGCTTGGCGTGGTCGGTGAACTCGTCCGGCAGCACCAGCGGCCGAACTTTCAGACCGCTTTCCAGCAAGCCTTCATGGGCGAGGAACTGCAGCACGTGGCTGGCGAAACCGCCGACAGCGCCCTCTTCCACCGTCACCAGCACTTCGTGCGAGCGGGCGAGACGGCGGATCAAATCCTCGTCGAGCGGCTTGGCGAAACGGGCATCCGCAACCGTTGTCGACAATCCGGCCGCGCCGAGTTCCTCGGCCGCCAGCAGGCAATCCTGCAGCCGCGTGCCAAAGGACAGAAGCGCCACCTTGGTGCCTTCCCTGACGATGCGGCCCTTGCCGATTTCAAGCACCGAGCCGCGCTCCGGCATGTCGACGCCAACGCCATTGCCGCGCGGATAGCGGAAGGCGATCGGGCCTTCCTCATAATAGGCGGCGGTGCGCACCATGTGGCGAAGCTCCGCCTCGTCGGCAGCCGCCATCACCACGAAGCCCGGCAGCGTCGCCAGGAAAGTGGTGTCGAAGGCGCCGCAATGAGTGGCGCCGTCGGCGCCGACGAAACCGGCGCGGTCGATCGGGAAACGCACCGGCAGTTTCTGGATCGCCACGTCATGGACGACCTGATCGTAGGCGCGCTGCAGGAAGGTCGAATAGATGGCGGCGAAGGGCTTGTAGCCCTCGCTGGCGAGGCCGGCGGCGAAGGTCACGGCATGTTGCTCGGCAATGCCGACATCGAAGGTCCGGGTCGGAAACGCTTCGCCGAACAAATCAAGGCCGGTGCCGTTCGGCATGGCGGCGGTGACGGCGACGATGCGGTCGTCCAGGCGGGCCTCCTGGACCAGGCTCTCGGCGAACACCTTGGTGTAGGCCGGCGCATTGGCCGGGGCCTTGGTCTGCGCGCCGGTGATGACGTCGAACTTGTTGACGCCGTGATATTTGTCGGCCGCGGCCTCGGCCGGCGCGTAGCCCTTGCCCTTCTGGGTCACGACATGGATCAGCACCGGGCCGTCGGCATGGTCGCGGACGTTCTTCAGCACCGGGATCAGATGCTCGAGATTGTGGCCGTCGATCGGGCCGATATGGTAGAAGCCAAGCTCCTCGAACAGCGTGCCGCCGGTGACGTAGCCGCGCGCATGCTCGACCGCCCGCTTGATGGCGCGGTCGGCGCGCTTGCCGAGATAGGAGGTCAGCTTCTTGCCGAAATCGCGCAGGCCAAGATAGGTCTTGCCCGACGCGAGCCGCGCCAGATAGGCGCTCATGGCGCCGGTCGGCGGCGCGATAGACATGTCGTTGTCGTTGAGGATGACGATCAGCCGGGCATCAAGCGCGCCGGCATTGTTCATGGCTTCATAGGCCATGCCGGCGGACATGGCGCCGTCGCCGATGACGGCAATGACATTGTTGTGGCCGCCCGAGAGGTCGCGCGCCATGGCCATGCCGAGGCCGGCGGAAATGGAGGTCGAGGAGTGCGCGGCGCCGAACGGGTCGTATTCGCTCTCGGCGCGACGGGTGAAGCCGGACAGGCCGCCTTCTTGCCTGAGCGTGCGGATGCGGTCGCGGCGGCCGGTCAGGATCTTGTGCGGATAGGCCTGGTGGCCGACATCCCAGATCACGCGGTCTTCCGGCGTGTTGAAGACATAGTGAAGCGCCACCGTCAGTTCGACGACACCGAGGCCGGCGCCGAGATGCCCGCCCGTATGCGAGACGGCATCGATCAGCTCGGCGCGCAGCTCCGAGGCCAGCTGCGGCAGCTCGCTTTCGTCAAGCTTCTTCAGGTCGGCTGGAATGCGGACCTTGTCGAGAAGCGGCGTATGCAGCGTTGCGTTCACGTTAAAGGGCCTGCTCAGTTATAATGCGCGTCGATCATGGCGAAATATGCCTGCGTCGGCCGAATGTAAATGCGTGTCAGTGACGCGGGTGATGCTGACGTTAATTGTCCGGTAACGGAATGAACTCTTCCTCATCGCCGGGAACGATATCGAAGCGGCCCGTCTTCCATTCCTGCTTGGCCTGTTCGATGCGTTCCTTCGACGACGAGACGAAGTTCCACCAGATGTGGCGCGGGGAGCCGAGCGAAGCGCCGCCGAAGAGCATGAAATGGGCGCCGCGCTCGGAGGACACGACGATCTCGTCGCCAGGCCGGAACACCAGCAGCCGTTCGGCCGGAAAACGGTCGCCCGAAATCGAGACATCGCCGTCCAGCGTGTAGATGGCGCGCTCCTCGGCGTCGGCGGGAATTTTGACGCTGGCGCCGGGCGCCAGCCTCAGATCGGCGTAGAGCGTCTCGGTATCGGCTCTTACCGGCGAGCGCAGTCCCTGGAAATCGCCGATCACCACGCGGCCGGAAACACCTTCGGCGTCGATCTCGGGCAGAAGGAGCGCGGCCGTGTTCTCGAACACCGGCGCCACTTCCTCCTTGCCGTCGGGCAAAGCCAGCCATGTCTGCAGGCCGGAGACCGACATTGGCGCGCCGCGCAGTTCTTCGGGCGTGCGCTCGGAATGGACAATGCCGCGGCCGGCGGTCATCAAATTCACGTCGCCCGGCTGGATCACCATTTCGGTGCCGAGCGAATCGCGGTGCCTGATATTACCGTCGAACAGATAGGTGACGGTGGAAAGCCCGATATGCGGGTGCGGGCGCACATCCATCGCCTGCCCGGCGCGCAAGATGGCCGGCCCCATGCGGTCGAAGAAGATGAAGGGACCAACCAGCCGCCGCTTTGCCGTCGGCAGAGCGCGGCGAACCTGGAAGCCGCCAATATCCTTGGCATTCGGAATGACCATCAGCTCGATCTGGTCGCTGGCGAAGGCATCGCCAGGCTCAGGGTCCTTGCCGGGGAAGAAACTCATCTGGATGTCCTCAGGCGAAGCGGAGCGCCGATTTGGCTTTTGCCTTGGCCGCCACCTCTTCGCGATTGCGCGGATGATGCGTGGTTTCCAGCGAATGCAGCAACTCATGCGCCGATTCGGCGATCGCCTCGACGGCACGGTCGAAGGCCGCCTGGTTGCGCTGCGAGGGCCGCGTCGTTCCGCTCAGTTTGCGCACGAATTGAAGCGCGGCGTCGCGGATCTCGTCATGGGTCGCCGGCGGCTCGAAATTGAACAGGGTCTTGATGTTTCTGCACATGCTTGAACTCCTATCTGCTTTATGCCCGCCCCATTCCACTACTCCGCGTCGAGCGGCTCCGTTCCCACCGGTTTGCCATCACGCGACAGCCTGATCTTCTCGACCTTGTCTTCGGCGGCCTTCAGCAGCCGGTCGCAATGGGCCTTCAGCGCCTCGCCGCGCTCATAGATCTTGATCGACTGGTCGAGCGGCACGTCGCCGCGTTCCAGATCATCGACAATCTTTTCCAGCGCGTCGAGTGCCTGCTCGAAGCTCATCGCCTTGACGTCTTCGTTTGCTTCGCCAGCCATACTTTATCCCTTCATCAGCCGCCCGATATGGGCAGCGACCGAAAATGCCAATCCCTGCAGATCGTAGCCGCCCTCGAGCAGGCTGACGAGCCGGTTGCCGCTGTGGCGCCCGGCGCGTTCCAGCAGTTGCCCTGTCGCCCAGTCGAAATCGTCCTCGCTGAGGTTGATCTCGGCCAACGGATCGCGATGGTGAGCGTCGAACCCTGCGGAAATGATGATCAGATCGGGCGCGAATTTGTCGAGTGCCGGCAGGACGCGCGACAGCAAGGCATCGCGAAACATGTCCGAGCCGGTTTGCGGCGCCAGCGGAGCGTTGACGATGTTGCCGGCGCCGATTTCGTTTTTAGCCCCGGTGCCGGGATAGAGAGGCATCTGGTGCGTCGAACAATAGAGCACCGAGGGATCGTCCCAGAAAATGTCCTGCGTGCCATTGCCGTGATGCACGTCCCAGTCGACGATGGCGACACGCTCGGCGCCGTGTTTCTTCTGCGCGTAGCGGGCCGCGATCGCCGCGGTGTTGAACAGGCAAAAGCCCATCGCCGTGGTCTTTTCGGCATGATGGCCTGGCGGACGTGAGGCGACGAAGGCATTGGCGACGCGGCCCTCGAACACGTCGTCGACAGCGGCGTTGGCGGCACCGATGGCGGTCACCACCGCCTGCCAGCTTTTCGGGCTGGCGCTGGTGTCGGCGTCGATCGAGGCGATGCCGCTCTCAGGGATCGCGGCGCGGACGCGGGCGACGAAATCCTCGGGGTGGGCGTAGAGAATGGTGGCCTCGTCGCCTTGCGGCGCCGTTACCCGATCGAGTGCGGTGAAGGCCTCGTCGTCGAGCACGCGCTCGATAGCGCGCAAGCGGTCCGGCCGCTCCGGATGACCGGGGGGCGTCAGATGTTCGAGGAAGATCGGATGGGTGTAGAGCCTAGTGACCATGACCCGATATAGGCGCGCCCGGCCGCTTTGACCATGGTTTGACGCCGCACCGCCCCGACGTTCAACAGGGATTACACCCCGGGCGCCGGCTGCGTCCAGCGCGAGCCGCCGAAGGAGGCCAGCGCCTTATCCCTGAGTTCCCTGAACTTGGACGACCCCTCGGCCAGCCGCTGGTCCCATTCGGCGTTCGGCACCTGGCCTTCGATGGTCTTGAAATAGACCTGCATCAGGCAGGCTATGGCGAAGGGTTCGATGAAGGCCGCCTTGAAGGCCCAGGCAAGGAGGATGGCGAGCACGAAGGCCCAGCCGCCGAGCTGCCCCGGAACGAACCACATGATGGCGGCGGCCGGCGCCAGCATCAAAAGGAAGATGACGAAGGACACACCCCACATGATGACCGCCAGCCAGACGGCGTTCTTGACCATGGTCTTGCCGTTCTGGGCGTAGAGCACGACGCCTTGCCGGGCTGTCTCGAAGGGCGATGATGAATTGATGCGGATGTTGTAGCCGAGGATGATCTCGTCGACATAGGTCAGCGACAGGCGGATGACCGTATTGATGAAAGCGATCAGGCCGCCGAGACCCGGAATGGGCAGGAAGGCGGCGATGCCGCCGATCAGGCCGGTGATGGCGCGGATGGCGCCCTTGACCAGCTGGTCGACCACGAAAAGGATGTTGGCCTCGGCGAAACGCTCCTTCACCACGTCCTTGGCGTAGGCGATCTGGTCCTGCCCATTGGGAACGTCCCGGCCATCGATCAAATGGACCATGACGGCGATATGGCCGGCCTTGACGACGTAGAGGATGTATTCGCGGATCCAGTAGAGCGCGATCGAAACGATGCCGATGCCGACGATGCCGCCCCACAGTGCAAAGGAAAGCGGCCCGTCGGGATCGGTGGAGATATGGCCAACGCCATAGCCGACGGAGGCGCCGCTGCCGGTCGCCACGATATAGGCGAGCGTAATGCCGAAATAGACGATCATGCGAAAGACGATGAACGGCCATGTCCTGATCATGATGGACACCGACCTGCCGATTTCGAAATCCCACATGCGCCCGAATCTCCCCTCAGAGATGGACGGCGAGGATGAACCCGGGCCGGGAATTGTCAATCTCGGCAAATGCCGGGTCTCGGCCGACCAGATTTCAGGCCGGCTGCGAACCCTGTTTTTTGAGAAGGCCTTCAAGCAGTTGCTGGAAGGCTGCCACCACGGTCTTCGACGTCGCTTCGGGGTCGTTCGAATTGGCGATGCGCTGCGCCGCCTGGCTGCTGGCGCCGTTGATCAGCCGGGCGGCGGTTTCGGGGTCGACGCCGGGGACGACCACCCCCTCCTGCTGCAGAGCCGTCAGATGATCGGTCATCGAGCCGACGCAGGCATTGGCGTTCGGCCATTGCGCCGGATCGCCGAGCACAGCCGGACCGTCGCGAAACATGATGCGCTGGATTTCCGGCTCCAGCGCCATCTCGATATAGGTCGTGCATTCGTCGACGAAACGCTGCCAGCGGCTTGGCGCCCGCGACGCAATCTCATGGATGCGGACGGCCATCTCGCCATCGATTTCGGCGATGACGGCCTGCAGCAGGCCCTTCTTGTCGCCGAAATGATGATAGAGCGCACCGCGCGTCAGCCCGGCCGAGGCGGTGAAGTCGTCCATCGACGCGTCGGCATAGCCGATCGTGCCGAAAGCGTGGCGGGCCGCCGTGATCAGCTTGGCGCGCGTTTCGGCAATCATCTCCTTGCGGGGTCTGTGCATGGTTCTGGCCTTATTCACATACGCTTCGTATGCCAATTGACATACGCGGCGTATCGACTACCTATATTCATACGCATCGTATGTAATTGTCGAATTGGCCTTTGTCGAGGAACCAGCCATGCAAAACCCATACTCGGAAATCTTTCGTGCCCCTGGAGCCAAGGGGTTTGCCGCCGCGGGCTTCCTCGCGCGGCTGCCGATCGCCATGGCGCCGATCGGCATCGTGGCCATGCTCTCGCAGACGCGTGGCGAATACTGGCTGGCGGGAGCTGTCTCGGCGACGTTCGCGCTGAGCAACGCTTTCGTGGCGCCGCAGATATCACGGCTGGTCGATCGCCTCGGCCAGACGCGGATCGTGATTCCGACCACCATCCTCACCGTGCTCGCCTTCGCGGTGCTGATTGCCGCAGCCAATCAGGACTGGCCGGTGTGGACGCTGTTTGTGTCGGCACTGGCGGCCGCCGCCATGCCCAGCATGCCGGCGATGGTGCGCGCGCGCTGGACCGAGATTTTTCGCGGCCGGCCGCAGATGAACACCGCATTCGCCTTCGAATCGGCGGCGGACGAACTCGTCTACATTGCAGGCGCATCGCTGTCGGTGGGCTTGAGTGCCGCTCTGTTCCCGGAAGCCGGTGTCCTGGTCAGCACGCTATTCCTCGCCCTTGGCTCGGCAGCCTTCATCCTGCAGCGTTCGACCGAACCACAAGTGCGGCCGGTGAATCATGTCTCGAGCGGCTCGGCAATCCGGCTCAGGCCGGTGCAGATCATCACCTTCGCCCTGATCTTCGTCGGCGCCACCTTCGCGACGACGGAAGTGAGCACGGTGGCGATCACCAAGGAACTCGGCCAGCCGGGCGCCGCCAGCCTCGTCATCGGCGTCTATGCGCTGGGATCGTTCGTGCTCGGCCTCGTCGTCGGTGCGCTCAACCTGAAAGCGCCGCTGCAGCGCCAGTTGGCCCTCGCGGTCGCCCTCGTTGCGCTCGGCACATTGCTGCCGCTCACCGCCGACACGGTGCCGCTGCTGGCGCTGACCGTTTTCATCAGCGGCGTGGCGATCTCGCCAACCTTCATCACCGCCTTCGGCCTGATCGAACGCCACGTGCCGGAAGCGATGCTGACCGAAGGCATCACCTGGGTGATGACAGGCATCGGCATCGGCATGGCGCTCGGTTCGTTTGCCGCCGGTGCGGTGGTGGATGAATTCGGCGCCCGCAACGGGTTCTGGGTCTCGGTGGCGGCCGGCGTCATCGCATTGGTCACGGTGTTGCTGGGCCAGCGCAGCCTGGCCACCCACACATGCGAGCTGGACGGATGCGACGCGGCCGCCGTTCCCGCGGAGTGAGGATATGGCCTGACGTTGGCTTTGGAGACGATCGCAAACGTTCGGAATTAGGTGAGGCCTCTGGTGTCGTCATCCACGCGCGAGCGGGAGCGAAGCGGCCGCGCAGACCCGAGGACCCATTCCGTTACCTTGACCGAAGGGTGCAGCGGAGCAGAATTCTGCACCGTTGCAACGCGTCGAAGTCGCGGCATGGATCCTATGGTCTGCGCCGCGTCGCTTCGCTCCTTGCTTCGCCATAGGATGACGAACGCGTGGAGGCTTCAGCAAATCGCAGAAGCAGGCGACCTGCCCGCGCAATTTTTTCGGCAGCGTCGCTCTTGCGCGACGAACTAGATAATCTCAGTTTTCGCGATGTGAATCCCAAAGCCTTCAAGCCCGACATAGTGGCGCTCGCGCGAGGCGATCAGGTTGATCGAGGAAATGCCGAGATCCTTCAGGATCTGGGCGCCGAGGCCGATTTCTCGCCACTCGTTCTCACGGCGGCGGGCCTCTTCGTGGTCCTCACGGTCGGCACTCATCGGCCGGTTGCGCTCCTGATGGGCGACGCCGACCGAACCCTCTCGGAGGTAAACGATGACGCCGCGCTTGCGTTCGCCCATCGCCTTCATAATGGCGTCGAGCCGGTGGCTGGTGCCGAACACGTCGGTCACCACATCCTCCGAATGCAGCCGCACCGGCACGTCCTCGCCGTCACGGATGTCGCCGAAAACGACCGCGACATGGTGCATGGAATCCCAGGGCAGCGTGTAGGTGAAGACCTGTGCCTTGCCGCCGAGTGTGTCGATTTCGGAGCAGGCGACGCGTTCGACCAGCGTTTCCTTGCGCTGCCGGTAGGCGATGAGGTCGGCGACCGAAACCTGCTTGAGGCCATGTTCCTCGGCAAAGCTCGCCACCTGCGGGCCGCGCTTGACGGTGCCGTCGTCATTGACCAACTCCGAGATCACGCCAACCGGCGGCAGGCCGGCAAGCTTGCAGAGATCGACCGCGGCTTCGGTATGGCCCGAACGCATCAGCACGCCGCCTTCCCTAGCGATCAGCGGGAAGATGTGGCCGGGCCGGACGAAATCCGAACCGCCGACATTGCCGTTGGCCAGGTTGCGCACGGTCAGCGTGCGGTCCTCGGCCGAAATGCCGGTGGTGGTGCCATGCTTGAAATCGACGCTGACGGTAAAGGCCGTGGTGTGGGCGGAATCATTGTCGGCGACCATCGGCTGCAGATTGAGCCGCTTGGCCTCCTCGCGCGGCATCGGCGTGCAGACGATGCCGGAGGTGTGACGGATGATGAAGGCCATTTTCTCCGGGCTGCAATGCACGGCGGCAACGATCAGGTCGCCCTCGTTCTCACGCCCGTCATCGTCCATGACGACGACGATCTCGCCGCGTTCGAAGGCGCGGATGGCTTCGACGATTTTCTTCTGATCGTATGGCATTGGCTCGCTTCGCTCGCAGGGAATAGGGGTTGGGCAGTAGGAGTTAGGGAAGGAAGGACGGGCTGGCCTATTGCCTAATCCCTACTGCCTAATCCCTGGCCTGTCTGTCCCCGGTGCCGCAGATAATGGTCCGCGATGGCGCAGGCAACCATGGCTTCGCCTATCGGCACGGCACGGATGCCGACGCAGGGATCGTGGCGGCCCTTGGTCATGACGTCGACGTCGTTGCCGTCCTTGTCGATGGATTTGCGCGGCGTCAGGATCGACGAGGTCGGCTTGATGGCGAACCGGGCGACGATCGCCTGGCCGGTCGAGATGCCGCCCAGAATGCCGCCGGCATTGTTGGACAGGAAGACCGGCTTGCCGTCATTGCCGATGCGCATCTCGTCGGCATTCTGTTCGCCGGTGATGCGCGCGGCCTCGAAGCCGTTGCCGATCTCGACGCCCTTGACGGCGTTGATCGACATCAGGCCGGACGCGATGTCCTGGTCGAGCTTGGCATAGATCGGCGCGCCAAGGCCGGCTGGCACGCCGTCGGCGACGATCTCGATCACCGCGCCGACCGAGGAGCCGGATTTTCGGATGCCGTCGAGGTATTGCGTGAAGACGGGAACGGACGCCGGATCGGGGGTGAAGAACGGGTTTTCGGCGTCACCGATGAAATTCCAGTTCCAGTTGGCGCGGTCGATGGATTTCTCGCCCATGGAGACCAGCGCGCCGCGCACCACCATGCCGGGCACCACCTTGCGCGCCAAGGCGCCGGCCGCCACGCGAGCGGCGGTCTCACGGGCCGAAGAACGGCCGCCGCCGCGATGGTCGCGCAGGCCGTATTTGACGTCATAGGTGTAGTCCGCATGGCCGGGGCGGTACTGGCGGGCGATCTCGCCATAGTCCTTGGAGCGCTGGTCGACATTCTCGATCAGCATCGAGACGGGCGTGCCGGTGGTGATCATCGACTCGCCGTCCTCGTCGAGGATGAAGCCGGACAGCACCTTCACCTCGTCCGGTTCGCGGCGCTGGGTCACAAAACGCGACTGGCCGGGACGGCGCTTGTCGAGTTCGGCCTGTATCTCTTGCCGCGTGAAGCGGATGCCGGGCGGGCAGCCATCGACCACGCAGCCGAGCGACGGGCCATGGCTTTCGCCCCAGGTGGTGACGCGGAAGAGATGGCCGAACGTGTTGTGAGACATGAATTTTAGCCCTGCCCGGCAGCGGACCGGATCAAAGGTGCGTTCTATTGGCGTTTTCCACAGCGGTCAAACTGTGATCCGGCGGTTTTAGTTTTGACACATTCGGTTGGTTTCTGCTCTCTTCCATCCGCCCGTTGAAAGCTCGCCGCCATCCGTGCAGGCGCAATGACAAAGAGGACGACGATGCGTACCCTGATTGGCGCTGCTGCCGCCATGTTGCTGATTTCCACCGCCGCCTATGCCGGCCAGACCGAAGGCCTGATCAAGAAGGTCGACAAGGACGCGCTGACGCTGACGCTGGAGGACGGCAAGTCCTTCAAGCTCAACGCCGAGACCGATCTCGATTCGCTGAAGCCGGGCATGGATATCGTCATTGCCTATGACGTGACGAACGGCGAGAACGTCGTCACCGACATGGAACTGCCCGACACCGAGTAACACCGACGCCGAACAGGGTCTTGCCGCTCGGCGGAGCCCTGCCCGGATAAACAGGACGGTCGTCCTGTTTTTATCTGCTCGAATCTAAAGCCAATCCAGACGCCCGTCCTGCAGCCTGAGCACCCGGTCCTGCCGCACTTCCAGGTTTGCCGCTTCGTGTTCGGAAACACCTTCGACCATCCGAAACACGGTCCGCACGACGCCACCATGCGTGACGCAGACCGTCTGGCGGTCGAGCGCGTCGAACCACGGCTTCACCCGTTCGAGCAGCATCTGGTAGCTTTCGGCGCCCTCGCCCGGCGGCTGGAAATTCCATTTGTTGCGCCGTCGCGCCTTCGCCGAGCCCGGCATTCGCGCATCGAGTTCGGCATAGGTAAAGCCCTGCCAGTCGCCAAAGTGCACCTCGACCAGACGCGGGTCGATGCGGTAGGCATCGGGATCGAGCTGCATCGCCAAGCGTAGCCGCTGCATCGTCTCGCGCGTCCGCTTCATCGGGCTGGCGACAAAGTCGAAATCCTGAGGGTTCTGGATCAGTTCGGCCAGCCGCCGTCCATTGCGGGTCGCCTGCTCGCGGCCGAGCGCGTTGAGATCGGTGTCGGCCTGGCCCTGCAGCCGCGACTGGGCATTCCACTGCGTCTGGCCATGGCGCACGATGTAGACGAGCGGAACCATCAGGTCTTCCGGAAATCAGGACAGGCAGGCGGAAACCGCGGCAGAACTATTCCTTGACAGTCGAAATATCCGGCGCGTCGACCGCCTTCATGCCGACGACGTGATAGCCGGAATCGACATGGTGCACCTCGCCGGTGACGCCACGCGACAGGTCCGACAGGAAATAGACGGCGGAATCGCCGACTTCTTCCTGGGTGACGGTCTGCTTCAGCGGCGAATTGTATTCGTTCCACTTGAGGATGTAGCGGAAGTCGCCGATGCCCGAAGCAGCCAAGGTCTTGATCGGCCCGGCCGAGATGGCGTTGACGCGGATCTTCTTGCCGCCGAGGTCGACGGCGAGATAGCGCACGCTGGCTTCGAGCGCGGCCTTGGCGACACCCATGACGTTGTAATGCGGCATGACCTTTTCGGCGCCGTAATAGGTCAGCGTCAGCAGCGAGCCGCCGTCGGTCATCAGCGCTTCGGCGCGCTTGGCGATGGTGGTGAAGGAATAGACCGAAATGTCCATGGTGCGCAGGAAATTGTCGCGCGTCGTCTCGACATAGCGTCCGGTCAGCTCGTCCTTGTCGGAAAAGGCGATGGCATGGACGAGGAAGTCGAGCTTGCCGCCCCAATGCTTGGCGACATTGGCAAACACCTCGTCGAGGCTCGCCGGATCAGTGACATCGCAATGACCGGCGACAAAGGCGCCCAATTCCGCAGCCAGCGGCTCGACGCGCTTCTTGAACGCCTCGCCCTGATAGGTCAGCGCGATCTCGGCGCCATGGTCGACGCAGGCCTTGGCGATGCCGTAGGCAATCGATCTGTTGTTGGCGACGCCCAGTATAAGGCCGCGCTTGCCGGCCATAAGGCCCTGTCCACCCGCCATGTCAGCGCTCTCCGAAAGATTTTCTGCTTTGGAGTGCCTATCGCACAGGCAGAAAGGCGCATCAAGCGCAGACGGGGCGCGCGTTCAATTCAGACACTCGGCGTGACAACTTAATAACGTTGTTGTGAGATTTGAACGCCTCATTGCGGCCAGCGCGCCTTGATGGCCCAGGCCCGGGGGGGGGGGGGGCGGCCCCGCGGGGGGGGGGCCCGGGCGGCGCGCGGCGCGGGGGGGCGGAGCGGGGGGGGGGGGGAGGACCAGG